>NZ_JBSGDV010000002.1:357337-357623 GCF_053602555.1 Nonomuraea sp. NPDC004354 | reverse complement strand
CGTGCGGCGGGGTTTCCTGGAGGGCGGGGTTGCTGCGTCGTGTGGGGTTGTGATCGTCCTGTGCGTGGCTGGGGTTCCGGAGGACAGGCGCCGCGGGGTCGGATGTGGTCGCGACCGTCCTGGGTGCGGCGGGGGTTCCGGAAGGGCGGGGTCGCGGGGTGGTGTGCGGTCGTGATCGTCCCCGGTGCGGTCGGGGTTTCCTGGAGGGCGGGGTTGCTGCGTCGTGTGGGGTTGTGATCGTCCTGTGCGTGGCTGGGGTTCCGGAGGACAGGCGCCGCGGGGTCGG
>NZ_JBSGDV010000002.1:0-357238 GCF_053602555.1 Nonomuraea sp. NPDC004354 | reverse complement strand
CGACCGTCCTGGGTGCGGCGGGGGTTCCGGAAGGGCGGGGTCGCGGGGTGGTGTGCGGTCGTGATCGTCCCCGGTGCGGTCGGGGTTTCCTGGAGGACGGGGCTGCTGCGTCGTGTGGGGTTGTGATCGTCCTGCGCGTGGCTGGGGTTCCGGAGGACAGGCGCCGCGAGGTCGGATGCGGTCGCGACCGTCCCCGGCGCGGCTGGGGCTCCTGAAGGGCGGGCGTCGCGGAGGCGAGTGCGGCCGTGATCGTCCCGCGCGTGGCTGGGGTTCCTGGAGGACAGGGGGTCGCAGGGTCGGGTGCGGTCGCGGCCGTCCCCGGCACTGCCGGGGTTCCGAAGGGCGCGGGCCGCGGCGTTAAGTGCGGCCGTGATCATCCCTGGTGTGCCTGGGTTTCCTGGAGGCGGGCGTCGCGGGGTCGGGTGTGGCCTGATCGTCCCGCGCACGGCCGGGGTTTCCCGGAGGACGGGGCACGGGGTCGTGTGCGGTCGCGGCCGTCCCCGATGTGGCTGGGGGTTTCCGAAGGGCGGGGGCTGAGTATGCCGGGGTTCCGAAGGGGGGAGCCGTGGCGTTAAGGCGGCCCTGATCGTCTCCGGCGTGGCTCGGGGTGCCTGGAGGCGGGGCCGAACGTGGCGGAGCGATGTCCGTCCCTCCAGGACAGCCGCACGCAGGAGCCTCCCGCGCGGCGGACGCGACGTGTGGGACGACGCCCCCGACAACGACCGAGCCCCGGGGGTCGGTCGACTCCCGGGGCTCGGTGACGAGTACGGCTAGATGATGCCGTCGAGCTCGCGCAGCAGCATGGCCTTCGGCTTGGCGCCGATGATCTGCTTGACGACCTCTCCGCCCTTGTAGACGTTCATGGTCGGGATCTGGAGCACACCGTAGTCGCGAGGCACGTTCGGGTTCTCGTCGATGTTCAGCTTGACGATCTCCAGCTTGTCCCCGTACTCCTTCGAGATCTCCTCGAGGATCGGCGCGACCTGGCGGCACGGGCCGCACCACTCCGCCCAGAAGTCGACAAGGACGGGCTTGTCGTTCTTGAGGACGTCCGCCTCGAACGAGGCGTCGGTGACTGCCTTCACAGTGGGCTCCTTCGTTAGTTCTCGTTGCTTGCGAGCCAGCGCTCTGAGTCGAGCGACGCCGAGCAGCCGGTGCCCGCCGCCGTGATGGCCTGCCGGTAGGTGTGGTCGACCACGTCGCCGGCGGCGAACACGCCGGGGATGTTGGTCTCGGTGGACGGCGAGGCCACCTTGACGTATCCCTCGTCGTCGAGCTCGATCTGCCCCTTGACCAGGTCGGTGCGCGGGTCGTGGCCGATCGCGATGAACAGGCCGTCGGTGGCCAGCTCGCATTCCTCGCCCGTCTTGATGTTGCGCAGCGTGACCGCGGTCACCTTGTCGTCGCCGAGCACGTCGGTGACCTCGGAGTCCCAGACGAAGCGGATCTTCTCGTTGGCGAAGGCGCGCTCCTGCATGATCTTGCTGGCGCGCAGCTCGTCGCGGCGGTGGACGACGGTCACCATGCGCGCGAAGCGGGTGAGGAAGATGGCCTCCTCCATGGCGGTGTCTCCGCCTCCGACGACCACGATGTCCTTGTTGCGGAAGAAGAACCCGTCGCAGGTGGCGCACCAGGACACGCCGTGGCCGGACAGTCGCTTCTCGTTCTGCAGGCCCAGCTCGCGGTAACCGGAGCCCATCGACAGGATGACCGACTTGGCGTAGTAGGTGTCGGTGTGGGTCTTGACGACCTTGGGGTTGGCCTCCAGGTCGACCTCGACCACGTCGTCGGCGACCAGTTCGGCGCCGAAGCGCTCGGCCTGCTTGCGCAGGTTGTCCATCAGGTCGGGGCCCATGATGCCGTCGGGGAACCCGGGGAAGTTCTCCACGTCGGTGGTGTTCATGAGCGCGCCGCCCGCGGTCACGGAGCCTTCGAAGACCAGAGGCTTGAGTTCGGCGCGTGCGGAGTAGACGGCCGCGGTATACCCTGCGGGCCCCGAACCGATGATGATCACATTCCGGACGTCGCTCAACGCTCCACGCCTTCCTTCTCTGTTTGCCAGTGGCGTCAACAGATCCTAGGCGCCGCTGATTCCCACCTGCCCACAAAGAGGAAGGGCCCGCCGTGGCGGGCCCTTCTGCTTGGCGCTAGTTCCAGCTGCCCAGTGTGGGTTTGACGATGTTCTTGCACGTGAACGGGTCGACGACGTCGACTCGGACGCGCTGGGCGACCTTGTCCTTCCAGGAGGCGACGATCAGGGCCTCCTGGCCGTTGAACTCGCTCTGGTCGACCATGAAGGGCTTGAGCCTGCTCCGGTTGGACACCTTGGTGACGCAGGCGGTCACCCTGGCGTCGACGCCGCCGCCCTTGGAGGCGGGCGCGGGGCCGAAGAAGTCGCGCAGCGGCTGGCGCAGGTCCTGCGAGCTCCAGTTGTAGTCGGTGTCCGTCACGACGTAGCCGACGCTCGGTTCGGACGGCTGTGGTTGAGCCATGGTGTTCTTCTCCACAGGAGAGCCACCGCCGCCCGCCAGCATGGTCGTTCCGACCGCCGCCGTGCCGACCACGACCGCCGCCGCGGCCGCCGCGACAGCGGGCATGGCCCATCTGCGCCGGCGTGCGGAGCGTCGGGATCGCGCTGGGACGATGCTGCCGTCGTCGGCGACGACGCCCAGCCGTACCGGCTCGGGCGGTGCCTGTCGGGTCAGCTCATCCCAGTCGGGACTTTCCACGAGGCCGACACGCCCCCCGGAAGCCTCACGAGCAAGAGCCTGGTCGATTCGCATCGCGACGCCCATCGGCATGGCCGGGGTGGGAGTCGCCGCGAGCACCTCGCGAACCGCCGCCAGGTCGGCCAGGAGCTCCCCGCAGGGGTCGCAAACCGCGAGATGTTCGCGTACCTGTTCGGCTGTGGCAGCGTCCAGGAGACCCTCGGCCAGCTCGGCCAAGATCTCCAGATCGTAGTGCGTATCACCCGTCACGAAGTTCTGCTCCCTTCGCGGATGAGACGCGAGTGAGGTCGGTTCGGTTCCGTAGATGCGAAAGAATTGGGGCAAGTTTCGCGCGACCGCGGGCGCATCGGCTCTTCACCGTCCCGCTCGGCACGGACAGCACCTGAGCTGCGTCTTCGACGGAGTAGCCCATCATGTCGACGAGGACGAGCGCGGCCCGCTGGTCGGCGGGAAGGAGTTTGAGCGCGGCCGAAACCTCCATGGAGACCTCGCGCTCGCCGGTCTGGTCGGGCATCGGGGTGTCGCGCTCGGCCGCCTCGATCAGCTCGTCGTCGGCGACGGGCCGGACGGATTTGCGGCGCATCCTGTCGAGGCAGGCGTTGACCACGATGCGGTGCAGCCAGGTGGTGACGGCCGCCTCGCCGCGGAAGCTGTGCGCCTTCCGGTAGGCGGAGACGAACGCGTCCTGTACGGCGTCAGCCGCCTCGTCGGGGTCGCCGAGCGTGCGCAGGGCGACCGCCCACATGCGGTCTCGGTGCCTTTTGACGATCTCACTGAACGCATGCTGATCCCCGTCGAGGTGCCGGGTGAGCAGCTCGGCGTCAGAGGGTGGCTCGGGTGGGGAATTCACAAGGTTTATGCCGTTCCGGGGGAATACACCACTACGTCATAGATGGTGCCACGAAACGCCCCGTCCTCCGCGGGAAGACGCGTAAACCAGATCAAAACGTACTGACCGGTTGCGGCTTCCCCCGGCGTCAGCGTGACCTTGCCCGAGGCGTCCTTCTGCTTGGCCACCGTCTTCAGCGAGCTGAGATCGGCGGAGTTGCCGACCTTCAGCTCGACGGTGGCGCCGGGGCTGTCGGACAGCGTCGCGATCACATCAGCGATCTTCGTCGGCTTCCCCATGTCGAGCATGAGGCCCACGCCCGGCTTCAGGTTACCCAGCGTGGCGCTGACGTACTTCGTGGTGTTCCAGAAGGTGTCGGGCTTGCCGTCGATGGCGTCCTTGGCGAGTTCGGGATGCTCGGCGCGGTCGTCGCCGAGCGGGTCGAAGCCGGTGGCGGTGGACGGCTTGACGATCTGCGGCTCCGCCGTCGGCGTGGGCGGCGCCGAGCTCTCGGCGACCGGCGGCTGCTGCCCCGGGTTGCCGAGCTTGCGGCCGAGCGTCCACGCGCCGACGCCCACGGCGGCGATCACCAGCAGCACGAGGAACGTCATCAGCGCCCGGTTGAGGGTGCTCGGCTGCTTCGGCGGCGCGGGCACGTAGAGCTGCTGCCGGATCTCCATCCCCTCCGAGCGGGAGGCCACGGTGGGGGCGGGCGGCGGCGGTGGCGGAGGAGCCGGCGTGAAGGGGATCGGCAGCGGCCTGGCGACGTCGGCCAGCGCCTCGGCCATCTCCGCGGGAGTGGCCAGCGCGCTCTGCCCCCTGCGCGACTCGGGCAGCACGGCCCGGCACGTGATGGTGTCGAGGTAGCCGGGCACGCCCGCGGTCACCTGGCGCGGGGTGCAGAAGTGGCCGTCGGTCATGGGGGCGGCGGGCAGCCCGCCCTCCTCCTCGTCGCCCGGCCAGTGCCCGGTCAGGCCGGCGTAGAGCAGGCGGCCGAGCCCCTCGGCGTCGTCGCGCGCGGGATCGTCGGTGGTGAGCCCGGCGAGGGCCGCGTCGACGGCGACACCGAGCACCTTGACCGTGTTGCCGGTGGTCCAGACGAGCTTGCCGGGGTGCAGGCACAGGTGGTGGAGGTCGTGCTCGTGCGCGTGGGCCAGCGCCTCGGCCGCCTCGGCGACCAGGGCGGCGGCGCGCTCGGGCTCCATCGGGCCGCCGGCCAGCAGGTCGGACAGCGAGTCGCCGGTGACCCACTCGCTCACCACGTAGGCCAGCTCGCCGTCCTCGGCGGCGTCGAACACCTGGGTCAGCCGGGGGTCGGTGAGCCTGCTCGCGGCGCGGGCGGCGGTCACCACCTCGGTGACGCGCGGGAAGTCGGGATCGAAGGTGTGCACCGCGACAGGGCGCGCGAGGATCTCGTCGATGGCCTTCCAGAGGGTGGCCCCCTCCGACTCGCTGACACGGTCCTCCAGACGGAAGCGCTCCGCGAGGCGGGTTCCTGGCTCAACCGTTGAGGCGCCGCTCATGACTCGATCACCTGCGTGACGTCCCTCCACGCAGGCACGCGATGTCGGGTGGATCCGCCCACGCCCCTCCTGCTTCCGTTTTGCCACGTGTCGGGCACCATGGTAGTGCCGCGCCGGTTCCTCCCGCGCTTCTTACTAATGAGAAACGTGGCCGCTGGACTGCCGATACGGGCGCTCAGCTGCGACATGGGAACGCGGCAGTCTGATAGCCACGTTTCTCATTAGTACCGGCCTACCCGCCCCGCGACCATTCCAACGATCGAGTTGACCTCCGGGATACGCATCTTGTGCGCGACGACCAGATACAGGGCGCCGCCGAGGCCGCCGCCGACGCCCAGAATGATCAGCGCGTTGACCGTACCCAGGATGCCGAAGGCCTGCTGGACGCCCCAGACGGCGGCGAGCGCGAGCACGGCCGTGGGCATGGCGGCGACGTACATCCTGGTCAGCGCCGAGCCGACGGTCCAGCCGCCCAGACCGCCCACGCGCCGGCTGGCCATCATCCACGCCACCGTCGCGCCGACCGTGTACGCCACGGTGTAGGCGAAGGCCAGCCCCATGACGACGTACTCCGCGGGGAGCGTGAAGGAGGCCACGAGCATGAGCACCGCGTTGACCGCGGTGGTGCCCGCGCCCACGAAAACCGGCGTCCGCGTGTCGCCGAAGCTGTAGAACACCCGCAGCAGGAGCTGGAAGATCGAGAACGGCACCAGCGCCAGGCCGAAGACCTGCAGCACGTTGCCGATGTAGACGGCGCTCTCCGAGGAGGTGTCGCCGTGGCCGAAGATCAGCACCGTCATCGCGGGGCCGAGCACCATGAGCAGCAGCGAGATCGGCACCATGACCGAGCCGACCAGCCGTACCCCGGAGGCGAACTCGGAGCGCAGATCGTCGAGCCTGCCCTCGCCCGCCGACCTGCTCATCCTCGGCAGCATGGCGGTGATGACGGAGACGCCGATGATGCCGTAGGGCAGCTGGAAGAGCTGGAAGGCGAAGTTGTAGGCGGCGATGCCGTGGCCGGGGGCCACCTTGCTCGCCGCGGTGGCCAGGTTGGTCGTGAGGATCAGGCCGAGCTGGGTCACCACGACGTAGCCGATGGTCCAGACGCCCGCCCTGCCCATCTCGCCGAGCCTGGCGTTGCGGACGTCGAAGCGGGGGCGGAAGGAAAAACCGGCCCGCCTGAGCGAGACGATCAGCACGAGGGCCTGCGCCACGATGCCCGCGGTGGTGCCGAGCCCGAGCAGTGCCAGATCGCCCTCGGTGACCTTCGAGATGTCGCCCCTGGCCGTGCTGACGGCGATGTAGGCCAGCAGGACGCCGATGACGACCACGTTGTTCAGGACGGGCGCCCACATCGGCGCGGCGAACCTGTCCCGGGTGTTCAGGATAGCGCCGGCGATGGCCCCGACGCCGAAGAAGGCCAGCTGCGGCAGGATGTACCTGGCCAGCGAGACCGCGACCGCGAACTCCCGCGAGCCCGCCCGCCAGTCGGTGTACAGGTCGATCAGCAGCGGGGCGGCCAGGACGGCCAGCACGGCGACGACCGTGAGCGCGAGCGTCGACAGCGTGAGCAGCCGCTGCTCGTAGGCCCTGCCGCCGTCGGGGTCCTCCCGCTGGGCGCGCACGATCATCGGCACGACCACGCTGCTCAGCACGCCGAGGATGAGCAGGTCGAGGATGCTGTAGGGGATCGTGTAGGCGGCCTGGTAGGCGTCGCCCATGAGGCCGGTGCCGATCGCCGCGGCCAAGATGATCGTGCGGACGAAACCGGTGACCCTGGACACCAGCGTGCCCGCGGCCATGATGGCGCTGGCTCGCAGCATGCGGCTCATACGCGCTCGCTCTCCCTAGATTTCGCCGTCTTCGCCACGCGCCGCTCCGACCTGCGCCTGAGCACTCGCATCACCACGGCTGCCAGCATCACCGACAGCGCCCCGCCGACGATGACCAGCGCGATCTGGGTGTAGCCCGTCGTCCTGATCGTCAGCTTGGCGGGCTTCTGGTAGGCCTTGCCGTCCAGAGTGCGCAGCTGGATGGTGACGAGCGAGTCGCCGCTCACCTTGACCCGCATCTTCACCTGGATCGTGCCGCTCTGCCCCGGGCCGATGTCGAGCCGCTGGGGCTTGCCGTCGCTGACGATCTCCAGCAGGTCGGTGGAGTCGGAGGTGACCTGCACGGTCAGGGAGACCGGTTCGTCGCGCCCGTTCTTCACGCTGACGGGGATCTGGCCCTCCTGGCCGGCCAGTGAGCGCGTCCTGCCCTGCGCCGAGCCGGTGATGTAGACCTTCGCGAGGCTCTCGCCCACCTTGGCCTCGACCTGCTTGGCCTCCCTGGCGCCGATGCCGGACTTGACCCGCCAGGCCGAGGAGGTCAGCCGCAGCACCGCCGTGTCGAAGGCGGACGGCGCGTGCCCGGAGGTGATGCCGGAGGTGAGCGCGGCCTTGCCCGCGACCCGCCTCACCGACTCGAGGTACTTCCTGCTCAGCTCGGCCTTGCGGTCGGCGTCGGTGTAGGTCAGCCCCGCGCGCGGGGCGGACGCCTTGGTCTGCTTGATCGAGGTGAGCGGCACGCCGGTGAGCCACGGCAGGCCCGCGGCCGTCTTCAGCAGGTTGGTCACGTGGGTCGGGTTGGGGTTCCAGCGGCGCGGGGGCGCCACGACGAGCGACCGGGGCGCGCTGACGCCCTGCTCGCCGGCGATCATCGCGGTCTCCGCCACGAACCGCTGCTTCTGCAGGGTCGACGAGCCCGGCACGCCCTTCTGGAGCTCCAGCGTGCGGCTCAGCCCCGGGTCGGCGACCAGCGCCCTGACGGGCCCCGAGACGCTGTCGATCGTCGTCGCGGCGTCGGGCGTGACCGCGGGGGGCACGGTCAGGGCCGCGTCGGCCGTCGGGTTCGGCCGCGCGCTCGTGGTCAGGTTGTCGGCGTCCAGCAGGACCGTGGTGACGCCGCCGACGGTCAGCAGGTCGAGCGCGTCATCGTCGATCTTGCCCGCCGGCGGCCACGCGGTCGCGGTGGGCACGTCCCGCTTGAGCAGCGTCCTGGCCTTCGCGGCGCTGATCGTGATGGCCTTCGCGGTCTCCTCGTCGAGCCCCTGGTGCGCCAGCGCCGTGACGTCGGGGTCCGCGTACGGCGTGGCCACCACGTTCTGCGTGGCGAGAGCCGCCCGCAGCTCGTCGAGCCACTGGGCCGCCGCCGTGTCGCGCGGCCGCTTGATCTCGCCGCCCGCCTTGGGCCGCACCTTGTACTGCTCGCCGGCCGACATCGCATGGACGTCGTCGAGCAGGGCCGGGTCGACGAACCAGGTGACGTTCTTCGGCTGGGACTTCGCGATGCGCAGCAGGTCGGCGAGACGGCCGCTGCCGAGCAGCGAGGTGCGCAGGTTGTCGTCGATGAAGACGTCGTCGGGACCGCGGCGCGGCTGATCGATGATCGGCAGCGCGAAGGCGATCCTGTTCTTCGGCGGCTTGGCGTTCGGCGGCGCGTACGTCAGGAACGTGCGGACGGTGGTGACGGGCAGCCCGCCGTTCAGCAGCTCGACGCCCAGCGGGTAGACGCCGAACCTGGACAGGGTCAGCGCCATGGGAGTGGTCTTCAGCTCGAACGCGGCCGTGCCGCCGGGCGCGATGGCGGGCAGGCTGATCACGGAGTGGGCCGCGCCGTAGTCGGAGACGAAGCCGCCCGCCAGGTACTCCTCCATGGCGGCTCTGCTCGAGAACGGCTGCCGGGCAGGGCGCAGCCGCATCATCGGGGCGGCCAGCGGTGTCGTGCCGGTGTTGGTCAGCTTGCCGATGACCTTGATCTCGTCGGCGGGCTTGCGCGGCACGTCCGGCGTGATCGACTCGATCGTCACCCTGACCTGCTGCGCCGTGACGGTGGCGGCGGCAGCCGTACCGGCCGGCGTCACGACGAAGGCGGAGAGCAACGCCGCGATGAGGACCGGGAGCAGCGTGGTCTTACGGATCACGCTTCTGCCCGTGGAGGAGTTCGACGCACGCCGCCATGGTACGGGCTCAGTGCCGGAGCGCGACCGCCTCACGGGTTCCCCTGGGACGGATCAGGCCGAGGTCCACGGTCTTGCCGCGGACGAGTCGCAGGAGGTCGAGGGCGTGCAACCGCAGTGCGGTGTGGCGCTCGCCCGTCGGCGTGAAGACGAGGCCGCCGTCGGCGGGGATCCGCTCGTCCACAAGGACAAACAGCTCGAGAGGGAGCAGGAGCGGACATACCAGTCCGGCCGCGTAGTCGGTGGACGCGTTGATCGCGAACGCCGGCGCCGGGCTGACGTTCGTCGAACCCAGCAGCAGACCCACCGTGTGGGCGGTGGGCAGGTCGGCGACCGTGGAGACCACGGCCACCGCCTCGCGGCCCAGCCTCGAGTGGCGCTCGAACACCGTCACGGCCACGCACCGCCCGGGTGCGGACGAGGTCGCCGAGGGCAGCTCTTCGGCGCACGTCATGGGGCGCGGAAGGCGTACGATCTCATGATGGACCTGGTGTGCGAGGAGCCAGCGGTGGATCGCGAGGGCGTCCTTCATATATACGCTCCTTGCCTCGTTCCATGGGCCCCCGACGGTCTCTGACCGACGGTAACCCGGACCCGGTGTGGCTCGGGGGATATGTTCCGCAATAGAAGGACCTACCCAGCTTGTCCGACTCAATAGAGATCTCCCGCAAAATCGCTCCCGTCGCCAACGAACTCGGCGAGCTCTTCGCCGCCCGCGGGCACGAGCTTGCCCTGGTGGGCGGCTCCGTGCGCGACATCCTGCTGGGCCGTATCGGCAACGACCTCGACCTGACGACCGACGCCCGTCCCGAACGGGTCCTGGAGATCGTCAGAGACTGGGCCGACTCGGTCTGGACGATCGGCATCGACTTCGGCACGATCGGCGTGCGCAAGGGCGGCTGGCTGCTCGAGATCACCACCTACCGCAGCGAGTCCTACGACCCCAAGTCGCGCAAGCCCGAGGTCATGTACGGCGAGACGCTCGAGGCCGACCTGGAGCGCCGCGACTTCGCCGTCAACGCGATGGCGGTGCGGCTGCCGGGCCACGAGTTCGTCGACCCCTACGGCGGGCGGGACGACCTGGCGGCCAGGACGCTGCGCACGCCCAGCACGCCCGAGCAGTCCTTCGGCGACGACCCGCTGCGCATGCTGCGCGCCGCCCGCTTCGCCGCCCAGCTCGGCTTCACGGTCGCGCCGGAGACCGTCGCCGCGATGGCCGCGATGAGCGACCGCATCGAGATCGTCTCGGCCGAGCGGATCCGCGACGAGCTCGACAAGCTGGTCTGCGGCGCGATGCCCCGGGAGGGCCTGCGCCTGCTCGTCGAGACCGGGCTGGCCGCGCACGTGCTGCCCGAGCTGCCCAGGCTCCGCCTGGAGATCGACGAGCACCACCGCCACAAGGACGTCTACGAGCACACGCTGATCGTGCTCGAACAGGCCATCGCCCAGGAGGAGGACGGCAAGCCCGACCGCATCCTGCGCTGGTCGGCGCTCATGCACGACGTGGGCAAGCCCAAGACGCGCCGTCACGAGCCCGGCGGCCGGGTCTCCTTCCACCACCACGAGGTGGTGGGCGCGCAGCTGACCAAGAAGCGGATGGCGGAGCTGAAGTTCCCCAAGGACGTCGTCGCCGACGTCTCCCGCCTGGTGGAGCTGCACCTGCGCTTCCACGGCTACGGCACCGGCGAGTGGACCGACAGCGCGGTACGCCGCTACGTGCGCGACGCGGGCCCGCTGCTCGAGCGCCTCCACAAGCTGACCAGGGCCGACTGCACCACGCGCAACAAGCGCAAGGCGCAGGTCCTCTCCCGCACCTACGACCAGCTCGAGGAGCGCATCGAACGGCTGGCGGAGGAAGAGGAGCTGGCGAAGATCAGGCCGGAGCTCGACGGCAACGAGATCCAGCGCGTCCTCGGTGTCGGCCCTGGCCCTGCCGTGGGCAAGGCCTACAAGTTCCTGCTGGAGCTGCGCCTCGACAAGGGCGTCATCGGCAAGGAGGCCGCCACGCAGGCGCTGCTGGAGTGGGCGGGGGAGAACGGCTTCTAGCGGATCTACAGAGTCTGGGGAGAGCGCGTCGGCGTGACGATCCGGTAGATCACCGCGCCGAGCACGTAGCCGACCGCCATGATCGCGACGGCTACGAGGGACTTGCCGTTCGCCGGCAGGATCGCCGCCGACAGCGCCGCCGCCAGCACGTACATGCCGTTGAACAGCATGTCGTAGATCGAGAAGGCCCGGCCCAGGTAGGCGTCCTCGACGTCGCGCTGGACGCTGGTGTCGGCGCAGATCTTGACGCTCTGCCCGGTCACCCCCAGTACGAAGCCGCCGATCCACAGGCCCCACGGCTGGAACGGGATGATCAGGATCGCGCTCAGCACGCCCGCGGTGACCAGCATCGTCGGCACCCAGCGCTCGATGGGCATGCGCTCGGTGGCCCACGGCGTGATGACCACCGCGAGGAAGTAGCCGAAGCCCGAGGTCACCAGCACGATGCTGATGCCCGACAGGGCGGCGTCTGCGTCGCCGTCGGTGAAGTAGTAGCGGTAGAGGATGATGCCCATCGCCGTCGCCATGCCGTACATGAAGCGGTGGGTGGCCATCGCGCCCATCGCGGCGGCGGCCGCGCGGTGGTGGATCAGGTGCCTGGCGCCGTCGACGAGACCGCTGACCACGTTGCGCAGGGCCTCGCGCGCCTGCGGCCGGTCCGGGTCGTAGGAGGGGCCGAGCAGGGACCGGTGCATGGTGCGGGCGATGAGCGCGCTCAGCCCGAACACCACGCCCGAGGTGACCAGCAGCAGCGCGGTGCCGCCGGGGCCCGCCCCGAACACCCAGCGCAGCACGATGCCGAAGCCCGCGCCGACGAAGGTGACGACAGTGCCGGAGGTGGGCGTGACGGCGTTGGCCATCATCAGCTGCTCCCTAGGCACCACGTGCGGCAGCGAGGCGCCCAGCGCGGCCAGGAAGAACCGGTTGACGCCCAGCACGCCGAGCGCCGCCGCGTAGAAGTACTCGTCGGGCAGGCCGGCGGCGACGAACGCCGCGGCGACCAGCAGCAGCCCGCCGCGCACGATCGGCGCGACCACCAGGATCTGCCGCCGCGACCAGCGGTCGATGAAGACGCCCACGAACGGACCGAGCACGCTGTACGGCAGCAGCAGCACGGCCAGGCCGATCGCCACCTGGAGCGCGGTGGTCTGCTTCTCCGGGCTGAAGAACGCGAAACCCGCGACGCCGAACTGGAAGATCCCGTCGGAGAACTGCGAGACCAGGCGGGTGAAGAACAACCGCCTGAAGTCGCGCCCCTTCAGGACCGTTTGGAGATCGGCGGCATAAGACACGACGCAAGCCTAGCCTTCGCCCCACGTCCGGACATCGGGGTCGACCCTGAGATACGTCACGTGACAGGTGGGTAAAAGTGTTCCGGCCCAGCGTCATGATCACGTACGCTACAGACTGTGACTCCTGACGAACTCGTGGTGTTGGTCGACGGCGAAGGCAACGCGATCGGCACCGCACCCAAGGCGTCGATACACGGTCCTGACACGCCGCTGCACCTGGCCTTCTCCAGCTACGTCTTCGACGAGGACGGCCGGGTGCTGCTGTCCAGGCGGGCCTCTCACAAGGTCACCTGGCCGGACGTGTGGACCAACAGCTGCTGCGGCCACCCGCTGCCGGGCGAGCCCCTCCAGGACGCGGTGCTGCGCCGGCTCTCCTACGAGCTCGGCATGGTCGTCGACCGCGTCGATCTCATGCTGCCCCGCTTCTCCTACCGGGCGGTGATGGCCAACGGCGTCGTCGAGCACGAGCTGTGCCCCGTCTACCGGGTGCTGACGAGCGCGCCGGTACGGCCGAACCCCGACGAGGTGGGGGAGGTGGTGTGGATGCCGTGGAAGGAGTTCGCCTCGGGCGTGATGTCGGGGCTGCTGGCGATCTCGCCGTGGTGCCGCGACCAGGTGCCCCAGCTCGACGACCTCGGGGCCGACCCGCTCGCCTGGTCCCCCGCCGCGCCCGCCGAGCTGCCCCCGGCCGCCCGCCCGCTCTCCTGAGCCCGCGGAAACGGGGGATCTCCGGTTACGGCACGCCGGCGCCGGCGCCACCCGAGGCGCGGGGCCGGCGTCCCTCCAGGGAAGCGCTCACCGAGCGCCCGTGGCCGGCCGCCGTCACGGCGTACCCCGGAAACGCGGAACGTCTCGCCGTCGGGGCGGGGACCCCGTGCGCTGGAGTGGCGCACGGGGACAGCGCCCGGCCACGACGAGACGTCGGCGCTCAGGCCGGCCTGCCGTACGGGAGGACTACCGCTCCACCTCGCCGCGGATGAACTTCTCCACGTACTCGTGGGCCTCCTCGTCGGAGTACTGCTCGGGCGGCGACTTCATGAAGTAGGAGCTGGCCGACAGGATCGGCCCGGCGATCCCCCGGTCGAGGGCGATCTTCGCGGCGCGTACCGCGTCGATGATGACGCCCGCCGAGTTGGGCGAGTCCCACACCTCGAGCTTGTACTCCAGGTTCAGCGGGGTGTCGCCGAACGAGCGGCCCTCCAGGCGGACGTAGGCCCACTTGCGGTCGTCGAGCCACGGCACGTGGTCGGACGGGCCGATGTGCACGTCGGCCTTGGCCATCTCGTGCGGGATCTGCGATGTGACGGACTGCGTCTTGGAGATCTTCTTCGACTGGAGCCGCTTGCGCTCCAGCATGTTCATGAAGTCCATGTTGCCGCCGAAGTTGAGCTGGTAGGTGCGCAGCAGCTCGACCCCGCGGTCCTCGAACAGCTTGGCCATCACGCGGTGCGTGATGGTGGCGCCGACCTGCGACTTGATGTCGTCGCCGACGATCGGCACGCCCGCCTCGGTGAACTTCTCCGCCCACTCGGGGTCGGAGGCGATGAAGACCGGCAGCGCGTTCACGAACGCCACCTTGGCGTCGAGCGCGCACTGGGCGTAGAAGCGGTCGGCCTCCTCCGAGCCCACCGGCAGGTAGGACACCAGCACGTCCACCCGGGCGTCCTTCAGCACCCGCACGACGTCCACGGGCGCCTCGTCGGACTCCTCGATGATCTCGCGGTAGAACTCGCCGAGACCGTCGAAGGTGTGGCCGCGCTGGACGATGACACCGGTCGGCGGCACGTCCGTGATCTTGATCGTGTTGTTCTCGCTGGCGACGATCGCCTCGGACAGGTCGCGGCCGACCTTCTTGGCGTCGACGTCGAAAGCGGCGACGAACTCGATGTCACCGACGTGGTAGTCGCCGAACTTGACGTGCATCAGACCCGGCACTCGTGTGTCCGGGTCGGCGTCCTTGTAGTAGTGAACGCCCTGAATCAGCGACGCCGCGCAGTTGCCGACACCGACAACGGCTACGCGTACCGAACCCATCGCACTCGCTCCCTTACTCATCTGATGACGTATCTTTCTCGGGCTCCTGTGAGGCCCTGCGTTCCGTGGCGATCAGCTCGTTCAGCCAACGCACCTCGCGTTCGACCGATTCCAGACCGTGACGCTGCAGCTCCAACGTGTAGCTGTCGAGGCGCTCCCTGGTGCGGGCCAGCGCGGTGCGGACGCTGTCGAGCCGTTCCTCGAGGCGGCTGCGGCGTCCTTCGAGGATGCGCAGCCGTACTTCGGCCTCCGTGTGCCTGAAGAAGGCGAAGTGGACGCCGAAGCTCTCGTCCTCCCACGCGGACGGGCCTGCCTGGGTGAGCAGGTCCTGCAGCCGCTCCTTGCCGTCGGCGGTGAGTTTGTAGACGATCTTCGATCGCCCTCCGACGACCGCCTCCGCCGGGCGCTCCTCCATGATGAGCCCCTGCTCCAGCAGTGACTTCAGGCACGGGTACAGCGAGCCGTAGGAGAAGGCTCTGAACATCCCCAGCAGCGCGTTGAGCCGTTTGCGCAGCTCGTAGCCATGGAGAGGGGTCTCGTGCAGCGACCCGAGCACGGCGAGTTCAAGCACTCTGCCCTGTCCGCTGGCCAAGGAAACCGCCCCCTCTCGCGCCGATGTATCGAGTCGATACATCCACACAATACGTCGCGTCGCTATATCGCCGCAATCAACGGATTCCCCAAGAGGTTGGGTGGAATCGGCAAAAAGCCGTAGTCTGGCGCCCATGTGGTCTCAGCGAGGGGTGGTGGACTACGGGCTGGCGAAGCGGGCGGCAGTGCGCTCACTTCGCTCCGGGCATGCCTCCACTCGTGATGTCTGCGACGCACAGCCCTATCTCCTTCGCGCGGCACGGCACTTCGGCGAACCGACCGAACGTCCCTGCCCGGTATGCGCGAGAGAGAACGTCACCAACGTGACCTATGTCTACGGCGACGCGCTGGGCCGACATGCCGGTCGCGCAAAGGCCACATCAGAGATCCTCGAGATGGCCCATGATTACGAGGAGTTCAGGGTCTATGTGGTCGAGGTATGTCAGGGTTGTTCCTGGAACCACCTGACCGTCTCTTATGTCCTCGGCACCGGGCCGCCTGACAGCGTCGGCACCACGTGAACCGAGGACGGCGCCCGCCGTGCCAGATGACGACGATGCGAGGACGTGTTGAGTAACAGCAGCTATGGTCCCGAGCCGATCGGACGCGGAGAGCGCGCTGAAGGGACGGGTCGCCAGGGGAGGCGCCGTCGCTCGAGTCCCGTGCCCGCTTCGCAGCCGACACAAACCGGCTGGGGCATGGAACGCCGTCCCGAGGCCGCCTACGAGCAGACGGGCGCGATGGACGCGCAGCCGCCCGCACCCTCCCGGCCGTCGGGGCCGCAGCAGGTGCCGCCACAGCAGACCGCGCAGTACCCCGTGGACGGACCCCCGTCGCGCCGGCGCGGTGCCGAGGAGACGATGGTGGGCGGACCCGAGCCGCGCCGCTCCCGCGGCGGCCGGGGCCCGCGCGGCCCCGAGGGCCCGGGTCGCGGCGGCGGTGGCGAAGGCGGCGACGCGGGGAAGGGCCGCCGCGGCTGGAAGCGGTTCATCCCGAACTGGAAGATCGTCATGGCCAGCATGGTCGTGCTGGCCGCCGGCCTGTTCGGGATGATCTGGGTCGCCTACGCGAACACACCGCTGCCCGAGGTCGCCCAGCAGAACGCGGTCGCGCAGGAAAGCATCATCTACTACCGGGACGGCAAGACCGAGATCGCCCGCTGGGGCATCCCGCGAAAGATCATCAAGTTCAGCGAGGTCAACGACGCGGTCAAGGACGCGACGATCGCCATCGAGAACAAGACCTTCTGGGAGGACTCCGGCATCTCCATCCCCGGCATCGCCCGCTCGGTGTGGATGACCGTGACCCGCCAGCAGGTCCAGGGCGCCTCCACCATCACCCAGCAGATGGCGCGCAACTACTACGAGGGCCTCAGCCAGGAGCAGTCGATCCAGCGGAAGGTCAAAGAGATCTTCGTCGCGGTGAAGCTCAACAAGGAGAAGTCCAAAGAGGACATCCTCATGGACTACCTCAACACGATCAACTACGGCCGTGCCTACGGCATCCAGGCGGCCGCCGAGGCCTACTTCGGCAAGAACACCAAGGCCGCCAAGCTCACCCCCGCGCAGGCGGCGTACCTGGCCGCCCGCATCCAGCAGCCCAACTGGGACGGTGAGGACCCCCGGCTGAAGTCGCGGTGGAGCACCGTGATCAAGTACATGGCCGACCAGTTCCCGCAGAAGTACGGCAACCTGCCGGCGACCGCCAAGTGGCCGAAGGTCAAGAAGCCCACCGACAAGAGCGAGATGTCCGGGCTCACCGGCTACATGGTCAGGGAGGTCCTCAACGAGCTCGAGCGCAACAACATCAGCAGCGACGAGATCGAGCGCAGCGGCTACCGGATCGTCTCGACGTTCGACAAGCAGCTGATGAGGGACGCCAAGGCGGCGGTCGAGGGCGTGACCGCGCGCATGAACAAGGAGTTCCACGCGGGTCTGGCCGCCGTCGACCCCCGAAACGGCAGGGTGCTCGCCTTCTACGGCGGCAGGAACTACATCACCGACCCGTGGAACGAGCCCTTCAAGTCGTACAAGCAGGCGGCCTCGGCCTTCAAGCCGTACGTGCTGGCCGCCTGGCTCGACGCCGGCTACAGCCTCAACAGCTTCGTGCCGGGCAACGAGACCGTGCCCAAGGAGATCCCGGGCCAGCAGATCGGCGGCTACCGCAACAGCCACAACGTCGGCCAGGCCGTCGATGTCGTCAAGGCCACCGCCGCCTCGGTCAACACCGCGTACGTCTCCATGGCCTACAAGCTGCCCGGCCAGCTGGAGGACGTGAAGCGGATCGTCGTGGAGGCGGGCCTCGGCAAGAAGCGGATGGACGACGACGTCGCCTCCCACGCCTACGGCTTCTCGATCGGCTCGGCGCTGGTGTCCCCCGTCGAGCAGGCGGCCGGCTACTCGATCTTCGCCAACGGCGGCAAGCACGCCGACTACCACGTGGTTCAGAAGGTCCTCAACCCGGACAAGAGCGTCCGCTGGAACCCCGAGAAGAAGCTGCCGCGACAGGTGATCTCGGCCGAGGCCGCCGCCGACGCCACCGCCGCGATGCAGTCGGTGCTCAAGGCCGGCGGCACCGCCGCGGGCAAGGGCCTGGGCAACCGTCCGGCCGCCGGCAAGACCGGCACCAACAACGACGAGAAGGAAGCCTGGTTCGTCGGCTACACGCCGCAGATCTCCACCGCGGTCGGCTTCTACCGCGAGGAGTGCAGGACCGCCTCCGGCAAGGTCGTACCGCCGCAGCACTCCAACTGCCCCGTGACCGACGGCAAGAAGAACAGCAAGTACGACGGGATCAACAAGGTCTACACCAAGCCCTACGAGGTGTCGCTGGGCTTCGAGGGCGCCGGTCCGCCCACCGAGGTGTGGCGTGCCTTCATGCTGCGCGCCCACGAGACGCTGAAGCTGCCGGTCGAGCAGTTCCCGGCCAGGGCGAACATCGGCCAGTCCGAGAACATCGTGGAGAAGCCGGAGCCCAAGCCGACCCCGACCACCGACAACCCGTTCGGCACGCCGGACGACCCGTGGGGCGACGACAACGGCAACGACTGCGGCCTGCTCGGCTGCGACAGCGACGACGACAACGACGGCCTGCCCGAGGACGGCCAGACGGAGGCCGACAGGCTCGGTGACGTCGGCTCCGGCGACGACCCGATGGGCGGCGGCGCGATCGTGCCCGATCCCATGGCCGGATCCACCAGGCGCGACAGCGAATGACACGGCTGGGGACGACGGCGCGGACGGTCGTGCCGTACCTGCCCCTGGGGCTCATGGCGGCCCTGGGGGCGGTCCTCGCCTACGTCTGGAAGCTGCCCTGCAGGACGGGCGGCTGGAACAACTCCATCCAGACGTACGCGAACGCCTGCTACACCGACATCTACCCGCTCTTCTTCGACCGGCAGCTCCACACGCAGGACCCGTACTTCGCCGCGGTGCCGTTCGACAAGCAGGTGGAGTACCCCGTCGTGCTCGGCGAGGTCATGCAGGTCATCGCCTGGCTGGTGCGCCGGCTGGCGCCGGACGAGGCGACCCAGGCGGTGCGGTTCTACGACATCACGGTGATCCTGCTGGGGATCTCCCTCGTGATCGGCGTGCTGCTGATGGCCGCCGTGGCCGGGCCCACCCGCAGATGGGACGCCGCCTGGTACGCCCTCGCCCCCGGCGTGATCCTCGCCGCCTACATCAACTGGGACCTGATCGCGGGCGCGCTGTCGATGGGCTTCCTGCTGGCGTGGGCGCGCCGCCGCCAGGTGCTGGCCGGCGTGCTGCTCGGTCTGGCGATCGCGACCAAGTTCTACCCGCTGATGTTCCTCGGCGCGCTGTTCCTGCTGACCGTGCGCACCGGAAAATGGCGGCCCTTCCTCGTCTCGCTGGGCTCGGCGGTGGCGGCCTGGCTCGTCGTCAACGTCCCGTTCATGGTGCTGGCGTGGGAGGGCTGGCGGCGCTTCTACGTCTTCTCCCAGGAGCGCGGCGTCGACTGGGGCTCGCCCTGGCTGTTCTTCGAGCGCAAGGACTGGCCGATCCTCGGCGACATGGACCCGAGCCTGCTCGGCATGGTCTCGCTGGCGCTGCTGTGTCTCGGCATCGCCGTCCTGACCGTGCTGGCGCCGCAGCGGCCCCGCCTGGCGCAGATCTGCTTCCTGGCGCTGGCCGCGTTCATGATGACCAACAAGGTGTGGTCGCCGCAGTTCGTGCTGTGGCTGGTGCCGTTCGCCGTGCTGGCCAGGCCCAACTGGAAGCCGCTGGCGCTGTGGCAGGTCGCCGAGGTGTGGTACTTCTTCGCGATCTGGCTCTACCTGCTCTACCAGGACGAGGCGAGCAGGCACCTGGGCATCGGCGACGACGTCTACTTCACCGCCGTCTGGGGCCGCGTCATCACGATCCTCATCATGATGGCGTTCGTGGTGCGCGACATCCTCCGTCCCGACAAGGACGTGGTACGGCAGGCAGGCGTCGACGACCAGACGGGCGGCGTCTTCGACCGCGCCCCTGACAGGTTCGCGCTCACCTGATGAGGGCGCTCGGGATCTGGGTCACCTCCCGTCTCGGGCTCCTGCTCGCCACCCTGATGGGCGCGTCATGGCTGGCCGGCGCGGGCGGCTACCTCGACAGGTGGAAGCAGTGGGACGCCAGCCTCTTCGTCACGATCGCCCAGCACGGCTACGGCGGCGACCCCGGCGCCCCGCGTGACCCCGGCCTGCCCGCGTTCTTCCCTGGCATGCCCGCCATGCTCAGGCTCGTCCACCTGGTCGTCCCCGACTGGGCGCTGTGCGGGCTGCTGATCTCGCTGGTCGCGGGCGGCGTGGCGGCGATGGCGCTGGCGCGGCTCGCGGAGTTCGAGGGCGGCTCGGGCTCCACGGCGGTGCTGGCCATGGTGCTGTTCCCCACGGCGGTCTTCCTGGCCGCCGGCTACAGCGAGGCGTTGTTCCTCGCGCTCGCGATCCCCGCCTGGCTGGCGGCGCGCAGGAGGCAGTGGGCCGCCGCCGCGCTGCTGGCCGCAGGGGCGTCCGCCGTCCGGATCACGGGGATGTTCCTGGCGGTCGCGCTGATCGTGGAGTTCGTGCTCAGCAAGCCGCGCTGGCGGGAACTGCCGTGGCTGACCGTCCCCTTCGTCTCGTTGCTCGCCTACTCGTGGTATCTGCATGACCGTACCGGTGACTGGCTGGCCTGGAAGCACGCGCAGGAGGCCGGGTGGGGCCGGGAGATGGTGTGGCCATGGGAGGCGTGGCGGACCACCTGGAACTCGGCCATGGGCACCGACGACTTCGCCGTCGCCTTCCGGATGGAGATCGTCGGCGCCGTGGTGGCCGTCGCGGTGCTGGTCTGGCTGCTCGTGCGGCGCCGGTGGAGCGAGTTCGTCTACTGCGGCCTGCAGGCGGGCGCGCTGCTGCTGTCGGCCTACTACCTGTCGGTGCCGCGCGCCCTGATCCTGTGGTTCCCGCTGTGGGTGCTGATCTCCCGGCTGTCGACCCGGTGGATCATCGGGTACGGCCTGCTCCTCGGCCCGCTGATGGTGCTGAACACCCTGAGGTTCCTCACCGGCGCGTGGGCCGGCTGACATCCGTACCCGCTTCCGGTGGAAAGTAATCCATGGAAGTTATCCACAGGCTGTGTGTTTCCCTCACAGGTTCTTGCGGAGGAAGGCGATGTCCTCGGCCTGACCTGCGAACGGCGTCTCCACGATGATCGGCGCCCCCGCCCTGCGGCACACCTCCAGAATCAGCTCGGACTCGATCTGCCCCTGACCGAGGTTGGCGTGGCGGTCGGCGCCCGAGTCGAAGGCGTCACGCGAGTCGTTGCAGTGGACCAGGTCGATGCGGCCGGTGATGGCCTTGACCCGGTCGACCACGTCCACCAGCTCCTCGCCGCCCGCGTGGGCGTGGCAGGTGTCGAGGCAGAAGCCCACGTCGAACCCGTCGAGCGCCTCCCACAGCCGGGCGATGCGGTCGAGCCTGCGCGCGATGGCGTTGCCGCCGCCCGCGGTGTTCTCGATCAGCACGGGGATGGGGCACTCCATCCGCTCGAACACCTTGCGCCAGTTGTCGAACCCGATCTGCGGGTCCTCGTCCTTGTTGAGGTGGCCGCCGTGGACGATCAGGCCCTTGGCGCCGAGGCCCGCGGCCGCCTTGAGATGCTGCTCCAGCAGCTTGCGGCTGGGAATCCTGATCCGGTTGTTGGTCGTCGCCACGTTGATCAGGTAGGGCGCGTGGATGTAGATGTCGACGCCCTCGACCGGCTTGTCGGGCAGCACGGGCGCCTTGTAGCCCTGCGGGTCGCCGAGGAAGAACTGCACGATCTCCGCGTCGCGTTCGGCCGCGTGGGCCGCGGGATCGTCCTGGTCGACATGAGCTCCGATGCGCACCATGCCTCCCAGGCTATCCGTTTCGGCGGCACGGATCAGGGCAGTCGAGGCGCAGCCCCCCGACGCTAGGAGCGCCAGATGACCCGCTATCGCTTAGGTAGTTTCCTCTTTCTGATCTACGTCCTGGTCGGCCTCTACGTGGCCTGGATCCACGACTACATCACCCCGGCTTTGCTGAAGGACGTGGCCGAGGCGCTGCTGGCCACGTTCCTGTGGTTCGTCCTCCTCCTCGGCGGCGACCTGCACCTGGGGTGAGACCGGCCCGGCGCTCCTCCGCCGCGGCCGCCCAAGGGCGGAGGAGCCCGTTCCACGGGCCCACCTTCACGGGCACGCCTTCACAGGCACGCCTTCACGGGCACGCCTTCACGGGCACGTCTTCACGGGCACACGGAAGAACGGCACCGCCCGGGGTGCCGCCCGCATCGGGGTGTTATGGCAGGAACCCGCCGCGCGCGATGCCCAGTGCCACGCCCACGAACGACGCCACGATCCCCACGATGTTCAGCGCCCGTTCCGGCGTGGTCGCCGAGATGTACTGCGAGTAGAGCCCGAGGCCGAAGCCGAGCGCCCCCACCCACGACGAGACGACGTGGGCGTCGGGGAAGAAGGTCGACCCGAACGCGACCAGGCCGCACACCAGCGTGGCGATCGACAGCAGGTTCTCGATCGGGTGCGGGCGGCCGTCGCTGTTGAGCGTCAGCCTGGACCTCTCGTTCTCGCCGGGACGAAGCACGTGTGGCATGGCTACCACCCCCTCATCTGTAAAGGAGTTCCCATCCGTGCGCGGCTGGTAACCTGAGCAGGCTGCGTTGTGCTGTGTCAACCGCCACCGGGTCGCCGAAAGGGGCGATCCCGGGAAAAACGTCAGCGTCCTCCTGTCACGACAGATTGTCGTGACCGCAAGAGTCCAGAGGAGGTTGGAGTCCATCATGCGTCGTTACGAAGTAATGGTGATCCTGGACCCTTCGCTCGATGAGCGCACTGTGGCGCCGTCCCTCGACCAGTTCCTCGCCGTCGTCCGCAACGACGGTGGCACCGTGGAGAAGGTCGACGTGTGGGGCCGCCGTCGCCTTGCCTACGACATCGACAAGAAGTCGGAAGGCATCTACGCCGTCATCGACCTGTCCGCCGAGCCGGCCACGGTCAAGGAGCTCGACCGCCAGATGAACCTCAACGAGGGCATCATGCGGACCAAGGTTCTCCGCCCGGACGTGCACTAAGCAGCTCGTTCTCCCGATTTTCTGTCGGGGGCGGGCCGTAGTCTGAGCCGTAACCCAAGAGTTGAGGAAGGGCTCCAGCCATGGCAGCAGGCGACACCGTCATCACCATCGTCGGCAATCTTGTCAACGATCCTGAGCTGCGCTTCACCCCTACGGGGCAAGCCGTGGCCCAGTTCCGCGTCGCGTCCACTCCGCGGTTCATGGACCGCCAGACCAACGAGTGGAAGGACGGCGAAAGCCTCTTCCTGACCTGCAACGTGTGGCGGCAGGCGGCCGAGAACGTCGCCGAGTCGCTGCAGCGCGGCATGCGGGTCATCGTTCAGGGGCGGCTCAAGCAGCGGTCTTACGAGACCAAGGAAGGCGAGAAGCGCACGGTCTACGAGGTCGAGGTCGACGAGATCGGCCCGTCCCTGCGTAACGCCACCGCCAAGGTCAACCGCACCTCCCGTCAGGGTGGTGGCGGCGGCTTCGGCGGCGGCCCCGCCGACGACCCGTGGGCCTCGGCCACGCCCGCCCCGCCCCAGGGCGGCGGCTTCGGCGGCGGCGGTGGCGGCGGCTACGGCGGCGGCAACCAGGGTGGCGGCTTCGGCGGCCAGCAGGGTGGCGGCGGCTTCGGCGGCGGCGACTTCAGCGACGAGCCTCCCTTCTAACCCGAAGGGCCCGTTCGCGGGCCCTTCCCGGTCGGGCCGCCAGGCCTGACCACCTGTCAACAAGCCCGAGTCCATTCCCGCTTCACGGCGGGGCTCTGAAAGGAGCACCACGATGGCTAAGCCGGCACTGCGCAAGCCCAAGAAGAAGGTTTGCCTGTTCTGCCACGACAAGATCTCCTACGTCGACTACAAGGACACGGCGCTGCTTCGGAAGTTCATCTCCGACCGCGGCAAGATCCGTGCGCGCCGGGTGACGGGCAACTGCACCCAGCACCAGCGCGACGTGGCGACCGCGATCAAGAACGCCCGTGAGGTGGCTCTGCTGCCCTACACGAGCACCGCGCGCTAAGGGAGGACTTGCGACATGAAGCTCATCCTCACCACCGAGGTCTCCGGCCTCGGCGCCCCCGGCGACATCGTCGAGGTCAAGGACGGCTACGGCCGCAACTACCTCGTGCCCCGCGGCTACGCGATCCAGTGGACGCGTGGTGGCGAGAAGCAGATCGCTTCGATCAAGAAGGCGCGCGACGCCCGCGAGATCCGCGACCTGGGCACCGCCAAGGAGGTCGCCGGCCAGCTCCGCGCCCTCAAGGTCAAACTGGCGACCCGCGCTGGCGAGTCCGGCCGCCTGTTCGGCTCCGTCACCACCGGTGACATCGCCGAGGCGGTCCAGAAGGCCGGTGGCCCGGCCCTCGACCGTCGCCGCATCGAGATCGTCAACGCGATCAAGAGCGTCGGCTCCCACAAGGTCAGCGTCAAGCTGCACCCCGAGGTCTCCGCTTCCCTCGACGTCGAAGTCGTCGCCGGCTAGCGGTTTCCGCACCAGCGAAAACCCCCGCGGGGATTCCCGCGGGGGTTTTCGTCATTCCACGGCCTCTCAGCCCGACCTGGACCGAGGCACGCTCCTTCCCACGATCTCGCCCGGGGGATCGCGGGCGGGCGCGCTTCCTGCCCGCTCCGCCCGGCGCTCAGGCGGTCACTCACTCTCGCAGTTCTGTCAGGGGACCCTGCGAGGGCGTGCTTCCCTGTTCGCGCCGCTCAGGCAGTCGCTCTCGCGGTTCTGCCCGGGGATCGTGCGTGGCCGGGACACCGGCGCTGCCCGCCGTCTGCCGCTCACTCGCGAGGCTCTGCCCGCTCCGCCCGTCGTCCGCTGGTCGCTCGCGAGTCCTCGGTCACGCGCGAGGCTCTGCCCGCGCTGCCCGCTGTCCGCCGGTCACTCGCGGTTCTGTTCGGGGATCGTGCGGGGGTCGGGCAGGCTTGCTCGCTGGGCTCGCGTGCGGGGCTTCCCGTCGCGGATGGGGTGGTCGCGTCCGTCGATGCCCGCCGCCGCGAACCGAAGGACGCTCGCCGCCGCGAACCGAAGGACGCTCGCCGCCGTGACCCGAGCCGGCGAGCGCCGGCCGTGCGGGCGGCTACGCGACCCGGTTGAGAAAGCCCAGCACCCGTTCGGTGAGCAGCGTGGTGGCCGGCTCGTCGTAGGCGGGCAGGCTGGGGTCGGCGAACAGGTGCTTGTCGCCGGGGTAGAGGAACAGCTCGGCGTCCGCGGCCGTCGCGACGAGCGCGCGGGCCGCCGCGAGGTCGCCCTCGTCGACGAAGAACGGGTCGGCGTCCATGCCGTGCACCTGGACCGGCACGCCGTCGGGCCAGCCGCCGCCGAACTCGGCGGTCGGGACGCAGGCGTGGACCAGCACCGCGCCCTTCGCTCCTGCTCGGGTCTGGGCCAGCAGCTGCGCCGGCATCACCCCGAGCGAGAACCCGGCGTAGACGAGCTCGCCGGGCAGCCCTTCGGCGGCGGCCCGCCCCCGTTCGACGATCGCGTCGAACCCGGTCTTCTGGGCGTAGGCGACGCCCTCCTCGAGGCCGGCGAAGACCTGCCCCTCGAACAGGTCGGGCACGTGGACGGTGTGGCCGGCCCGCCTGAGCTCCTCGGCGAACACGCGGACACCGGACGTCAACCCGTGCGCGTGATGGAACAGCAACACCTCGGCCATGTCTCTCCCTTTCCCGTGGCGCCCGGTCGGCTCCGTGGTACCGAGTATCGCCGGGGGCCCTGACAGTTTCCGGTGTCCGGCCGCCGAAGAACACGTACATATAGGCCCGGATGGAACCGCCATTAGGCCCACGTACAATTTGCACGTTCATTCAGTAGACGTGGAGACGCCCATGGTTCGCCCTTCTATGCTGTTCGCTCTCGGTGCGCTGGCGACGGCGACTGTGGCGTGCGCCCCAGCCGACAACACCGCCAGTACGGCCGCCCCGAGCGGCGCCGCCTCCACCGCCTGCACGAAGGGCCAGCTCAAGCTCGTCAACGCGGGCAAGCTGACGATCGGCACCGACAAGCCGGCCTACGAGCCGTGGTTCAAGGACGACGACCCGAGCAACGGCCAGGGCTTCGAGAGCGCGATCGCCTACGCGGTCGCCGGTGAGATGGGCTTCGACCGCGACGAGGTGCAGTGGTCGACGGTCAAGTTCGACACCGCCTTCGCCCCCGGCGCGAAGAAGTTCGACTTCGACATCAACCAGGTCTCGATCACGCCCGCGCGGGCCCAGGCGGTCGACTTCAGCGACGGCTACTACACCGCCAAGCAGGCCGTCGTCGCGGTGAAGGGGGCGAAGGTCGCGGGCGCCACGTCGCTGGCGGCGCTCAAGGACGCCGCGATCGGCGTGCAGGTCGGCACGACCGCGTTCAGCGCCGTCCAGGACATCATCAAGCCGGCCAAGCAGCCGAAGGTCTACAACGACCAGATCGACGCGGTCAACGCGCTGAAGAACGGCCAGATCGACGCGCTCGTCGTCGACCTGCCGACGGCCTTCTACGTGACCGCCGCCCAGGTGGACAACTCCGCCATCATCGGCCAGTTCAGCGCCTCGGGCGGCACGCCCGAGGAGTTCGGCCTGGTCATGGAGAAGGGCAGCGCGCTGAAGTCCTGCGTCGACAAGGCGGTCGACGCGCTCAAGACCAAGGGCGAGCTGGCCAAGATCGAGCAGCAGTGGCTCGGCGAGGCGGCGGGTGCTCCCGAGCTGAAGTGATGGCGTCCACCTGGGTCAAGAGCGAAAAGCAGCTCGAACGTGAGCGGGTGCGCGTCAGGCGCGCCCGCCGTTCGGCCTCCACCGCCACCGTCTCCACGATCGTCTTCCTGGTGCTCGTGGTCTGGGTGGTCACGAACGCGCCCGGCTGGGACCGGGTGCAGGACACCTTCTTCAACCCCGAGCAGTTCGTCGCCGCGCTGCCGGACGTGCTCGACGGGTTCCTGCTCAACGTCAAGATCTTCCTGATCGCCGAGCCGCTGATCCTCGTCGTCGGGCTGCTGGTGGCGCTGGCCCGCGGGCTGACCGCCCCGGTGTTCTTCCCGCTGCGCTGCCTGGCTGTCGCCTACACCGACATCTTCCGCGGCATCCCGACGATCCTGCTGGTCTACCTGGTGGGCTTCGGCCTGCCCGCGCTGCGGCTGCAGGGCACCCCCTCGGACGAGGCGACGCTGGGCATCATCGCGCTGACGCTCTCCTACGGCGCCTACGTGGCGGAGGTGTTCCGCTCCGGCATCGAGTCGATCCATCCGAGCCAGGTGGCCGCGGCCCGCTCGCTCGGGCTGACACAGGGCAAGACGTTGCGCTTCGTGGTGCTGCCGCAGGCCGTGCGCAGGGTGATCCCGCCCCTGCTGAACGACTTCGTGTCGCTGCAGAAGGACACGGCGCTGGTGGCGACGATCGGGGCGATCGAGGCGCTCAGGCAGGCCCAGATCCACGCGTCCAGCTCCTTCAACTACACGCCCTACCTGGTGGCCGCGCTGCTGTTCATCCTGCTCACCATCCCGATGGCGCGCTTCACCGACTACCTGGCCGCGCGGTCGCAGAGGCGGAGGGGACGATGAGCGTGCTCACCCTCGAAGGGGTGTGGAAGAGCTACCACGACCATCCCGTGCTGCGCGGGATCGACCTCGAGGTGGCGCCGCACGAGGTGGTCTGCCTCATCGGCGCCTCCGGATCGGGCAAGTCCACCCTGCTGCGTACGGTGAACCTGCTCGAGACCGTCGACGACGGGATCATCACGCTCGACGGGCGGGAGATCACCGACCCGGATGTCGACGTCGACGACGTGCGCAAGCGCATGGGCATCGTCTTCCAGGCGTTCAACCTGTTCCCGCACATGAGCGTCCTGGACAACATCACGCTGGCTCCGCGCCAGGTGCACGGGGTGTCCAGGAAGCAGGCGGAGGAGCAGGCCAGGGAGCTGCTGGCCAGGTTCGGCCTGGCGGAGAAGGCGAAGGCCTACCCCGACCAGCTGTCGGGCGGGCAGCAGCAGCGGGTGGCCATCATCCGTGCCATGGCCACGCAGCCCCGGCTGATGCTGCTCGACGAGGTCACCTCGGCGCTCGACCCCGAACTGGTCACCGAGGTGCTCGGGGTCATCAGGGAGCTCAAGAGCGCGGGCATGACCATGGTCCTGACCACGCACGAGATGAGCTTCTGCCGGGACATCGCCGACACCGTCTGCTTCCTGGACGGCGGCGTGCTGCTCGAACGCGGCACGCCCGAGCAGATCTTCACCGATCCCCGGCACCCGCGCACCCGCGACTTCCTGCGCAGCGTGATCGAGTCCGGCCGCTTCTAGGAACGAGGTGCATGGCCGGCGGCCACGCACCTCGTTCCTAGCGGCGGTGGCGGCCGCGTCCGGAGGCGACGGGGGCGGCCAGCGGGCTGCGGCGCCTGCCGTACACGAGGTAGGCCAGGACGCCCACCGCCATCCACGCCGCGAACGACAGCCACGTCTGGACGCTGAGGTTCACCATCAGCCACAGCGTGGCCAGCATCGACAGCGCGGGCAGCAGCGGGGACAGCGGCACGCTGAACCCGCGGGGCGCGTCCGGCATCCGGCGGCGCAGCACGATCACCCCGGCCGACACCGCGAGGAACGCGAACAACGCCCCGACCACCACGATCTGCTCCAGCATCAGCACCGGAGCCAGCTCGGCCAGCAGGATCGCGGTCACGCCGATCACCAGCGTGACCCTGGTGGGGGAGTGGTAGCGGCGGCTGAGCGTCCCGAGCCCGCGGGGCAGCAGCCCGTCGCGGGCCATCGCGAACATGATCCGGGTCTGCCCCGCGATCAGCACCATGATCACCGTCGTCAGCCCCAGGACGGCGCCGATGTTGATGACGTGCACCATCGCGTTCTCGCCCACCGCCGCGAAGGCCGCCGCCAGCGGCGCCACCTCGGAGATGCGCGTGTACGGCACCATGCCGACCATCACCACCGCCACCGCGATGTAGAGCACGGTGGCGATCACCAGGCTGCGGATCATGCCCTTCGGTACGGCCCGCGGCGCGTCCAGCGTCTCCTCGGCGGCCGTGGCCACGACGTCGAAGCCGATGTAGGCGAAGGCGATCGCGGGAGCGGCGGCGAACACCCCGAACCATCCGAAGGATCCCGCCGGCCCCACCACCAGCCCGAGCAGGGTGTCGGGCGGGCCGGACGACGGCTGGTGCGGCGCGATGAAGTCACCCAGGTTGGCCGGGTCGAAGTGGAGCGCCCCGACGGCGATCACCGCGGCGATGGCGGCGAGCTTGGCCACGACGATCAGCCACAGCGCGCGCAGCCCGAACCTGGCGCTCATCGCGACCGTGGCGGTCAGCAGGCCGAGGACGAGCGCGGTCAGCACGCCTTGGGGCACCGGGAGGGGCACCCCGAGGTCGGCGAACGTCTGGGCGGCGTACAGCGCCCACACCCGCGCCACGACGGCGGCCGCCAGTTGCATCTCCAGGACCAGCGCCCAGCCGACGAGCCAGGCCCACACCTCGCCGAACAGCACGTAGGAGAAGGTGTAGGCGCTGCCCGAGGCGGGGATCGTGGAGGCCAGCTCGGCGTAACAGAGCGCGGCCAGCAGCGAGGCGATCCCGGCGATCATGAAGGAGAGGATCACGCCGGGGCCGGCGGTGGTGACCGCCTGGCGGCCGGCGACGCTGAAGATGCCCGCGCCGATCATCACGCCGAGCCCGAGGATCACCAGGTCGGCAGGCCGGTAGAGCCGGTGCAGGCGGTGCCGGGCACCGGTGCGCGGGCCGGTGGCCGCGGCGAGGGGGAGACGGGGCACGTGTCTGTACCAATCGCCGGGGTGAGGATTCTCACCATGCAGGCCGTGGAGCGTGCCAGGCAAGCACGGGCCGGTTGACTAGTGGTCAACCTCCGGTAACCAGCCACCGCGTGCCGTACGCCCTGGCTCCCAGCGTGAGGAGACGCGCGACCATCCACACGCCCAGGGCCAGCCACAACACGACCAGGTCGCCCGCCGCGAGCGCCAGTGGCAGGTAGGCGAGCGTCGTCCACACCCCGGCCCACGCCAGGTAGCGCTGGTCGCCCGCGCCGATCAGGACACCGTCGAGCACGAACACGATGCCCGAGACCGGCTGGAGCAGCGCCACCACCCACAGCACGCCGAGCAGCTCGGCGGTCACCTCGGGATCGGCGTCGAAGACGCCGGGGAAGAACGGCCGTCCCACGACCACGATCAGGCCCAGCGCGACCCCCGACCACAGGCCCCACCACACCATGCGCCTGGTGGCGTCCTTGGTGCCCGCGGCGTCGCCCGCGCCGAGCGAGCGTCCCGTGATGGCCTGCCCCGCGATGGCGATGGCGTCGAGGGCGAGGGCGAGCAGCGTCCACAGCTGGGTGGTGATGGCGTGCGCGGCCAGCTCGGCGGTGCCCAGCCTGGTCGCCATGGCGGTGGCCACCAGGAGCACGATGCGCAGGCAGATCGTCCTGATGAGGAGGGCGACGCTTGCCGTACCGGCCTGTTTGATGCCCGCCGGGTCGGGTGTGAGCGGTACGCCCGCGCGCCGGGCGCCCTTGACGACGACCCACAGGTAGACGCCCGCCGCGGCGGTCTGGGCGAGAACGGTGCCCCACGCCGAGCCCGCGATGCCCCAGTGCAGGCCGAGCACGAACCACGCGTTGAGCACGGCGTTCAGCGTGAAGGAGGCGACGGCGACGACGAGCGGTGTCCTGGTGTCCTGCATGCCGCGCAGGACGCCGGTGCCGGCGAGCACGACGAGCATGCCGGGGGTGCCGAGCAGGCTGATCCGCAGGTAGGTGGCGGCGTCCGCGGACTGCGCGGGCTCGGCGCCGAACAGGTCGACGATCGCGGGTGACAGCGGCCAGCAGATCACGATGAGCGCGACGCCGATGGCGAAGGCCAGCCACAGCCCGTCCACGCCGTCGCGCATGGCGCGGGTGTGGTTGCCCGCGCCGATCTGCCTGGCGACGGAGGCGGTGGTGCCGTAGGCGAGGAACACGCAGAGATAGACCAGCGTCGACAGGACGGTCCCCGCCACGCCGAGCGCGCCGACCGCGGTGGTGCCCAGACCGTGGCCCACGATCGCGTAGTCGGCGATCAGGAACAGCGGTTCGGCGACCAGTGCCCCGAAGGCGGGGAGTGCCAGGCGCAGAATCTCCCTGTCCCGGGCAGTAATGGGCATTTAGCCATTATGCCCCTTACGTAATGATCCTTTGGCGTGTCGGGCCAACTTTCTTTCCTCCACAGCCGGTGGATACTGTTTTCGCTGGTCAGGGCGGTTTTCCACAGCCAGGCTCAGAGTTATCCCCAGGCTCGTCCACAGCGCTCCCACACCTTCCACCGGTTCCTGCACAGCTTGACCACAGGGTTGTCCACAGGCTGCGTTGCCGTACCGTCTAACGACGGGCGAAACTGTCAGCCCGGTCGACTACAAGTGGGGGTGGTGCGACCGCCTGCTAGGTGTTTCGAGGGGGCGCGGTGACCATGGAAGACGACGAGCCAAGCGGCGGTCCTGGCTTCGAGCGCACCCCACCGAGCAACATCGAGGCGGAGCAGTCCGTCCTCGGCGGCATGCTGCTGTCCAAGGACGCCATCGCCGACGTCGTCGAGATCATCAGGGCCGACGACTTCTACCGGCCCGCCCACCAGATGATCTACGAGGTCGTCACCGACCTGTACGGCAGGGGCGAGCCCGCCGACGCCGTCACCGTCTTCGACGAGCTGCAGAAGCGCGGCGAGATGGCCAGGGTCGGCGGCGCCGCCTACCTCCACACGCTGACCGCCGTCGTCCCCACCGCCGCCAACGCCGGCTACTACGCCAAGATCGTCAGGGAGCAGGCCATCCTGCGCCGCCTCATCGAGGCCGGCACCCGCATCGTCTCCTTCGGCTACGGCGGGCAGAACGAAGAGGTCGACGACCTGGTCGACCGGGCACAGGCGGAGATCTACAAGGTCACCGAGCGCCGCACGTCCGAAGACTACGCGCCGCTGTCCGACATCATGCCGGGCGCCCTCGACGAGCTGGAGGCGATCGGCTCCCGCGGCGGCCAGATGGTCGGCGTCCCGACCGGCTTCCAGGACCTCGACTCGCTCACCAACGGCCTGCACCCCGGCCAGATGATCGTCGTCGCCGCCCGCCCCGCGATCGGCAAGGCGCTCGCGCTCGACACTCCTCTGCCGACCCCGACGGGTTGGACCACCATGGGTGAGGTGAGAGTCGGTGACCATCTGATCGGAGCCGACGGAAAGCCCACCCGCGTTGTCGCGGCGACGGACGTCATGCACGGCAGGCCCTGCTACGAGGTGGAGTTCGCCGACGGTACGGTGATCGTCGCCGACGGCTCCCATCAGTGGCTGACGGACACACGGGCATCCCGCAGGGCGGGCCGGCGGAGTGCTTCGGTGAAGACCACCGAGGAGATCGCCGCCACTCTCCTCTGCAACACGTCCGACGTGCGATTCAACCACTCAGTACCCGTCGCCGGTTCCATGGAGCTGCCCGTCCGCGACCTCCCGTTGCCGCCATACACCCTTGGGGCGTGGCTGGGAGACGGGAACAGCGACAGCGCCAGGTTCACATCGGCGGACCCGGAGATCGCCGCTTACATCGAACAAGAGGGTATACGCGTCGAAAAAGGCGGCCCCTCCACCGGATTGCGCCGCCGGGACCACCACGGGACCGCTCAGGACATTCTCCGCGGTATAGGAGTGCTGGGGAACAAGCACATCCCCTCCATCTACCTGCGTGCCTCCGAACAACAGCGCCGGGACCTGCTCGCCGGCCTGCTGGACACCGACGGGTACGTCGACGACAGCGGCACGGTCGTGCTCGCCGTCACCAACCGGCGACTGGCCTACGACACGCAGGAACTGATCCTCGGTCTCGGATACAAGGCGACCATCGCCACCAAGCGTGTCAACGGCCGCTCAGAGGACGGTTCCACGTGCTACCAGGTCTGCTTCACCCCTGGCGACAAGGTGTTCAAGCTCGGCGGGAAAGCCGCCCGACACCGGCCGCAGGCCAGCCCCAAGGTCGGCTACCGGAACATCGTCGCCGTACGGCGAGTCGAGTCGGTTCCGGTTCGCTGCGTCGAGGTGGACAACCCGGAGCACCTGTACCTCGCCAGTCGGTCCTGGATTCCTACGCACAACTCGACGCTGGGACTGGACTTCGCCAGGTCGGCGGCGATCAAGCACGGGATGACCACGGTCATCTTCTCGCTGGAGATGTCGCGCAACGAGATCACCATGCGACTGCTGTCCGCCGAGGCGCGCGTGGCGCTCCACGCGATGCGCTCGGGCATGATGACCGACGACGACTGGACCAGGCTCGCCCGCAGGATGAGCGAGGTGGCCGAGGCGCCGCTGTTCATCGACGACTCGCCCAACATGTCGATGATGGAGATCAGGGCCAAGTGCCGCCGTCTCAAGCAGCGCAACGACCTGCGTTTCGTCGTCATCGACTACCTCCAGCTGATGAGCTCGCCGAAGAAGACGGAATCCCGGCAGAACGAGGTGTCGGAGATCTCGCGGTCGATCAAGCTGCTGGCCAAGGAGCTCGAGGTGCCGGTGATCGCCATCTCCCAGCTCAACCGTGGTCCCGAGCAGCGCACCGACAAGCGTCCCGCGGTCAGCGACCTTCGCGAATCGGGATCGATCGAGCAGGATGCGGACATGGTGATCCTGCTTCACCGCGAGGACGCCTACGAGCGGGAGTCGCCGCGCGCGGGTGAGGCGGACCTGATCGTGGCCAAGCACCGTAACGGCCCCACGGCGACGGTCACCGTCGCCTTCCAGGGCCACTACAGCCGCTTCGTCGACATGGCCCAGCACTAGCGGCCGGCGCCTCCGCCTCAGGTCGCTTCCGCCACCCGTGCGTGGCTCGCGTGCACGCGGTGCCGTACGACGAGTTTGATCAGCTCTTCGATCACGACGAGGGTCGCCGCGATCCCGACGCAGACGCCCCACTGGGCGAGGTTCAGGCCGGTGGTCCTGAGGATGCTCTGCAGGAAGCCGACCACGGTCACCGCGATGACCGCGAGGAGCGCGATGGCGTACCTGCGCAGCTGGTTCGGGCCGGGGATGGCGTCCCTGGAGAAGATCGTGTTCGTCTGGTCCCTGGTCAGCACTCCCGCCGCGACGTGGAAGAGCGACAGCGTGGTCAGGAGCATGGTGGAGGCCACGAGCGCCCCGTACGCCACGCCGACCTGGTAGGCGGCCAGCGAGCCGACCGTCATGACGAGCCCCTGGACGCACAGCCGGATCCAGTTCGCCCGGGACAGGACCGGTGCGCCAACCGGCCGGGGCGCGCGGTCCATCAGGCCGCGTGTCGGCTCGTCGAAGCCCAGCGCGATGGCGATCGGGATGTCCACCACCATGTTGATCCACAGGATCTGCAGCGGGTTGAGCGGGATCCCGTCAGCGATGCCGAAGAGGGCCGCGCCGATGAAGACCGCGATGTAGGCGACCAGCGTCGACATCTGGAAGCGCAGGTACTTCAGCAGGTTGTCGTACAGGGAGCGGCCGTACTCCACGGCGCCCACGATCGTCGCGAAGTTGTCGTCCGTGAGGATCATCACGGCGGCTTCCTTGGACACCTCGGTGCCGGTGATCCCCATCGCCACGCCGATGTCGGCCGCCTTCAGGGCGGGTGCGTCGTTCACCCCGTCGCCGGTCATGGCCACCACGTTGCCGGACTGCTTGAGCAGCCGGACCAGGCGCAGCTTGTCCTCGGGCGCCACCCGGGCGACGACGCCGATGTCATCCAGCTTCCTGAGCGCCTCGTCGTCGCTCAGCGCCGCGAACTCGGCCCCGGTGATCGCCTGGCCGGTGATGCCGAGCTCACCGGCGATCGCCGCCGCCGTCGTCGCGTGGTCGCCGGTGATCATCCGTACCCGGATGCTGGCCTTCTTGCACGTCGCGATCGCGCTCCTGGCCTCAGGACGCGGCGGGTCGACGATTCCCACCATCGCGAGCAGGGTGAGGTCCCGCACCTGGCCGATGAGGTCGCCGTCCGGGGTGAAGGCGCGCGGATCGAACTCCCGCTCGGCCACCACCATGACCCGCTCGCCCGCCGCCGCCATGCGGTCGTTCGCGTCCAGGGCGAGCGAGCGGTTGCCGTCCGTCACCTGGACGCGGGAGCCGTCCGGCGCGCGGTAGGCGGTCCCGCGCGCGATGAGCACGTCGGGGGCGCCCTTGACGTAGCAGCGGACGACCGGCTGCCCGTTCGCGCCGGTCATCTCGTGGAAGGTCGCCATGAACTTGTAGTCCGAGTCGAACGGGACCTCCGCGATCCGGGGGTAGGCGGCGCGGGTGTCGGCGATGTCGAGCCCGCCCTTGGCGGCCAGCACGATCAGCGCGCCTTCCGTCGGATCCCCGATCAGGTTCTCTCCGTCCAGGACGGCGTCCGCGCACAGGATCATCGGCAGCAGGTACGGGTCGAGGTCGACGCTCGTCCCGCCGACGTGCTTGATCTCGCCCTCGGTACGGTAGCCCTCGCCCGAGACGGTGAAGCGGTTCTGGCCAGGGATCACCATCTCCCTGGCCGTCATCTTGTTGAGCGTGAGCGTTCCGGTCTTGTCGGAGCAGATCATCGACGTCGAGCCCAGGGTCTCCACCGCGGGCAGGCGTTTCACGATGGCGTTACGGCGTGCGATGTTCTGGGTGCCGATCGACAGCAGCGCCGTCACGACCGCGGGAAGGCCCGTCGGGATGGCGGCGACCGCCAGGGCCACACCCGTGACGAACAGGGTGTCGAACGGCTTGTTCTGGAGCAGCCCGAGCACGACCACCAGGGCGAGGGCGATGCCGGCGATCGTCGCGATGATCTTGGACAGCGAGTCCAGCTGCTTCTGCAGCGGAGTCTTGTCCGCCTCCGTGCTCGCGAGGAGGTCGGCGATGTGGCCGATCTCGGTGTCCATCCCGGTCGCGGTGACGACGATCTCCCCACGTCCCCGGGTGACGGAGGTGTTCATGTAGGCGAAGCACGTCCGGTCGCCGAGCGGCACCTCCTTGCCCGGCACGGGCTCGACGCTCTTGAGGACCGGCAGGCTCTCGCCCGTGAGGGCGGCCTCCTCGATCTCCAGCGTGGCGGCGACGCAGATCCGGCCGTCCGCCGGAATCCTGTTGCCCGCCTCCACCAGCACCACGTCACCCGGGACGAGTTCCTCGGCGTCGATCTCGACGGCCTGGCCGTCCCGGCGCACCCGCGCGATGGTCTTCATCATCTGGGAGAGGGCCTTGACGCTCTCCTCGGCCTTCGCCTCCTGGCGCAGCCCGACCACGGCGTTGAAGACGGTGAGCGCGACGAGGACCACGGACGTTCCGACCTCGCGCGTGACGAGCAGGTTGATCAACGCGGCGGCGAGCAGCACGATCTGCATGAAGTCCCGGTACTGGCGCAGCCACGCCTGGAGCGCGGACTCCTTCTTCCCCGCGGCGAGCCGGTTCGGGCCGTGGGTCCTGAGGCGTTCGCGCGCGGCCTCGGCACCGAGCCCCTGGTCGAGCTGGACGCCGAACTCCCGGAGCACCGTCGCGACATCGACCGCGTGCCATGCCGGACGGGCCCCCTGCCCCCGCTCAGGGACGGTCTCCGGCTTTCCCGGGCGGCGCGGATCCGGCGAGACGGTGCTGCTCATCCTCTGCGTCCTCCGTTGCGAAAGCGCGGCCGATCACACGGCGAGCGCGGTCGACCCCGTCGGCGGCTTCCTCCTCCATCGCTTCGCGCGCCCGTACCGGCCGGAAGCCGGTATGCGACACCGCCGGTGTCGATCACCGGCGTGTCCTCTGTTCATGCCCTCCCCGGCTTCACATTTCTCCCTAAAAGTGTGCAAATTGGGCATTGGTTTGGTTGGGATCCGCCCGGCGCGCGCACCGCGGATCAGGGGCGGCGCCCCGACGCGGGGGGCGGAAGGCACGATCGGGGCGGTGCCGGGTAGCGTGCCTGCTGGATCCGACTTCCTGACGACTTCCTGCGACTCCTGCGATTTCCTGACGACTTCCTGACGACGACGAGGCGGGACGGTGGCTGACCTCATCCGTGGCGTGTTGTTCGACATCGACGACACCCTCTTCGACTACTCCAGCTCCGAACGCGCCGGCCTGCTCGAACATCTGGCCGCCGAGGGCCTGCTGGACGGCTTCCCGTCGCCCGAGGAGGCGGTCGCGCGGTGGCGACGGATCATGGAGGAGGAGTACGACAGGTTCCTGGTCGGCGAGCTGACCTTCGAGGAGCAGCGGCTCGTCCGGGTCAGCAGGTTCCTCGGCAGGCCGGTGCCGGAAGAGGAGGCGACGGCCTGGTTCGCGGGCTACTCGGCGCTCGTCAACGCCGCGTGGGCGGCCTTCCCCGACGCCGCCCCCGTGCTGGCGGCGCTCGCGCCGCGTTACCGGCTGGGGGTGGTGACCAACTCCACGCTGTCGCACCAGCTGGCCAAGCTGACCGCGCTCGGCCTGCTCGGCCACTTCGGCACGACGGCGATCGTGTGTTCCAGCGAGTACGGCCAGGCGAAACCGCACCCCGGCATCTTCCTGGAGGGATGCGCGCGGCTCGGCCTGCCCCCTGCGCAGGTCGCGTTCGTGGGCGACAAGTACGACATCGACGCGCTGGGGGCACGCGACGCGGGACTGCGCGCCTTCTGGCTCGACCGGTCGGGCCGCGGCGCCGTACCAGCACGCGAGAGCGCCGTGGGGCCGCAGGTGGGGGCTGCTCCGGCCCGCGAGAGCGCCGCAGGGCGACCGGCGGGGGACGTATCGGCAGGCGAGGGTGCCGCGGGGTCGCGTGCGGGGGATGGCCGGGAACGCGAGGGCGCCGTGGGGTCACGGGGCGGGGACGGGCCGGCACCGGACGGCGTGACGGTAATCGGCTCGCTGGAGGAACTGCTGACGGCCTTGGACGCGGTCAGCTCGCGTAGATCAGCCGGCGGTACGGCCGGATGAGGTCCTCGAACGCGGCGATGAACTCGGCGGCGGCCGTGGCGATCTCCTCGTCCGGCGGCGGCGTGGCGGGTTCGAGCGCGTGGCGCACGACGAACGCCAGCGTCTCGGCCTTGGCCCGCCGGTCGAGCTCGCCCGCCTGCGGGTCGAGCGCGTCGATGAGGTAGAAGCCGCCGTTGAGCGCGCTCAGCGCGTATCGAAGGTTGGGCACGTCGTCGCGGAGCAGGCCGTGGCCGACCATCAGGTCGAACATGCGCGTGGTGGCCAGCAGCTCCTGGCTGTGCAGCGGCCGGTCGGCCATCATGCCCTGCAGCGCCCGGCTGTCGCCGGTGATGAGCACGCGCAGGACGGGCCGGTCCTGGATGTCGACGAACGAGAACGCCAGCATCCGGTGGGGCAGCACGGTGGCCGGTTCGCGGCGCATCTCGGCGAGGAGCGTCTCCAGGTAGGCGACGGCCTCGCGCAGGAGCAGGGCCTCGAACAGCTGCTGCTTGGTGCGCCAGTGGAGGTAGACGGTGCCCTTGCCGATCCCGGCCCGCTGGGCGATGTCCTCGATCGTCACCTTGCGGTAGCCGAGCTGGACCAGGAGCTCGGCGGCGGCGTCGAGGATCCGGTCGGCCCGCTCCTTCGTCATGGGGCCTCCAGAACACGCGCTGACCGTTGGTCGAATCTATCGCAGCCGGAATGTGAGGTGTGTCGCCTGCGGCGTCTCCACCACCTGGGTCGTGCGCAGCTCGGTGCGGGTGAGTCCGTCCCAGAGGAGCGTGCCGCCGCCCAGGATCACCGGCACCAGGTGCAGGCGCAGCTCGTCCACGACCCCTGCCCTCAGGTACTGCCGGGCCAGCTCGGCCCCGCCCACGACGCAGATGTCGGCGTCGCCCGCGGCCTCGCGCGCCTGGTCAAGCGCGCTCTCGATGCCGTCGGTGACGAACGTGAAGGTGGTGGGGCCCTTGACCAGCGTCGGCCGGGGCCGGTGCGTGACCACGAAGCACGGCCTGCCGAAGGCGCCGTCGTCGCCCCAGGGCTCCTCGCCGACGTCGAACATGCGGCGGCCGAGAAGGAAGGCGCCGGTGTTGGCGAAGGTCCGGCTCGCGATCTCCTTCTCCTGGGCGGTGGAGTCGCCGAGCAGCCAGTCGTGCAGCCGCAGGCCGTCCTCGCCGAGGGGGTGCTCGAGCGAGACGCCGGGCGCGGCGACGTACCCGTCGAGCGATGTCGTCATTTCCAGAAAAATCATCAGATCTCCCGACGAATGTGACGTATGAGACATCGAACGCAGGAATCCCCCGTGATCACTCCAGTGCTACAGGAGACAGGACACGCGAAAGGGAGCGCAACCATGTCGTACCTCATCGCCTATGACGGCTCGGCCGACTCGCGGCACGCGATCGAGTTCGCCGCCAAGCATCTCAGCGCGGAGCCCACCGTGATCGTCACCGTGTGGGAGCCGCTCATCGTGCAGCTCGCCCGGCACGGCGCGGCAGCCGCCACCCTGATCCCCGGCGAGAACGTCGAGGAAGCGCAGACGCAGGCCGTGGCGCGCGCCAAGGAGGGGGCCGAGCTGGCGGTCGCCTCCGGCCTGTCCGACGTCACCTACCGCGCGGTGGCCGACAAGAGCTCCATCTGGCAGGCCATCGTCGACCTCGCCGACGAGATCGACGCCTCGCTCGTCGTCACCGGATCGCGCGGCCTCGGCGGCGTGCGCTCGGTGCTCCTCGGCAGCGTCAGCAACCACGTGCTCCACCACGCTCGGCGCCCGACGCTGATCGTGCCTCCGACGGAAGGCCGCTGACCACCTCGCCCCGCCCCGCTTCCCGCGGGGAGCCGTCCGCCGCCGGTCCTGCCGCTCTCGGGGGGCCGTCCGCCGCCGGTCCTGCTTCCCGTGGGGAGCCGTTCACCGAGGGCCCGGCCTCCCGCGGGGAGCCGTTGGCCGGGGTGCAGGGGAAGGGGCGCAGGTGGGTGTCGATGCGCCTGGCCCCCGGCCCCTCCTCGCCGAGCTCGTCACGCGGGTTGGCCAGCACGCACCTGTCGAGCGACAGGCACCCGCAGCCGATGCAGTCGGTGAGGTCGTCGCGCAGGCGCAGCAGCTGCTCGATGCGGTCGTCCAGCTCCGTCCGCCAGGCGGCCGACAGGCGGGCCCAGTCGCCACGGGTCGGCGTGCGCCCCTCGGGCAGCTCGGCCAGGGCGTCCTTGATCGTCTTCAGCGGGATGCCGATGCGCTGCGCCAGCCGTACGAAGGCGACCCTGCGCAGGGTGTCGCGGGAGTAGCGGCGCTGGTTGCCCGCCGTGCGGCGGCTGGAGATGAGGCCCTTGGCCTCGTAGAAGTGCAGGGCGGAGACGGCCACGCCGCTGCGCTCGGACAGCTGGCCGACCGTCAGCTCCTTCGCGTTCCAAGGCGCGGTCATGGCGTCACGGCCCTGTGGATGTCGCTGACGTACGCGAGTACCTGCACCGCTCCAGCCTAAACGGACAATCTTCTACGATCCGACCGTGAACACGATTCAGGCAAAGTTCGAGGTTCTCGACGAGCGCTTCGCCGGCATCGGCGGCGACGAGCGGATGGAGATCCTCCACACCGGCACCCGCTGGGCCGAGGGACCCTGCTACTTCCCGGCAGGCCGCTACCTGGTCTGGAGCGACATCCCGAACGACAGGATGCTGCGCTGGGACGAGCAGTCCGGCCACGTCGGGCCCTTCCGCCAGCCGTCCGGCTACGTCAACGGCAACACCCGCGACGCGCAGGGCCGGCTCGTCTCCTGCGAGCAGGGCAACCGCAGGGTCACCCGCACCGAGCACGACGGTTCGATCACCGTCCTCGCCGACCGGTGGCAGGGCAGGCGCCTCAACAGCCCCAACGACGTGGTCGTCAAGTCGGACGGGTCGGTCTGGTTCACCGACCCGCCGTACGGGATCACCAGCGACTACGAGGGGCACCGGGCCGAGCAGGAGATCGACGGCTGCCACGTCTACCGCGTCGACCCGGTGAGCGGCGAGGTGACCCGGGTGGCCGACGGGTTCGAACGGCCGAACGGCCTGGCGTTCAGCCCCGACGAGAGCCTGCTGTACGTCGTCGACACCCGCCGCAGGCACCTGCGCGTCTTCGACGTCCACGCCGACGGCACCCTGTCGGGCGGCAAGGTGCTGGCCGAGGGCACCTCCGACGGCATCAGGCTCGACGACGCGGGCCGGATCTGGGCGGCGGGAGACGGCGGCGTGCTCTGCTTCGACCCCGACGGCACGCTCATCGGCAGGCTGGCGATCCCCGAGAAGGTCGCCAACCTGACCTTCGGCGGGCTCAAGGGCAACTGGCTGTTCATCACCGCCTCCACCTCGCTCTACGCGCTGATGACCAACGTGCGGGGGATCATTCCCAGCGGAACACCCTGACCGCGAGCGCCCCGGACACCACCAACCCCACCGCCAGCACCAGCAGGTGGGGCAGGTGGGGCGCCTGTCCCGCCCACGTGTCGCCCAGCGCGCGGGCGAAGGGCCCGGCCACCGAGTAGTCGCCGATCACCCGCACGACCTCGGGAAGGTACTCGCGCGGCACCCACATGCCCGACACGAACATCAGCGGGAACATCACCGCGGACCCGATGGTCGGCGCGGCCTTGCCGTTCGGCGCCAGGGAGGCGATCACCAGCCCCATCGCCATCAGCGCCGCCGTGCCGAGCACGAACACCAGCAGGAACCCGGGCAGGTTGCGCGGCAGGCCCGGCCCGAACACCATCAGCAGTCCGGTGGCCACCACCGCGACCACCAGGTTGATCAGCAGCTGGACGGCCAGCACGCGCAGGGGCGAGACCGGCGTCGTCGACATCCTGCGCAGCACGCCCTGGTGCCGGTAGGTGGCCAGCACCGTAGGCAGCACGGTGAACGACAGCGTCAGCACCGACAGCATGACCATCAGCGCCGGGAAGGCGGGACCCGCGGCCCGGCCGAGGAAGACCAGCAGCATCAGCGGCAGGGCGATCGTGAACAGCAGCGACGCGCCGTCGCGCAGGTGCAGCTTGGCCTCGACGAGCAGGATCTTGCTCACGTCAGGCTCCTTCCGGTGAGCGAGAGGAAGGCGTCCTCGAGCGTCGCCCGCTCGATGTGCAGGTCGGCGGGGACGATCCGGCGCTCCGCCAGCGCGAGCGTGACAGCCGGCGCCAGGTCGCCCGAGCCGGTGACCGTGACCTGCTCGCCGTTCCTGACCACCCCCGTGACCCCGGGTACGGCCAGCAGCAGCGCCTCCTCGACCGGCGCCGACGGCCGGAACCTGACCCGCTGCGCGGCCCCGGCCCCGCCGATGAGCGCGTCCGGCGTGTCCAGGGCGACGACCCGGCCCGAGGAGATGAGCGCCACCCTGTCGCAGAGCCGCTCCGCCTCCTCCATGAAGTGGGTGACCAGCACGATCGTGACCCCGTCCGCCCTGACCCGCTCGACCAGGTCCCAGGTGTCCCTGCGGGCCTGCGGATCGAGCCCGGTGGTCAGCTCGTCGAGCACGGCCACGCGTGGCCTGCCGACCAGGGCCAGCGCGACCGACAGCCGCTGCCGCTGGCCGCCCGACAGCTTGGCGAAGGGGGTGTTCCGCTTGGCGGACAGGCCCACCGTGTCGAGCAGTGCCCGCCAGTCGGCCGGGTCGGGATAGAAGGACGCGAAGAGGTCCAGCGCCTCCCATACCTTGATCTTGTCGGGCAGGGCGGCGCTCTGCAGCTGGACACCCAGGATGCGGCGGACGGCGGCGCGGTCGCCGACGGGGTCGTGCCCGCCGACCCTGATCGTGCCGCCTGAGGGGGTCCGCAGCCCCGCGACGCACTCGACGGTGGTGGTCTTGCCGGCGCCGTTCGGACCGAGCACGCCGAAGATCTCACCCTCGGCGACGGCGAACGAGACGTCGTCCACCGCCACGTGGTCCCCATAGAGTTTGCGGAGGTTCGCGACCTCGATGACCTTCATGTCCATGACGCTAGGAACCGGCGCGCCCGCCGGTAAGGCGGCTGGATGCACGACAGGGGTGGGGCTAGGTGCAGTGTGCATAGGCTGCCGATCGCCCAGACTGGGGGCATGCTCCGCAGAAGCCTGGTGTTGATCGCGCTGGTCGCCGTCGAGGTGCCGGTGGCGTTGCTGTCGATGCTCGCGCTGATCGGCGCGTTCGCCCTGGGGCTGGTTCCGTGCTTCCCGCCCACGGTCATGCTCGTCAGGCGCGTGACCGGGCTGACCAGGAGGATGGCCGGCATCGAGGCGCCGTACCACCCCGAGCCGCCCCCGCCCGTGCCGCAACCGGACGGCTGGTACCGCCACGACCGCACGCTCTACAAGTCGCCGCGGGTGCCGAGGTGGAGCAACCGCTGGAAGTGGCTGTTCGGCGACCCCGCCACGTGGCGGGACTTCGTCTGGCTGCTGCTCGACCCGGTGGTGAAGGCGGTGCTGGCGCTGCCGCTGCTGGCGCTGCCGGGACCCGCGCAGCGCGTCTACGGTCGGTGGGCGGCGCTGCTGCTGGCGCCGACGGCCAAGAGCCGGCTGGCGGGCCAGGTGCGGCGGCTGGCGGAGTCGCGCACCACGACGGTCGATTCGCAGGCGGCCGAGATGCGCAGGATCGAACGCGACCTGCACGACGGCACCCAGGCGCGGCTCGTCGCGCTCGGCATGACGCTCGGCGCGGTCGAGGAACTGGTCAGGAACGATCCGGCCGCGGCCGTGGCGCTGCTGGCCAAGGCGCGGGAGGCCTCCGCGGAGGCGCTGGCCGAACTGCGCCGGGTGGTGCGCGGCATCCACCCGCCGGTCCTGGCCGAACGCGGGCTCGGCGACGCGGTGCGCGCGCTGGCCCTCGACAGCCCGCTGGCGGTGGACGTGCAGATCGACCTCCCCGTACGGCTGCAGACGCCGGTCGAGACCGCGCTCTACTTCGCGATCAGCGAGCTGCTGTCGAACGTGGCCAGGCACTCCGGCGCCGAACGCGTCACCGTCGACATCAGCCACTCCGGACGCGACGTCAACGTCCTGGTCTGGGACGACGGGCGCGGCGGGGCCGACGCCTCGCGCGGCAGCGGCCTGAACGGCATCGAACGCCGCCTCGCCGCCTTCGACGGCGTGCTCGCCGTGTCCAGCCCGGAGGGCGGCCCGACCACCGTGGCCCTGTCGGTGCCGCTGGCCCTGCCCGAGGAGTACGGCAAGCCGAAGATCCGCATGCCGTGGTGGCAGACCTCGACCGTGGTCGTGTGCTGGGGCCTGGCCTGGCTCCCGCTGTTCCCGCAGGGCCTGGTCGCGGGCGTCTTCAAGGCCCTCGACCTCGAGATCAAGTCGTGGTTCCTGGCGCTGTACCTGGACGAGCCGTGGCAGTGGCCGACGATCATCGGAATGATCGCGCTGGGCTCGCTGATGTACGGCCTGGCGCTCTACCTGCCGATGTGCCACGACAGGGAACGCTGGATGGCCGAGTCCACCCCGAGACGCCCCTGGCGCGGCGCATGGTGAACCGCGTCCTGGTCGCCGAGGACCTCTACCTGCTCAGGGAAGGCCTCGTCCACCTGCTCCAGGCCCACGGCTTCACCGTCGTCGCCGCCGTCGAGGACGGCCCTTCCCTCCACCGGTCGCTGATCGAGCTGCGGCCCGACGTCTCCATCGTCGACGTACGGCTGCCGCCCACCTTCACCGACGAGGGCCTGCAGGCCGCGCTGGACGCCCGCAAGCAGATCCCCGGCCTGCCCATCCTGGTGCTGTCGCAGCACGTCGAGCAGCTGTACGCCAGGGAGCTGCTGGCCGACGGGTCGGGCGGCGTCGGCTACCTGCTGAAGGACAGGGTGTTCAACGCCGAGCAGTTCGTCGACGCCGTACGCAGGGTCGCCGAGGGCGGCACCGCGATGGACCCCGAGGTGATCGCCAAGCTGCTGGCCAGCAAGGCCAGGCACGAGCCGCTCGGCAGGCTCACGCCACGCGAGAAGGAGGTACTGGGGGCGATGGCCGAGGGCCGGTCGAACGCCGCCATCGCCCAGCGGCTCTACCTGAGCGAGAGCGCCGTGGGCAAGCACACCGCCTCCATCTTCGCCAAGCTCGACCTCGCCCCCTCCGACGACGACAACCGGCGCGTGCTGGCCGTCCTGGCCTACCTCAACGCGGCCCGCCGCTAGCCGTCTTCAACGCGGTCCGAGGCCAGCCGTCTTCGGCCCGGCGCCAGCCGTCTCCAACGCGGCGCGGCGCCAGCCTTCTTCGGCCCGGCCCGAGGCCAGCCTTCTTCGGCCCGGCGCCAGCCATCTTCGACGCGGCCCGGCGCGGGCCGTCGCGCCTGGCAGCGCCGTTAGCGCGGCTGGGCCGGGGGTCTCTGGCGCATCGAGCGCGGCGGACCTCTGGGGCCGCCTCCGAGCTGCGGTGGGATCATCTCGCACCGGTCCGGTTTGTCAGTGCCACCGGCTAACGTTTGGTGAGAAACCGGCGACGAAGGGATGGCTCAGGTGAAGTTCCGGGTTAACCGCGATGTGCTGGCTGACGCGGTGGCGTGGGCGGCCCGAGTCCTCCCCACCCGCCCCTCCGCTCCCGTGCTGTCCGGTCTGCTGCTCGAAGCGGGCGACGAGCTGACCCTGTCCGCCTTCGACTACGACGTCTCCGCGCGAGCGCGCATCGAGGCCGACATCGACGAGCCGGGCCAGGTCCTCATCCCTGGCAGGCTGCTCGCCGAGATCAGCCGCAGCCTGCCGCAGGAGCCGGTCCAGATCGTCACCGACGGCTCCGAGGCGGTGCTGACCTGCGGCAGCGCCGAGTTCGGGCTCGTGACGATGCCGGTCGAGGACTTTCCCACCCTGCCCACGATGCCCCCCGCCATCGGCGCGGTCGGCGGTGGCGTGTTCGCCGGAGCCGTCGGCCAGGTGGCCCCCGCCGCCAGCCGCGACGACACGCTGCCCATGCTGACCGGCATCCGGGTCGACATCGCGGGCGACTCCGTGGCCATGGCCGCCACCGACCGCTACCGCATCGCGGCCCGCGACTTCGCCTGGCGTCCCGTCCGGCCCGACGTCAACATCTCGGCGATGGTGCCCGCCAGGGTGCTGGTCGAGGTGGCCAAGTCGCTGCGCGGCGGCGAGGTGTCGATCGCGATGGGCGACGGGGTGGCGGGCTTCGAGAGCGTCGGCCGCAGCACCACCGTCCGCCTGCTGGACGAGCAGTTCATCGACTACCGCACGCGCCTGACGGCCGACTGGCCGCTGCGCGCCGACGTGCGCGTCGGCCCGTTCGTGGAGGCGATCAAGCGCGTCGCGCTCGTCGCGGAGCGCAACACCCGCATGAAGCTGTCGTTCACGCAGGGCCAGGTGCTCATCCAGGCGGGCGGCGGCGACATCGGACGCGGCGCCGAGGTGGTGGAGTGCGACCTGCGCGGCGACGACATCCAGATCGCCTTCCAGTCGCAGTTCCTGATCGACGGGCTGACCGGGATCGAGACGGAGTTCGCGCGCATCAACATGGAGTCGCCGACCAGGCCCGCCATGATCACCGACGTCCCGGGCGACGCCGACCCCGCCTTCCGCTACCTCGTCATGTCCCTCCGCCTCGTCTGACCACCCCGCGTCGCCCCACGCGCGGACAGTCGCCCCACGCGCGGACAGTCGCCCCACGCGCGGACACAGGTGTGCCTCCACCCGCGTTCCGGCCGGTCCGTGCTCCACCCGCGTTCCGGCCGGTCCGTGCTTCACCCGCGTTCCGGCCGGTCCGTGCTTCACCCGCGTTCCGGCCGGTCCGTGCTTCACCCGCGTTCCGGCCGCTCTGCGCTCCACTCAGCGGTCCGCGGCTACGGAGGCACCCAGGCGCCCAGTCGGCCTGCACGCTCGCGCTCGGGTGCGCTGGGTCTGATGCTGGGTCTGATTCGGTACGCAAGTGAGTCCGGGCCGCCGCGTCCGTGTGGCACGCGGGACTGTCACCCGGGTCTCGGGTTGCCACTGTCCGGCGTGTCGGGCGTCGGGTCCGAGCTGATGTCCCGCAGGAGGCGTCACCGGGTTCGAGGGCCATACGGCACGTGGGGCGAGTCGAAGGTGCTCGTCTGCGTCCGTGTGGCACGTAGGGCGGCACCCAGGGCGTCAGGTCCGTACGGCACGCCGGGTCAAGCCCACCCTCCGTGCGGGGCCGGCGTCCCTCCAGGGAGACGGCCGGCGAGCGTGCGGGGCCGGGGTGGCAGACGCCGGGCTCGTTGGCGTGGCGGCTTCGGCCCAGTGGGACGGCCCAGGCGCCCAGCCATCGTCCGCGGGGACGGCCGTACGGGCGACGTTGGCCACGGGGACGGCTGTATGGGCTGCGTTGGCCGCGGGGGCGGCTGTCCCAGCGAGGCTGGCTACGGGGCGGCTGTACGGGCGAGGCTGGCCAGAGGAACGGCTGTACGGGCGACGTAGCGGCGATCAGCCGGAGTCCTGCTGGAGTATGCGTGAAAGACGGGCGGCCAGCGAGTGACCCCGGTGGCCGTTGGTGTGGCTTGCCGTACGGGAGGAAGGACGACCGGCCCGGCGGCGCGTGCAGGGGAAGGACGACCGGCCCGGCGGCGCGTGCCGGGGGAAGGACGACCGGCCCGGCGGCGCGTGCCGGGGGAAGGACGACCGGCTCCACGCACCGATGCGGAAGGCGGCCATCCTCATGGCGCGGGCGAGAGACACGCCGACAAGACCCGCGGCGCACGTGGAAAGCGGCCGGTCCCGTGACCCATACGGAAGGCAGTTGCGTGTGCGGGGGATGGGCGGCCGATCCCAGCCGCGAGTCGGTGGAGAGGGAGCTGGGGTCAGACGTCGGTCAGGGCGATGAGGATGTGTTCCATGCAGGCGTGGCCGGCGCGTTCGGCCGCGGAGGCGTCGCCTGCCGCGATGGCGCGGGCGATCGCGTCGTGGGGGATGTAGCTGGAGTTGAGCGCGTCCATCGATGTGCCCGCCGCCGTGATGCTGGCCCGCAGCGCCGCCGAGAAGTCCTCGTAGAGGTCGATCAGCACCAGGTTGTGGGTCGCGCCCACGACCGCCTTGTGGAAGGACAGGTCGGCTTCGACGAACGCCTCGGGGTTGCCGGCCTCCCACGCCCTGTCGCGGTCGGCCAGGCGCGCCTCGATGATGCGGATGTCGTCGTCGGTGCGCCTGGTGGCGGCCAGGCGCGCCGATTCGACCTCGAGTGCGCGCCTGACTTCGAGGATCTCCAGCTGTTCGGCCTGCTTGAGCCGGCGCAGCATCGCTCCTGACAGCTCGTTGGTCGCCCTGACGTAGGTGCCGTCGCCTTGCCGGCACTCGAGCAGCCCGGCGTGGGTGAGCGCGCGCACGGCTTCACGAACCGTGTTGCGTCCCACTCCGAGCTGCTCGGCGAGCACGGTCTCCGTGGGGATCTTGCCGTTGATCTGCCACGACCCTGAGGTGATCTGCTCTTTGAGCTGATCGATCACCTGGTCGACGAGCGAGGCCCGCTGCGCCGTACGCAGACTCACAGTCCGCCTCCTCCGGGGAAACCAATCATCCTATGAGTCAATGACTGGTCGACCCTAATTATTCCAGACGTGAAAACACAAATCTGGAGCTCCCGGAGTTCTTTTCAGCGGGAAAGTGGCGCGTCCACCCGCACTCCGGCCATGGCGGAACGAACTCCTGCGGCTTCGAGGGCTCTACGATACGCCGCGGTCTGTTCATCCTGATGACCGGCCCTGCCGTACAGGTCGCCCAGTTCGCGCCAGCATCTGGCCGCTCTCCTGTCGATCCCGTACGGCGGGGCGTGGAGCGCGTCCAGGAGCAGCCGGGCCGAGCGGAGGTGCTCGGTCGCGTCGCCGCCACTCGCGAGCGTGGCGTCGGCCAGCAGCAGGTGGGCGACCGCTGGGACCGTTCCTGGAACGTTACGGAGCAGGCTGAGCGCATTGGTGCCGAGCTCGCTCGCGCCGTCGGCGTCACCCGCCCGGAGCCGGACGCGCCCGTGCACGATCATGCTTTCGGCGTGGTCGGCGACCGTGTCGGCGAAGGCGGACAGGATCCGGCTCGCGTTCGTGGCGAACTCCTCCGCCTCCGCGGCCGTGGCGAGCCCGAGGCGCGCCCACGCCATCGAGACCTGCCCGAGGCGGACGGCCAGGCGGGCGGAGCGACCTGCGGCGATGGCGTCGTCGGCCAGCCGTACGGCCAGCGCGGAGTCTTCGCCGGCCGCGGCCACGATGCTCGCCTTCCACAGCGCGTGGATCTCAGCGGAACGGTCCACAATCTCAGGTGTCCCGGTCGAGACGAGTACCTGCCGCACGTAGGTGAGCTCAGGCGACGGGTCCGAGCGGGTCTCCACGAGCGCGGCGGCCAGCTCCACCGCCAGCTCACCCTGCGTGACGGCGAGCCTGGTGGCGTGCTCGAACGCCGCGGTGCCCAGGTCGCGTGCGCGCAGCCGGTCGCCAGCCAGGTGGTAACAGCGCGCGAGCGCGACGGCCAGCGGCAGGTCGGCAAGGCGTTCGGGATGAGCGGCAGCCTCCCTACGCAGCCGCTCATAAGCCTCGACAGCCGGTCCGAGCCTGCCCTGCGCCTCGAGCGCGCGCGCTCTGCCGAGTCTGGCGTGCGCGGCGAGCATCGCGTTCTCCTCGCCGGCGGCCTTGATGATCTCGGTGAAGCGCTCGGCGGCCACGTTCGGGTCGCCGTGCCGCAACTCCAGCTCGGCATGGCGGAGGCCGAGCTCGGTGTCGATGCGCTGTCGAGGTTCGATCCCGTGCAGGAGGAACTCGGTGGTGCATCCCAGTCGCTCGGCCAGGAGTCTGGCCACTACGGGAGTCGGTGTTCGCTTACCCGACTCGATGAGTGAGACATAACTGTCCGACAGGTCGGGCCCGGCCAGCTGGGCCTGAGACATCCGCCTGTTTAGCCGCAGTCCTCGGACGCGGTCACCGATGGTTCCCTGACTCGGCATCTCATCTCTCAGGGCGGGGAAGGGTCAATGTGTCGCAATGATTGCATGAAGCGACCGAATCGGGTATCCCCACCCGAGAAATCTCTTCACAGAGGGTTAATCGTCCCCTTCGTCCTTGCTCGGGAAAAGCATCTGACAGACCTCGAGATAAAGGGTCTCCGGATACGGGATGTACTCGACCGTGGACAGGGCCTGGTCCTGACCTGCTGACTCGAGGATGAACTCACCGTAACCGAGCATGCGACCGAGCAAGGAGCGCTGGAAGCTCATGTCGGTGACCTTCTGTAGCGGCATCATCGCGACTTTGCGCGTGATGAGGCCCGTCGTGAGCAACATCCGTTTCGAGGTCACCACGAAGTAGTCGACCGACCACTCCGCGACTTTCCATACGAAACGGATGAGCAACAGCAGCCACAGCCACCACACGACCACCAAGGCGGTGCCGCCACCCTGGTCGCCGAAGAACTTGCTGAGCAGTCCAGCGATGATCAGGCCGCCGAAGACCTCGGCGACCGGACGAAGCAGCACGGCGGGGTGTCGCCGCACCATGATGACCTGGTGTTCGTGGGGGAGTAGGTAGCGGTTGACCGACGACGGAGCAGAGTCCCCGTGGGTCACAAGTCTCATGCGAGGCTGTTGAAGAATTGGGCCAGAGAGTCGGCCGCGTTGAACACCGTGTCGAACGCGCCACGCACCGCGTCCGCCGCATCGGTTGGTCGTGCGAAGAGGTAGTACGCAACGAATGCGATACCACCATAGGTGAGGACCTTCTTGACCTGCACTGTCGCCTCCACTACCACATTCCCACTACACCCGCCGTATACATTACCCAGCCAGGTGGCTGGGTAAAGCGCTCCAGACCACGACTGTCTTACGCGTCGCGGATACAGAACTCGATCTTGACTAGCCCCGGTCGCTCGCCACGAGCGCCAGGACGTGAAGGTGCTTGCGAGCGATCCGCTCGACCAGACCCGGGTGGGCATAGCCGGTGACCTCGAGTGCGCCGTAATGCGCGGCCTCGACGCAGCGGGTGACCGTGCTCGCGGAGTGTATCCCCGCGAACTCGTCGCGAAGGGCTGATTCGACCTCCGCGTAGGGACTCGTGGCTGGCAGCTCGCTCATGGTGCTCCCCGATGCGCGCCTCGGAGCAGGAGGCGCATATGAGATACCTTCGTTACTCTTCGTACCCACGTAGCAACAGTATGTAACGAAGGGTCGGGGCCATGTAGGGGAAAGAGCCGATCAGACCACGCCGTAGAGGCGGTCGCCGGCGTCGCCGAGGCCCGGCACGATGTAGCCCTGCTCGTTCAGCCGCTCGTCGAGCGCCGCGGTCACGACCCTGATCGGCCGGCCGGAGTCGGCGAAGACCTTGTCCATGTAGGCCAGCCCCTCGGGGGCGGCCAGCAGGCACAGCGCGGTGACGTCGACGGCGCCCCGGTCGAAGAGGAACTGGATCGCCGCCGCCAGGGTGCCGCCCGTGGCCAGCATCGGGTCGACGACGAAGCACTGGCGGCCCGACAGGTCGTCCGGCAGGCGAGTGGCGTACGTCTCCGCCTGCAGGGTCGACTCGTTGCGGATCATGCCGAGGAAGCCGACCTCCGCGGTGGGCAGCAGCCTGGTCATGCCGTCGAGCATGCCGAGCCCGGCCCGCAGGATGGGCACGACCAGCGGGTACGGCTTGGCCAGCCGGATCCCGTGGGCGGGAGACACCGGCGTCTGGACGGTCACGTCCGTGACCCGGACGTCGCGCGTGGCCTCGTAGGCCAGGAGAGTCACCAACTCGTCCGCGAGCCGCCGGAAAGTGGGCGAATCGGTACGGACATCTCGCAGCGTGGTCAGCTTGTGCGCGACGAGGGGGTGATCGACGACGAGGGTCTCCATAACGGACAACGCTATCTTGTGTGGAAGGTACCGGCACGTCGCGTACTTGGATTTGATCACAATTTGGCCGGACGGCCCTACGCTCAGTGGACGCTTCTGGAACCATTGGAGCTCGTAGAGGCCGCGTTGGCAGGCCGGGTGGGGAGCACGACGATGACAGACGAAGATGCGCTCGACTTCGCCATCGTGATCTATCGCGAGGACGAGTGCTGGGACGCGGAGTTGCTCCCTGTCGCTCTCACCTCCGATCTCCACGGGCTCATCCATGCGTTGAAGCAGCAGCCGAGCGAGAGCGGCACGATCGGCCTGGTGGCCGTGGGCGACGAGTTCTTCGTGGCGCTGCGGGTGCTCGGCGACAGAGTCGACGTCTTCCTGTCCGACATCGCCGCCTCGTGGGACTACCCGCTGGCCCAGCAGGTGCTCGAATACCTCGACGTGCCCGTCCCCGACGAGGACGAGCTCGACGACATCCTCCAGGACGAGGACACCGTGCTGCCCGCCGGCGATCTGTCGATCTTCGTGGACCTCGGGTTGGACGAGATGGAGCTGGGCATCCTCTCCGGTGACATCGACCTTCACCCCGAGGACGTGCTGTCCAGCATCGCCGCGCGGCTCGGCTTCTCCGAGCCGTTCGAGCGAGCCATCGACTCGGTCTTCGGCTGAATCTCGGGAGCAGTGGCATGCCCTCCAGCGCCATCTTCTCGGCCGCGTTCGTCAGGACACCCGACGGGTGGAGCGGGGCCGAAGTCGATCTGAGCGAGGCGGAGATCGTCGACGACCTCGGCGACGCCGTCCAGGAGAGTCTGGGGTTGAGCGGCGACGAGCTGGCGCTGCTGTGCGTCGAGGTGGAGGACGAGTGGTTCGCCATCGCCCGCTACCGGGGTGACGAGGAGCCGCGGGTCTTCCTCTCCGACGCCCAGGCCGGCCTGTCCGACGCGCTCGGCGAGCTGTTCGCCGAGTTCGCCGGCGTCGCGCCCGACAAGGACAGCGCCGACCTCGGCGTACGGCCGGCGGGCGACTTCGAGCTGCTGAGCGACTTCGGGGTGAGCAAGGAAGAGCTGCTCGAGCTGAGCATGGAGGAGGGCGTGCTGCCCGCCGACATCCTGTCGGTCATCGCCGAGCGGCTGGCCTTCGCCGACGAGCTCGACAGGCTGCGGTGACCCCATGGGACACGGCCATGCGGCTGGCGCTCGACGAGGCGTCGGCGGCCGCGGCCAGAGGTGAGGTGCCCGTCGGGGCGGTGGTCCTCGACGCGTCGGGCGCGGTGCTGGCGCGGGCCGGCAACGACCGCGAGGCGGGCGCCGACCCGACCGCGCACGCCGAGGTGCTGGCCCTGCGGGCCGCCGCCGCGTCCCTCGGCACCTGGCGGCTGGCCGGGTGCACGCTCGTGGTCACGCTGGAGCCCTGCACGATGTGCGCGGGCGCGGCGGTGCTGGCCAGGGTCGACAGGATCGTGTACGGCGCGGTCGACGCCAAGGCCGGGGCCGTCGGGTCGCTGTGGGACGTGGTGCGCGATCGCCGGCTCAACCACCGGCCCGAGGTCATCATGGGTGTGCTGGAGGACGAGTGCTCCGCGACACTCAAGGAGTTCTTCGGCACTCGCAGGATCCGGTAAGCTCATGCGCGGTGGTGTCGCCTAGTGGCCGAGGGCGCACGCCTCGAAAGCGTGTGATGGGGCAACTCATCCGTGGGTTCAAATCCCACCACCACCGCCACGACAAAGAGCCTCTGACCTGGTAACACAGTTCAGAGGCTCTTCGCATCTCAAGATCATTCGGTCACCGTTGGGGAACGGGCGACCACTCCTACACGCTGTATGCGCTATGGGAGGTCGCCCACCTGCGCCGCCTGCCGATGCCGTGGCGGGTGTACGCCACGGTGATGTCGGTCCTCGCACCGGTAGCGATGCTGTGGGCGTTCCTCGTCCGGCCAGGGGCTCGTATGGGAGGGCCTCGCCTACTGGCTCGGCCTGTCGTACGCGGTCGGCATCCGCGACGTGCTGCGCCACCCGTCCGCGCCTGTGGGTGAACGGCTGGCGATCTGGCTGCTCGGCACGCCGCTGCTCATGCTCCTGCAACTGCTCGTGCTCCGCCCGCGATGTGGCAGGCGCCACTCCAGGCGCGCTGCGGCGACTGGGGCGCTCCATCAGGGGCGTGATCGTCGATTCGGCATGCTCGCCGCATGGTGCGCCGGCTCGGGCCGGATGGCCGTGAGGTCGAGCACATCCTGCTCGACGGGCGCCCGTGTCTCCCTTTGGGTTGGCCATACGAGATATTTGATCGCGTACTGCTGGAGCGTCCGCGCCGTAGCCCAGCACGCCCGCCCACCGCAGACATCGGCGCTACCGTCGAAGCCATCCGCGCGGCCGGCCTCGAGGTCGACGCCGAACTGTGGATCCCCGCCAGCGAGTGCAGCCAGTGCTACGCCGGCTGCGTCGACGACCCGAAGACGGAGGTCTGACATGGATAGGCCCCAGTGGGAGCAACTGCCCGCGACGGTGCGCACCGAAGTCCAGGACGTCGTCGGTCTCGTGCTGAAGTCGGAGGCGGCGCATCAGGGCCTCATGCCGGGGATCGCCGCGACCCTGTACACGGAGGACGGCGGCAAGGCGTTTCTCAAGGCCGTCCCGCTCGACAGCCCGGCCGCCCACCTGTACGAGCGGGAGCGCTGGGCCGGGACGATCCTGCCCGCCGGCGCGCCGGCCCCGCGGATGACGTGGAGCGGCGACGACAACGGCTGGATCGCGATGCTGTTCGAGCACCTCGCCGGCCGCCGCGCCGACCTGTCCCCCGGCTCGGCCGACGTGCCCGCGGTCCTCGCAACGCTCAGCAAGCTCGCCACCCTCAAGGCACCTGAGCAGGGGGCGCCCCTCGTCGCCGACAACGTCGAGTTCCTCCTGGCCAAAGGCAGGCACCTGATGGCCAAGCCCTCTCACGAGGTGCCCGACCAGGCGATGTACACCGCCGCCATCGAGGGGTTCGACGTCGCCGCCCTGGCCGGTGGCGCGCTCCTGCACTACGACCTGCACGCCGGCAACCTCATGGTCACCGCCGAGGGCGCGCGGGTCATCGACTGGGGATTCGCTGCCGGCGGCGCCCCTTGGGTGGACGCGGTCATGCTCGCGCCGCGCCTGGTCGAGGCCGGGCACACGCCCGCCCAGGCCGAGGAGCTCCTGGCGCCTGCATGGGCGTCGGCGCCAGAGCGTGCGGTGACCGGGCTCGCCGCCTTGTGGACGCTGTTCCGTCTCTACAAGGCCATGTACGTCGAGGAGGGTCGCGAGTTCCGTAGCCGCGCTGTCTCCGCTGGCTGTGCCTGGGTGGAGTACCGCACCCGATAGCCAGCACATGGCAAAACCAACGCCTCGCCCCGATGGGCGGGGCGTTCTCTGTCTCAGGCGCGGGCCGCGATCCGCAATTGCTTCTCGGCGTCCGAGGTGGGTGGCACGGTGCCCCGTCACGGCAGCCCGCGAGGGACCTCAAACAGCCGCAGCCGCTCCGCTCGCGCCTCGATCAAGTCGGCCGTCGCCTGCTCATCCCACTCGCCCGGACACCAGCATCGCCGCGGCGTGCCCGGCGTCACGGCCAGTGTGGTCCAAGCTTCCCGCGATTCGGGGGAACGGCTCGGCCGAGACCGTTCGAGTTCGTCCGGAACCATGTGGCCTCATCCCGGGCTCCGCCGGCTACGATCCGCATCACTGAAGGTCAAGAAGGCGTGCGGTTCTGGTTCGAATCCCACCACCACCGCTTCTGGGAAGGGTCGCCGACGGGCGGCCCTTTTCGGTTGCCACGAGTAGTAGTAGTGCGTGGTCGACTTCCGCCGCACGAGCATGCGGAAAGCCCACCAGGGCAGCCACACGAACAGCCCCCACAGACCGCACGTGGCCACCGTCAGCGCGAAGTGCGCCAGGTGGGTAGCCGGGCTCAGGCCGCGCCGCTTGGTGACCGACCTGACGTGCCGCGGATGGACGGGCACGACCATGCGGACGTACGGCGGTGGCGTGCCGGGCTGAGGCGGTGGGTGACCCATGGCGAACCCCCATGACCAGGGAAACCGTCACCTGGAACGTTGCCGCTCGCGGGCCATGGGAATCGTCACGGTCGTGGCGGATCGTGGAAAGGGCCGTCGATCGTCAGCGATCAACGGCCCTTCGCGTCGTCCTCGTCGTGGGTCACGAGGGCAGTTCCAGGACCCGGGCGTGGAGGATCGAGCGCTGGTGGAGCGCGGCCCGCAGGGCGCGGTGCAGGCCGTCCTCCAGGTAGAGCTCGCCCTGCCACTGCACCACGTGGGGGAACAGGTCGCCGTAGAACGTCGAGTCGGCGGCCAGCAGCGAGTGCAGGTCGAGCATCGCCTTGGTGGTGACCAGCGAGTCGAGTCGGACCTGCCGCGGCGGGATCTGCGCCCATTCGCGATTGCTCAGACCGTGTTCTGGATAGGGGCGACCGTCGCCGACCAACTTAAAGATCACCCCATCGATTTTAGAAGAGATTCCACCTTTTCGCCTTCTTCGCAGGTCAGGCGCCCTTTGGAACCGGTCGGACGTCCCTTTGGAGCGGTCAGACGCCCCTCCGGAAGGTGTCGCACTGCTCCGGGGAGCCCGTCTCGTATCCGGTGGTGAACCACCTGACGCGCTGCTGCGCCGTGCCGTGCGTGAACGCCTCGGGGTCGACCCTGCCCTGGGTGCGCTCCTGGATCCGGTCGTCGCCGACCGCCGCCGCCGCGTCGAGCGCCTGCTGGATGTCGGAGCGGGTGAACGGCTTCTCGTAGAACCCGGTGTCCACGGCGTGCTTGGCCCAGACGCCGGCGTAGCAGTCGGCCTGCAGTTCGAGCTTCACCGATCCGCTGTCGGGGCCCTGCCGGTCCTGGCCGACGCGGTCCATCTGGCCGGTCAGGTTCTGCACGTGGTGACCGTACTCGTGGGCGATCACGTAGGCCTGCGCGAAAGGCCCGCCTTCGGCGCCGAACCTGGACTGCAGGACGTCGAAGAAGCTCAGGTCGAGGTAGACCCGCTCGTCGCGCGGGCAGTAGAACGGCCCGACGGAGGAGTCGGCCGCTCCGCAGCCGGTGTTCGTCGCCTGGGAGAACAGGACCGTCTTGGCGGGCCGGTAGCCGTCGAGCCCGCTCCAGTACTCCTGGATGCTGTTGACGACGCCGACGACGCGGCACTTGTCCGACTGGTCGGCGTCCGAGCCTTTCCTGCACTGCGCGGACAGGTTGGCGGTGGGCGGTAACCCTTCAGGTTCGCGGCCCATGATGTCCCCGGGGTTCACCCCGAAGACGAGGGCCGCGATCAGCGCGATGATGCCGGTGATGCCGCCCACGGCGAGCCCGCCGCCTGGGAAACGGCCGCCGCCGGTGCGCTCCTCGACCTGTGAGGCGTCGAGGTCGGCCTGGTCTCGGAAATCCATGCCCTCGCATCTGCCCGGGGCCGGGGTGATCAGTCCGGCACCCGGGCCGACCGGCCCCGATCAGATGCCGCCGGGCTCAGATGCCGCCGGGCTCAGATGCCACCGGGGTCAGATGCCACCGGGGTCAGATGCCACCGGGGTCAGATGCCACCGGGATCAGACGGCACCGGGGTCAGATGCCTCCGGTGAAGGTGTCGCAGCGGCCGGGGTCGCCGCTCTCGTAGCCGGTGCTGAACCACTTCTCGCGCTGCGCGGAGGTGCCGTGCGTGAAGGCGTCGGGCACGACCATGCCCGTGGTCCGGCGCTGGATGCTGTCGTCGCCGACGGCCGAGGCGGCGCTGAGGGCCTCGTCGATGTCGGCCTGCGTGAACGGCTGGGTGTAGAAGCCGGTGCGCACCGCGTTGTGGGCCCACACGCCCGCGTAGCAGTCGGCCTGCAGTTCGAGGCGGACGGCGCCGCTGGTGGCGCCCCGCCGGCCGTGGCCGACCCTGTCCATGGTGCCGACCAGGTTCTGGATGTGGTGACCGTACTCGTGGGCGATCACGTACGCCTGGGCGAAGGGGCCGCCCTTCGCGCCGAAGTCGCGCTGGAGGGTGTCGAAGAACGTCAGGTCGAGGTACACCTTCTGGTCGGCGGGGCAGTAGAACGGGCCGACCGAGGCGTCGGCCGGGCCGCAGGCGGTGTTGACGGCCCGGGAGAACAGCACGGTCTTGGCCGGGGTGTAGGTGCGGTCGCGCTCGGCGAACGCCTGCCGCCAGTAGGCCTGGATGCTGTTGACGGTGCCGACGATGCGGCAGTCCTCCGACTGGTCGGCGTCCGCGCCGGTACGGCAGCGGGCGGCCAGGTTGCCGCTCGGCGACCCCTGTGGCGCGGGCAGCGACTGCTGGGGTTGGCGGGCGGGCTCGTCGATGGAGATGTTCGTCGGCACGATCTGGAACAGGAACAGCGCGGCGATGCCGACCAGCAGGAGCAGGCAGCCGGCGCCCTTGCCGCCGACCGGGACGGCGCAGCCGCCGGGCAGCATGCCGCCGCTCGGTCCCCGGCCCGGCCCTGGTCCGGGCCCGGCGGCTCTGACGTCCTCGACCTGGGAGGGGTCAAGCTCGGCATCGTCCTCGAACTGCATGTCGATGCCCTTCCCGGGTCATTGGTCAAATACGCTCCGTAATTGTGCAAAATGGGGCACATGATGGGTGGACTTATCGGGATTGCATTGGTGTCGCTCGGCATGGTCCTCACCCCGGGACCGAACATGATCTATCTGATCTCTCGCTCGATCACCCAAGGCAGGCGGGCGGGCCTCATCTCGTTGATGGGCGTGATGCTCGGCTTCACGCTCTACCTGACCGCCACGTGCCTCGGCCTCACCGCGATCTTCGCGCTGGTGCCCGCGGCGTACACGGCGCTGAAGCTGGCCGGCGCGGCCTACCTCGGATGGCTGGCGTGGAAGGCGCTCAAGTCCGGCGGCGGCTCGGTGTTCGAGCCGAGGGAGCTGGAGCCCGTCTCGCCGCGCAGGCTCTTCTCCATGGGACTGGTCACCTGCCTGCTCAACCCGAAGATCGCGATTCTCTACCTGTCGCTGCTGCCGCAGTTCGTCGACCCCCAGGCCGGGCACATCCTGCTCCAGAGCCTCGCGCTGGGCTCGGTCCAGGTCGCCATCGGCACCGTCGTCAACGGCCTGATCGCGATCTCCGCAGGCACGCTGGCCGCGTTCCTGGCCAGTCGCCCGCTGTGGGTGCGCGTCCAGCGCTACTTCATGGGCACCGTCCTCGGCGGCATGGCCATCCACCTGGCCATGGACCGCTCGCGCGCGGTGGTCGCCGCCTGACGGCGGGCGCCGATGACCTCCTGACGCCCCCGTGACGGGAGGTCACCAGCGGTGGTGCACCTGGGCGCGGATCCTCCGGTCATACAGGTCCCGTACGGCCCGCAGCGTCGCCTCGGGCAGCGCCGGCAGCGCGGCGGCCTCCGCGTTGGCCCGCGCTTGCTCGGGCGAGCGGGCGCCGGGGATGACCGCCGTCACGCCCGGCTGCTGGATGACCCAGCGCAGCGCCGCCTGCGCGGGCGAGACCCCCTCGGGAGCCAGCGCCGCGAACTCCGCCGCCGCCTCCACCCCGGCGGCGAAGTCGACGCCGGAGAACGTCTCGCCCTGGTCGAAGCGCTCGCCGTGCCGGTTGTAGGACCGGTGGTCGTCCGCGGGGAAGACCGTGTCCTTGGTGTACCTGCCCGACAGCAGCCCCGAGGCCAGCGGGACCCTGGCGATGATCCCCACTCCCTTGTCCGCCGCCGCGGGCAGCACGCGCTCCAGCGGCTTCATCCTGAAGGCGTTGAAGATGATCTGCACGCCGGCGGTGCCGGGCCGCTCGATCGCGGTCAGCGCCTCGTCGCAGGTCTCCACGCTCACCCCGTAGGCGGCGATCGCGCCCTCCTCGACGAGCGTGTCGAGAGTGTCGAAGACGGCCTGCGAGGAGTAGACGGAGGCCGGCGGGCAGTGCAGCTGCACCAGGTCCAGCCGGTCGACGCCCAGGTTCGCGCGGGACCGGTCCGTCCAGGCGCGGAAGTTGTCGAGCGTGTAGAGGGCGGGGTCCAGCGCGACCCTCCGGCCCATCTTGGTCGCCACCATGACGTCCGCGTCGGGACGCTCGCGCAGGTAGGCGCCGATCAGCTGCTCGCTGCGGCCGTCGCCGTACACGTCGGCGGTGTCGAAGAAGGTCACGCCCGCCTCGACGGCCGCGTCGAGAACGGCCAGCGCGTCCTTCTCGGCGACCTCGCCCCAGTCGGCGCCGAGCTGCCACGTGCCCAGGCCGACGACGGAGACGCGCCGGCCTGTCCTGCCGAATGTCCGCTGTTCCATGCGCCCAGCATCAAGCGCACCTCGCTGACCTGTCCAATCGCCCGCCTGGGCAGCCCCCTCGCCGGCGGGCCGTCAGGCGAGGGCCTGCCGTACCGCGGACAGGCAGCGTTCCACCACACAGCTCGGCGGCCCGCGGCCGCTCACTTTCCGATGCCGTCGGCGAGGCCTTTGACGATGTAGCGCTGGCCGAGGAAGAACAGCAGCACCACGGGAAGCGCCGCGATCACCATCCCCGCGAACACCACCGGGTAGTCGGTGCCGTGCTTGCTCATCAGGCTGGTCAGCCCGACCGGCAGGGTCTGCACGCCGCTGCCGCTGGTGAAGACCATCGCGAAGAGGTACTCGTTCCACGCGAACAGGACATGCAGCATGACCGTCGAGGTGATGATCGGCTTGCTCATGGGGAGGATGACGCGCCAGAAGGCGGTCCAGCGGCCCGCGCCGTCCATCTCCGCGGCCTCGTCCACCTCGCGCGGGAGGTCGATCATGTAGGCGCGGATGAGGAAGGTCGTGAACGGCACGCGGAAGGCGGTGTACAGGATGAGCAGCGCCCAGAAGCTGTTGTAGAGCCCCATCGCCTGGAACATCTTCACCAGCGGCACCAGCGCCACGGTGGGAGCCAGCATGAGCCCGCCGAGGATGACCGCGGTGACCGCCTTGGGGAACGGGATGCTGACGCGGGTCAGTCCGTAGGCGGCCCACGCGCTGACGAAGACGGTGGCGATCGTCGAGGTGACGGTGACCAGCACGCTGGTGGTCAAGTAGTCGTCGACCCCCCTGTTCCACGCCTTCCGGTAGTTGGCGAAGCTCCAGTCGACGGGCAGCGCGAACGGGTCGCCGAACAGCTCGGCGTTCGACTTGAACCCGTTGAGGACCATCCACAGCAGGGGATAGACCACGACGACCGCGAGGGCGAGCAGGAAGGCCCACATGAACACCCGCGCGACCAGGCCGAGAAAGCTCAGTCGCCTCACCAGTCCACCCTTCTCTTGCGCGTGAACCACAGCTGCGCCATGGCGATGCCGAGCGTGATGACGAAGATCAGCGTGGCGATGGCGGCGGCGTAGCCGAAGTTGTTGCGCACGAAGCCGCTGCGGTACAGCCACGTGCCCATGACCTGGGTCGAGTTGTTCGGGCCGCCACTGGTCATGACCATGACCTCGTTGAACACCTGGAACGCCCCGGAGATGGTCACCATCGTCATGAGCCCGGTCATCTCGCGCACCAGAGGCACCGTCACGTGCGTGAAGCGGCGGACCGGTCCGGTGCCGTCGATGGCCGCGGCGCCGTACAGCTCGGCCGGGATGCGCTGGATGGCGACGGCGAACAGCAGCGTGGAGTAGCCGAAGCCCTGCCACTGGCTCATCGCGATGACCGCCGGCATCGCCGTGCTCTCCTGGCCGAGCCACGAGTGGTCGAACTGGCCCAGGCCCACCGCCTCCAGCGCGTGGTTGAGCGGGCCCATGCTCGGCTCGTAGATGAAGTAGAACAGCAGGCCCGCGACGGTCAGCGAGATCGCCGAGGGGATGAAGTAGACCGCCCGCAGGCCGCGCCGCCACCTCTCGCTGCGGATGCTCTCGATGAGCGCGGCCAGCACGAGCGCGCCGAAGACCTGGAACACGATCGAGATCACCGCGTACAGCAGGTTGTTGCCGAACGACGACCAGAAGACGGGGTCGTCGAGCAGTCTGCGGTAGTTGTCCAGGCCGACGTACTCCTGGCCGCCGCTGTAGATGTCCCACTTGAGGGTGCTGAACCCGATGTTCTGCGCGAGCGGCAGGTAGACGAACACCCCGACAAGCACGAGGGCAGGGGCGACCCACGCGAGCCCGGCCGCCCGGCGAGAGACGGCGCGCACGGCTACCGGGCCGTCCGGGAGGCCTGGCGCACGCTCTCGAGCACCTGCTCGGGGGTCTGGCCGCCGCTGATGAGGGCCTCGCCGCCGGCCAGCCAGGCGTCGGCGACCTCGGGGACGGTGACCATGTCGAGCCAGCTGGCCAGCCGCGGCGCGGCGTTGACCAGCTCGATGCCCTCGAACACCGCCTTGCTGGACGTCTCGGGCGTGACGGCGCCGACGACGGTGCTGGGCTGGCCGTACGGGGGAGAGGAGAGGACCTTGGCGTTCTCGACCTCGGTCACGAACTTCATGAAGTCGACGGCGAGCGCGGCGCGCGGCGACCTGGCGTTGATCAGGTAGCCCTCCGGCGCGCCCTCGATGACCTTGGGGTCGCCCGCGGCACCCGAGGGGACGGGCAGCGGGAAGATGCCGAAGTCCTCGGGGGTGAGCCCCCGGCCGGCGGTCGTGCTGTCGAACTCCAGGATCTCCTGGTAGTACATGGCGGCCTTGCCGTTGGCGAACGCCTCCTGCGCCGAGGTGTACAGGACACCGTTGGTGCCGCTGCCGGTGTCGGTGCAGTCGGTGACGAGGGTCTTGAACTGCTTGAGCGCGGCGAGGTAGCCGGGGTGGTCGAGCTTGGCCGTGGCAGGGCGGACGTCGGCCTCGCGGGTCTCGCCTGGCACGTCGTAGGCGAACAGCTGCTGCAGGTAGTGCAGTGCGGGCCAGCCGTCCTTGTTGCCGAACGCGATCGGCTCGTAGCCCGCCTTGCGCAGCGCCCGGCAGCTGCCGACGAGCTCCTCGAACGTGGTGGGCACCTTGAGGCCCGCCTTGGCGAAGGCGGCCTTGTTGTAGCCCATGAACTTGCCGTTGTTGTAGAGCGGGATGCCGTAGTACTTGCCGTCGAAGGCGAAGGCGGACAGTGAGGACTCGCCGAAGGTGCGACCCCACTCGGTGCCGGGGCCGATCACCTTCGTCAGGTCGGCCGCCCTGCCGCCGCGGACGAAGTTCTCCGCCCAGTTGCCCGTCCAGGTGAAGTAGACGTCGGGCAGCGCGTCGGAGGCGGTCAGGGTCTTGGTCTTGTCCTTGATGCTCTGGTCGGTCTCCTGGATGAGCTCGACCTTCACGCCAGGGTGCCGCTTCTGGTAGGCGGCGGCGAGCTTCTCGAAGTACGGGCTCAGCGGATCGCCCGCGAACTTGGTGAGGACGCTGAGCGTGCCGGAGAAATCCGGTTTCGCCGCGACGTCGGCGGCCGGAGCCGGCGCCGTACCGCCTGAGCAGCCGGTGAGGGCGAGCGACCCGGCCAGTACGGCCAGCGTCGTCAATGGGCGAGGACGCATGGGCTTCCTTTCTCTCGGAGTGCCTCGGCACCTCGGATCCGCGTGGTGAGGGCCGACTGTACAGCCGATCTGATACCGGTACCAGAGGGAAGTTGAAAAGATCTTCCTTCTCGGGTCGCCACCTCTGACCTGCTGAACAGTTGACGGAGATGGTTGCGCTGTGCCAGCGTGATCCCCGCGTGATACCGGTATCAGGTCGCGTCACTCCCGAAAGGACCCGAACATGCTCGGCTTCAACGAGCCCGAATTCCTCTCCCAGCTGGCGAGCACGGTGGCCCTGCGCCCGCGGATCGAGGAGGTCGCCGACCGCCTCGTGGAGGAGGGGTTCGACAACCTCCTCCTGGTCGGCGCCGGCGGCACCTACGCGCAGATGTGGCCGTACGAGCACCTGGCCAGGCGTTCGTCCCGCCTCGCCGTACGGGCGGTGATCGCGGCCGAGCTGATCGCCTCGGGCGACGCGGGTCTGGGCGAGCGCACCGCGGCGATCTTCACCTCGGTGACGGGCACGACCGACGACAGCGTCCGCGCCATCGAGTACTGCAAGGCCAAGGGCGCCTACACGATCGGTTTCACCGGCCACCCCGACTCGCCCGTCGCCACCAAGGTCGACGTCGCGCTCGTCTCCGAGCCGAAGGCCTGGCCGTTCGACCCCCAGATGCTGCTGTTCATGGGACGCCTGCTGTCGCGCAGGGGCGAGTTCGACGGCTACGACAAGCTCGCCGCCGAGCTCGCGGGCATCCCCGGCGTCCTGCTCGAGGTGGCGAAGCAGGCCGAACCCGTGGCCGCGGCCTTCGCCGAGGCCCACCAGGACACCGACTACCACTTCCTCGTCGGCGGCGGAAACCTCTGGGGCTTCACCTACCTCTACTCGATGTGCATCCTCGAGGAGATGCAGTGGCTGCGCACCACACGGGTGCACAGCGCCGAGTTCTTCCACGGCTCGCTCGAACTGCTCGAGGAGGACACCAGCGTGATCGTCTTCCAGGGTGAGGACGAGACGCGCGCCCTCACCGACCGCGTCGAGTCCTTCGCCAGGCGCATCTCCAAGGACGTCACCGTCTTCGACACCCGCGACTACCCGCTCGACGGCATCAGCCCCGAGTTCCGCGGCCTGCTCGCGCCCCTCGTGCTCGACACCGTGATGGGCAGGGTGAGCAAGCACCTGGAGCGGGTCCGGGACCACTCACTCGACCTGCGCCGCTACTACCGCGTCATGGACTACTGAGCCTTCATGAGAGTCCTCGGCTTCGGCGACAACATCGTCGACCGGTTCGTCGACCGCGGCATCGACTATCCGGGCGGCAACAGCGTGAACGTCGCCGTCTACGCCGGCCGCCTCGGCGTCGAAGCCGCCTACCTGGGAGTCTTCGGCGACGACGACCTCGGCGGCTTCCTCCGCGAGTCGATCGCCGCGCAGGGCGTCGCCGTCGACCACTGCGTCGTACGGCAGGGCGAGACGGGGGTCTCCACCCTGCGCGTCGACGACGGCGACCGGGTCTTCCTCGGCTGGAACGGCGGCGGCGTCACGGTCCGGGAGCCGCTCGTGCTCGACGGCGAGCTGCTCGACCACGCCTCGTCCTTCGACCTGGTGCACTCCAGCGTCTACTCCCGCAGCGAGAGCGAGCTGCCCAAGCTCGACACGCTCGTGAGTTTCGACCTGTCGAGCGAGGAGGACTACCGCGCCCCCGCCTACCTCGACCGCGTCTGCCCGCACGCCGACCTGGTGCTGCTCTCGTGCTCCCACCTCGACGAGGGCGCCACCCGCGCGCTGCTCGCCGACGCCGTACGGCGGGGCGCGGGCCTGGCGCTGGCCACCCGCGGCGTGGCGGGCGCGATCGCCCACGACGGCCGCGTGACCGTCGCGGCCCCGGCCCGCCCCGTCGCGCAGGACGCCGTCGTCGACACCATGGGCTGCGGCGACGCCTTCCTGGCCGGCTTCGCCGTCTCCCTGCTGCGCGCCGGGTGGTCGGCCGGCCGGCGACCGTCGGAGCGCATGATCGAGCGGGCCCTGCACGACGGCGCTGACAGCGCCTACCGGCAGTGCTTCGTCGAAGGCGCGTTCGGCCACGGGCGGCCCGTCGAACGGCGGGCCCTGGCTAGCATGTGGCCAGGCTCCGAACGCGAGAAATGAGGGACGTCATCCATGCCAGCTGACCGGGGCCGCGCGGCGGGACCGCCGACGATCTCCGAGGTGGCCGCCGAGGCCGGCGTCGGCCGGGCCACCGCGGCCCGGACACTCGGCGGGTACGGATACGTCAGCCCCGAACTGCGGGAACGGGTGCTCGCCGCCGCCGAGAAGCTCGGCTACCGGGCCAACGCGCTGGCGCGCAGCATGTCGACCGGCGTCAGCCACACCCTCGGCGTGATCGTCGCCGACATCGGCAACCCGTTCTTCGCCGGCGTGGTGCGCGGCATCTGCGACACCTCCCGCGCCAGAGGCTTCGACACGATCGTGCTGAGCACGTACGAGGACCTCGACGAGGAGGTCGCGGCGACGAACGTGCTCATCGACAAGCGCGTCGACGGCTTCATCGTCGCCTCGGCGGCGATCGGCAAGGGCGAGGTCGCCCACATCAAGGCGGCGGTCGAGAGGGGCATCCCCGTCGTGCTCGTGGACCGCGCGGTCGCCGCCCTCGACCTCGACGCCGTCGTCATCGACAACCGCGACGCGGCCAGGGAGGCGGTCGAGACGCTGATCGCGGCGGGCCACCGCAGGATCGGGTTCGTGTGGGGGCCGCCCGCGCCCGAAGCGCCCGCGACCAGGCGCGGGCTGCTGGCCGAGGCGTCGCGCAACCTGTGGACGGACGGCGAGCGGCTGCGCGGCTACCTCGACGCGCTCGACGACGCCCGCATCCCCTTCGACCCCGAACTGGTGATGGTCGGGCCCAAGACCGAGGAGCGGGCGACCGAGGAGGTCACCCGCATGCTCGCCCTGCCCGACCGCATCACCGCCGTCTTCTGCACCGAGACCGACGCGGTGACCGGAGCGCTGCGGGCGCTGCGGACGGCGGGGCTGGCCTGCCCGCGCGACGTGGCGCTGATCGGGTTCGACGACAGCTCGTGGGCGGCGGTCATGGAGCCGCCGCTGACGATGATCGAACAGCCGGTGCACGAGCTGGGGGCCAAGGCGGCCCAGGTGCTGCTGGACACGATCGGCGGCGCGGATCCGCGCGGCGAGATGCACACCCTGAGGTCGCGACTGGTCGTGCGCTCCTCGGTCACCCCGCCGATGGCGCCCTGAGAACGGGCCGGGCGCTCCTCGGTCGGCCCGCCGGCGGCCGGCCGTTCACGCGTCTTCCGGCAGCTCCCGAGTAACGCCAGGCGATCCGGTCACGGACGGCCACGACCGCTGCGGCAGCGGCCGTGGCCGCGTTACCTCGGCGGACGCCGTGGCGATGAACGCCTCGACGGCGGATCGCACGTCGTCGCCCCGTCCGGTCAGGGTTCGCCTGTCCCGGGCCTCGTGCATGTCGGCAGCGAGAGCCATGGCGTCCTCCGCCAGACGCGAGATCTCGGGGTCCTCGGCCAGCAGCCGGACGCGGTAGAGAGCATGCCAGGCGGACGCGCGGAGCCGGTAGGAGGTCGCCTTGGCCTCGTCGTAGGCCGGCGTCGGCTCGCCTTCCAAGGCGCGCAGGGCGCGGTCGTACTGCGCTGTCCTGAACTGCAGAACGGCACCGGCGAAACCGCTGTAGACGGTCATGCGTTCCTCGCGCAGTCGGGCGGAGATCGCGAACTGTTCGGCCCGCTGGGTGGCTCTCTGCTGGAAGAGGTAGGTGACGAGGGAACCCAACAGCGTTCCCCCGATGGCGATGAGCCCCGCTATGACGGCTTCCATGGGGACAGTTGATCACAGCGCCTTTGCCGGCGCCTCCCGCACGACGTCTAGGGTGGGTGAACGTGACGACGGAACGATGGGCACTCGGCGGCGACCTGAGCGTCGCGAGGATCGGCTACGGCGCGATGAAGCTGACCGGTTGGCCGAAAGGCGACCGGCCCACCCGGGAGACGGCCCTGGCCGTCCTGCGCCGGGCGGTCGAACTCGGGGTGAACCACATCGACACCTCGCACTACTACGCGCGCGACGGCGTGGCGGCCAACGAGCTGATCAGGGAGGCGCTGCACCCCTACCCGGACGACCTGGTGATCGTGACCAAGGTCGGGGCACTGGTCGAGGGCTCCGACCTGGCCCTACCCGCGGCGGAGAAGACCGGTCTCACCCCTGACAACCTGCGCCGCGGCATCGAGGCGAACCTGCGCTCGCTCGGCGTCGACCGCCTGGACGTGGTGAACCTGCGGCTGGGCGACCTCGACCGTGCCGTGACACCGCTGGCCGGCCCCCTGGAAACGCTGTGCGCGCTGCGCGACGAGGGCCTGATCCGCCACCTCGGCGTCTCCAACGTCACCGCCGCCGAGCTCGCCGAAGCCCGCACGATCACGCCGATCGCCTGCGTCCAGAACCTCTACAACCTGGCCAGGCGTGACGACGACCCGCTCGTCGACGCCTGCGCGGAAGCGGGCATCGCCTACGTCCCGTTCTTCCCGGTCGGCGGTTTCCAGCCGATCACGACCGAGCGCCTGGACGCTGTCGCCGCCCGCCACCGCGCGACCGTGCCGCAGGTGGCGCTGGCCTGGCTGCTGGCCCGGTCACCGAACATCCTCCCGATCCCCGGCACCGGCTCCCTGGAGCACCTGGAGGAGAACGTCGCCGCGGGCACCCTCGAGCTCAGCCCGGAAGACATCTCCACTCTGGAGAATCCGGCCGGGCAGTGAGACGATCTTCCGCGTGCTCCCCCTCCGCCGGGTCGCGGCCGGTTTCCTGATCGCTTTCGTCACCCTGAGCCTGTTCGGGTTCGACATCCTCGTCGACCCGGTCGGCTGGCTCCTGGTCGTCCTCGGGCTGTCGAGCATGAAGGCCGCGAACGACACGGTGTTCGGCCCGGCCCACGCGAGCGCCGTGGTGGCGATGGTGCTGTCGCTGGCGATGTTCGTCGGGCTCGGCCGGTTCCTCTTCATCGGCCTCCTGCACAGCATCGCCGTCATCCTCACGATCTGGTTCATCGCCGACGGGATCGTCAAACGCGCCCGCGCCCAGAACGACCCGCCGACGGCCTCGACGTTCGACACGCTGCGATGGGTGGTCACGGTCGTCCTGTCCGCCGAGCTTCTTTCCGGCTACGTGTTCCCGGGGACGCCCTGGGTGGCGCTCGCCGCCCTCGTCGCCGCCATCTGGTTCGTGGTGCAGCTCTACCGCTACGCGGACCAGCCGTACCTCACACCCGGCCCCCGAGGGCCCGTCGCGTCCTGAGCGCGGTGCCCGTCAGGCGACGAGCCGGGGGACCCGTGCGTGTCGCGTCCTGAGCGCGTGCCGGTCAGGCGACGAGCCGGGGGACCCGTGCGTGTCGCGTCCTGAGCGCGTGCCGGTCAGGCGGCGAACCGGGGGACCCGTACGAGTCGCGTCCTGCGGCCGGGGCCGGACGGGTGGACGGCCGGCGGACTGTTCGGGCACGCTGTCGCGTCCGGCTCCTGGCCCGGATCGTGCCGTGGCGCCGCCCCGGACTTCCGCGAAGCGGCGGGCCGTACCGCGGGAGTCACCTCAGCCGGGTGACGCCCGGTTGGCGTGATGGCGGTGCCATGGGGGGATACAGGTCTCAGGAGCACCCGTGAACACCGCCACAAGCCGCACCAGCCGGACGCGGACCTGGATCGCCCGCCTCTCTCTTGTCACGGCGGCGGCCGCCGCGGTGATTCCGATGGCCTCCGCGGGGCTGCGCAGCATCACGCTCCTCGGCCTCGGAGTGGCGGGGCTGGCCCTTACCGTCGCCGCGCTGTGGTGGGCGCTCACCCATCGCGGCGTGGCACGCGCGTGCGCGGCCGTGTTGGTCATCGCCGTCCCCGTCGCCGTGCTCGTCAGGTATGCGATCGTCGGGATGCTCTGGCCGGTGGTCATGTCGGGCGTGCTGATGATGCTGGCCGTGCTCATCGGCCGGGTCGCTCTCGGCATGGGCTCCGAGCCTGCCTCTTCACGGGAGTTCCCGGCGCTCCCGCTCAGGCGTCCGTTCCTGATCATGAACCCACGCTCGGGCGGTGGAAAGGTGAGCGCGTTCGACCTGGTGGCCAAGGCGCGAGCACGTGGAGCGCAGGTCGCGGTTCTCGATCCGGCTCATCACCAGGACGTGACCGAGCTGGCGCGCAAGGCCGTGGCCGAAGGCGCGGACCTCCTGGGCGTCGCGGGCGGCGACGGAACGCAGGCCCTGGTGGCCGCAGTGGCGGCCGAGCACGGCGTCCCTTTCATGGTCATTTCCGCGGGCACCCGCAACCACTTCGCCATGGACCTCGGGCTGGATCGGAACGACCCCTCCACGTGCCTGGCAGCGCTCGACGAAGGCGTGGAGATCCGCGTCGACCTGGGACGCATCAACGATCGGGTCTTCGTCAACAACGCGTCCTTCGGCGCCTACGCGGCCATCGTGCAAAGCCCCGCCTATCGCGATGACAAGACGCACACCACCTTGGAGATGCTGCCCGAACTCCTTACTGGTCAGCGCGGCCCCCGCCTCACCGTACGGACCGACACCGTGACCGTCGAGGACCCGCAGGCCGTACTGGTGAGCAACAACCCCTACCACGTGGGAGACCCCGCCGGCCTCGGCCGTCGTGCCCGCCTGGACTCGGGGGTTCTCGGCGTCCTCAGCGTCAAGGTGGACAACGCCGTGCAGGCCGCCGGCCTGATCCGCAGGGGCCGGTCGGGCGGGCTGACCTCGCTCACCGCCCGCGAGGCCGTCATCGATGCCGACGTGCCGGAGATCCCCGTGGGGGTCGACGGGGAGGCGCTCATGGTCGCGACCCCGGTGCACTGCCGTATTCAGCCCGGGGTCCTGCGCGTGCGCGTACCGGCCAGCAGCCGACGCGGAACGGCCCGCGCCCGGCCACGCCTGGACTGGCGCCGGCTGTGGCACCTGGCCGTCTCCCCAAGACAACACCAGTCCCCATGACAGAACTCGGCGCCGAGTCCATCGTCGTGGGCGCGGTCAAGCTGGCGCTGAACAACGTCGACAAGCTGCTCTTCTCCTGAAGCCGGTCAGGAAGGGGGGCGAAGCGCCAAGGGGCTCAATAAACCGCAAGATGGCCGACAGTCGCCGATCCAGGGCCAGCTATGGTCTGATCATGAACAAGGCGCGCATGGTCGTGCTGATGGTGGGTGTCGCGTTCGTCGGGTTGATCGGCGTCGTCACAATCCCTGTGCTCACTCGTGACACGAATGACTGGGGCATGTGCGGTGAGGAATATGACCGCATAGACCGGGCTCTGGTGCCGTTCGACATTTTGGAGGCACGTCCGCACGGTGCCGTCCCGCACGGGGCGCGCGAATCCAGCTGCGACACTGACGACTATTTCGCATCCGTGTCCCAGTCCTATCGACCGGCACGGCCGCAAGCCTCACAGGAAGACGTGGAGTCCTACTACCGTGCCATCGCCCTGCGGCATGACTGGAAGGTCGTCTCCAGCGAGGACTCGCCTGAGGGTGAGGAATGTGTGGTGAAGGGTGACGAGGGCGCTCAGGTCGAGATGTCGGTCTGGTTCCCGCCGGACGCGGGAGGCGACTACTCCGTGAGCGTGTCCACCTGGCCCTGCGGCCGTTGATGAGGTCCGCCGACGTGTTCGGCGCACAGGCAGCCGACGCCCTTCTCGATCCACTCCTGCCCGTCCCATTCCGGGTGGCGCGCGATCATCAGGGCTGTGACTTCCTCTTTGATCGTCTCCTCGCTCATGGCCGAGTCGCGGCGTACCCAGGTTTCGTCGCGCAGCAGCTGAAGATAGTCGCGGACATCGGCCAGCAGCTCCGCGCCGCCGATGTCGCCGTGGCCCGGGACCACGACCCGCGGGCTCTGCTCGGCCAGCCGCTGCATCACCGCGATCCACCGGATGCCGGACACGTCGGTGTCGTGTGGCGGGAACCACGGGAAGATCGCGAACTGCCCTGCCTCCACGAGGTCGCCGGTGAACATCACCCCGGCGTCGGGCACCGTGATCACCTGGTCGCCCTTGCTGTGCGCCCGTCCGGTGGCCCGCAGCCGTACCATCCGGCCACCCAGGTCGAGGTCGTAGGAGTCGTCATAGACGATGTCCGGCGTGGCGAGTTCGACGCCCTCCAGCTGCCGGGCGACCGGTTCGCCGAGTCCCTTGAACATGTCGAGGTAACCGGGGCCCTTCGTGGCCAGGTCTTCGGCTTGCGCGCGGTTGATCAGGAACGTCGCCTCCCCGGCGAACGTCTGGGCGCCGTAGGCGTGCTCGGGGTGGAAGTGTGTCGTGGTCAGGTACAGCTTGCGGCCGCGCGCGTACTCGGTGGCGAACTCGAGGACGGTTTCCGCGTTGCCTGGACCCATCCCGGTCTCGACGACCAGGGCGGAATGAGTGCCACCGATGACCCCGATGTTGGGCACCAGCTGCACACGCCGGTTCGGGATCACCAGCAGATCGCGCGCGAGCTCCTGAACTCCGGTGATCTGCACAACGGGCTGGTATTCGGCCATGGCGGCGACTCCTCGGAAAGCCATGATCGCCAGGTGGTCGTCCGGGCGATCGGTCCTGCCCAGTCCATCTCCGGATCGCCCGAGGCGTCCAACACCGATCTCCCACACCCGATACCGTGCGGGTATCGTCGCCGGTGATGGAGCTACGCCTGCTGCGTTACTTCGTGGCCGTCGCCGAGGAACGCCACTTCGGCCGCGCCGCCACCCGTCTGCACATGACCCAGCCGCCTCTCAGCCGAGCCGTCAAACAGCTGGAGAGCGATCTCGGCACCACCCTGCTGCGCCGTTCGTCCACGGGAGTAACGCTCACCGCCGCCGGTACGGCGCTCTACGACGAGGCGCGCACGCTGCTGGACCAGGCGGAGCAGGCGCGCGCCCGGGTCGCCGCCGCAACCGACGCCATCACTCTTGGGACTCTGGGCGACAGCGCCGAACAGGCGGGCACCCACCTCGCCGCCGCCTTCCGGCAGCATCACCCCGGAGTCGACGTCCGCATCCGCGAAGCGGGCTTCACCGACCCGACCACCGGCCTGCGCCACGGTCTCGTCGACGTCGCCCTCACCAGGGCGCCCTTCGACGACACGGGGATCAAGATCCACGTGCTGCGCTCCGACCCCGTCGGCGTGGTCCTGCGCACCGACGACCCGCTTGCTCAGCGCGACGTCCTGCACGTGCGTGATCTCGCTGATCGCCGCTGGTTCCAGTTTCCCGACGGGACCGATCCGATCTGGCGCTCCTACTGGAACGCCGGCGAGCCGCGGGACGGCCCCGTGGTGCGGACCGTCCACGAGTGCCTGCAGGCCGTTCTGTGGAACGGCACGCTCGGGCTGGCACCCCTCGCCCATGCGCTGCCTGACGGCCTCACCGCCGTCCCCCTGGCCGACATGCCGCCCAGCCCCCTCGTCGTCGCCTGGAACAGCGCCAACGACAACCCGTTGATCCGCTCGCTCACCCGCATCGCCACGGCCGTCTTTCGTCAGGCGCGGGGTTGACCCTCACCCGATCGGGCCCTGGATCGATGCCGCCCCAGGGCGGGTCGCTCCCGGTGGGTGACCACAGACCTAGACAAGGAGACGCTGCGGGTACGGCGGGGCCGTCGACGTCCGAGGCCGGAACCGGCCGTGGTGACCGCTACTGAAGGGCCAATGACCCGAGTGAGCTCAAGGTCTGCGAGAGGTGCCGGCTATCTACTACGTAGACAAGGCTGACCTGATTCCGTGTCGACGTGAGCCGTAACCCTGGTGATCTTCCCTTTGGACATTGCCATTACTGGAGACCTCGCTGATCAGGTGACGGTCATCCCACCACCCGTAGGTGAAGCTCCAGGCGTCAGGGAAGTCTGCTGGCACGGCACAGCACGTTCACCGGACGATCCGTGCGGCGCTCAACCGCGTACGGCGCGGAAGACCCCGATGAGCCGCTGAAAGAGGCCGGCTGAGGCCCAAAGCCAAAGGGGCCATGCCACTGATCATGGCATAGCCCCTTTGAGCTGGCGGAGGAGAACCGGGCGCGGAGGGGGACGAGCCCTCCGAAGAGGCCAACTGAGACTAAAACTGAGACTGGACACGACGAAGGGGCCGACTGGGTATGGTCGGCCCCTTCGCGTTTTACTGCCTCAACCAGGCGCGGAGGATGGGGGATTTGAACCCCCGATAGGTTGCCCTATACACGCTTTCCAAGCGTGCGCCCTCGGCCACTAGGCGAATCCTCCGTCGAGAAGCTTACCGGACTCTTCACGCTGAAGAGACCACCATTCAACGTGAGCGAGCACTGCCGTACGGGGCTAGACTGTCGGAGGACCCCTCGCGCGGCGTCATCCTGTGAACCTCCCCAGGGCCGGAAGGCAGCAAGGATAAGCGGGCTCTGGCGGGTGCGCGAGGGGTCTCTTCATTGGAAGCCCCCTCCCAGGCGGGATGGTCGCATGAGTCTTGCGCTTTACCGCAAGTACCGGCCCGGAACCTTCGCCGAGGTCAAGGGTCAGGAGCACGTCACCGACCCCTTGCGGCAGGCACTGCGCACCGGCCGGATCAACCACGCCTACCTGTTCAGCGGTCCTCGGGGCTGCGGCAAGACGTCCAGCGCCCGCATCCTGGCGCGCTCGCTCAACTGTGAGAAGGGTCCGACGCCCGACCCCTGCGGCGAGTGCGAGTCCTGTGTGGCGCTCGCGCCCACGGGTCCCGGCCACCTCGACGTCATCGAGATCGACGCGGCGTCCCACGGTGGCGTCGACGACGCGCGTGACCTGCGCGAGCGGGCGTTCTTCGCCCCCGTCTCCGCGCGCTACAAGATCTACATCATCGACGAGGCGCACATGGTGACCCGCGAGGGTTTCAACGCGCTGCTCAAGCTCGTCGAGGAGCCTCCGCCGCACCTGAAGTTCATTTTCGCGACGACGGAGCCGGAAAAGGTCATCGGCACCATCAAGTCGCGTACCCACCACTACCCGTTCAGGCTGATGCCGCCGGCCACGCTCAAGGCGCTGATGGAGGAGATCCTCACCTCCGAGAGCGTGCCGTTCGAGCCGGCCGCCCTGCCGCTGGTCGTGCGCGCGGGCGCGGGGTCGGCGCGTGACTCGCTGTCCATCCTCGACCAGTTGCTCGCGGGCGCGGAGGACGACGGCATCACCTACGCCAAGGCTGTGTCCCTGCTCGGCTACACCGACGGCGACCTGCTGGACGAGGTGGTCGGCGCCTTCGCCAAGCGTGAGGGGGCGGCGGTCTTCCAGACGGTCAACAGGGTGATCGAGGGCGGCCACGATCCCCGGCGGTTCGCCGCCGACCTGCTCGAGCGCTTCCGTGACCTGGTCATCCTCGCCAACGTTCCCGAGGCGGCCTCCAGCGGGCTGCTCGACCGTCCCGCCGACGAGCTCGAACGCCTGGTGGCCCAGGCGGCCTCCATGGGCCCCGCCGAGCTGACCCGCGCGGCGGAGGTCTTCAACGCGGGACTCACCGAGATGCGCGGCGCCACCTCGCCGCGGCTGCTGCTGGAGCTGATGTGCGCGCGGGTGCTGCTGCCCGCCGCCGCCCAGGGGGAGGCGGCCCTGCTGGCCCGCCTCGAACGCCTGGAGCGCGGCGGGGTCGTCGCCCAGATGGCCGCCCGCTCGTCTTCCGGTACGGCAGGCGGCCCCGCGGCCGCGGTTCCCGGCCCTTCCTCCCGCGCTTCCGCCGGTGACTCTTACGCCGGTGGCGGCCCCGCTGGAGGCGGCGCGGCTGCCGGTGATCTCGCGACGAACGGCCCGGCTTCGAGCGGCGCCAGGCCGGGCGGCGCAATCATGGACGGTGTCGCCGCGGCCGGTGCCGCTTCCGCTGGTGCCGCTCCGGGCGGTCCTGCTTCCGGTGGTGCCGCGTCGGGCGGCCTCGCATCGGATGGTGGTGCGTCGGGTGGCGGTGCTTCCGGTGGGGTCACCGGGGGCGACGTCGACTGGCCCGAGCCCGTGCGGCCAGGAGCACCCGCGCAGCAATCCGAGCCCGTCCACCACGCTCCCACTCCTGCCTCCGCCCCTGCCGCGACGGGCAGCGGCGTCGGCCCGCTCCAGCAGCAGTGGCCCGCCGTTCTGGCCGCGCTGAAGAAGCGCAGCATCGTCGTCTGGGCGAACGTCAACACCAACGCCCAGGTCGTCGGCGTCGAGGGAAACCTGGTCACGCTCGGGTTCAGCCAGGTCGGCGCGATGAAGAACTTCACCGGCGGCGGCAAGGACGCCGTCGTGGCCGGGGCGCTCGGCGACGTGCTGGGCGGCACGTGGCGGGTCGAGGCCGTCGTGGGCGGCGCGCCCGTTCCCCAGGGCGGCCGCAACGCCCAAGCCGCCCCCCGCGTGCCGGGCGGTCCTGGCGCTCCGGGCGGTCCCGCCTCGGGCGGTGCTGTTTCGGCCGGTTCTGCGGCGGGTGGTTGGGACGCCTCGGGTGGATCCATGGGCTCCACGCAGCCGGACGGCTCGCCGGCCCAGAGCGGCCAGGGCGGCGGTCCCGGCGGCTTCGGAGGTGCCGGCGGGCCCGGCAACGCTGGTGGGCCGGGCGGCGCCGCTAGCGCGGGCGGTCCCGGCAGCCCCGGTGGTCCGGGCGGAGCCGGCAATGCTGGTGTTCCCGGCGGACCTGGCGGCGTCGGTGCTTCCGGCGGGGTCGGGCCGGGCGGGGCTGGTCCCGGTGGCCTCGGGCCCGGCGGTGCCGGGGTTTCCGGTGGTGCAGGTCCCGGTGGTGGCGATGGGTTCGGCGGTCCCGGCGCTGGTGCGGCGAACGGGCCTGGTACTGGTGGGGCCGGCGAAGCCGGCGCTGCCGGTTCCGGTGGATTCGGTGGACCAGGCGGTGCCGGTGGGCCTGCCGGTCCTGGTGGACAGGGCAGCCCTGGCGGCCCCGGCGGTTCCGGGGGTACTGCCGGTGGCGGGCCGGCGGGTGGCGGGCAGAGCGACGTCTCGGGCGGCCCGCAGAGCGGCGACCGGCCGGGCGGCGGCGCGGCTCAGGGCGACTGGTCAGGCGGCGCGGGCCAGGCGGCCGGGGCCGGATCCGACCAGGCGTCAGGGTCGGCGGCACAGACCGCAGGCGACACGAGCGGGGCCGGGGAGCGGCTCACGACCGACGAGTCGTGGCCCCAGGCGCCCGACGACCACGACTACGGCACGCCGCCCATGCCCAGCCCGGCCCAGGCGACCAGCCGTACACCCAGCCCTGGACTGGCCGCGGCGAGGTCGGCGGCGCAGGCGGCCGCGCAGGCAGGCCCGCGCCAGCCCACATCGCGGCAGGGCGGCGGAAAGGCCGGCGGGCAGGCGGGTGGCTGGCCCGACGCGATCCCGGGGCGGAACCGTGGCTCTGAGGTCGACGAGGTCGATCCCCTCAACGACGCCGACGCGGACGTCGACGAGCTCAGCGGCATGGCCCTCCTGCAGCGGGAGCTCGGCGCGCAGATGATCGGCGAGATTGACCACACCTGACCGGCTCGCGGGTGACCCGGGGAGCCCGACTTGCCTGGGGAGGTCGCGCCGGGCCCTGTCGGGGAGCCGGGGCGGATGTATTGGAGCTCGAGCCGCCCGCGGTGGTCGGCGGGGAGTGGAGTGACCCGGTGGTGGGGGACATCGGTATTCGGGCAGGCCGCCGGGCGAGGCGGCGTTGACGGCACGGGCCTCGCCGACAGGCGCTGGAGCGGTGAGACGCACGGACGGCTGGGGCTCGATCGTGTCGTGCCGATCGGCATGTTCCGGAATACCGGTCCTGCGATCCGCGCGGAGCCGTTGATCAGAAGGGCCGGCGCCCGTCAGGCAGGGGCCGGGCGTCCGTCGGTCGAGACGCGGTGATCCGGAGAACGCGAGCGTGAAGGCGCCGTTCGCGGGCAAGGTGAGCGACCGCCGATGTCGGGGGGAACGCTTCAGGCGGGCGCGGGCAAGGTGAGCGGCTGCCGGCGTCGTGGGGGACGCTTCTGGAGGACGCGGGTCAGGGGGACGGGCGGGCGCGGGCAAGGTGAGCGACCGCCGGCGTCGTGGGGGGCGCTTCAGGAGGACCCGGGTCAGGGGGACAGGCGGGCGCGGGCGGCGGCCGCGCGGTGGTCGCTGGAGGGCAGGGTGGCGGCCACCCGTTCCAGCACCTGGGAGTCGTCGCGGCCGTTGGTCGTCTGCGCGTACGCCCACAGGTCGTCGGCGGTGCCGCCGGTGAGGAGGCTGGCGCGTACCTGCACCTCGAGCTCGTCGCGCGCGCACCGGATCTCGGGCGACTCGGAGCGGGGCAGCAGCGGCCCCGTGTAGGCGCGGGCCACGGCGGCGGGGTCGTTGCCGGCGAGCAGCCGCTTCAGTTCGAGGAAGTCGGCGGCCACGGGGACGAGCAGCCGGTACGGCTTGGCCGCGACCGCCCCGCCGAGCTGGGCGCGCAGGCGGTAGATCTCGGCGCGGATGGTCGCGGGGTTGCCGTCGTCGCCGTAGAGATGATAGGAGAGCTGCTCCGAGGTGAGGCCCCGCGGGTAGAGGGCCAGCAGGGTGAGGATCTCGGCGTGTCGCAGGGAGACGGTCATCGTGTGGTCGCCGTACCGGACCGTGGGTTGTCCTTCGCCGAGGAAGGTGAGCCGCAGCGGCAGCGCCTCCGGCCGTTCGCCAGGGAACAGCAGGTACCCGTCGAAGAACGGTTCGAGGATCCCGTCGGGGCAGACCGTGGTGCCGGGTTCGGGGAGCCGGATGCGGGAGCCGAGCAGGCCGCCCGGGTCGCCGGACAGGACCCGCCCGGTGGCGGTGACCAGGACGCCGGAGCGCCGCATGAGGGAGTCGTAGCGTCGGCGCAGGCGCTCGTCGCGTTCGTGCATCATGAGCGCCAGCTGCGCCTCGGCGAGCTTGGCCGTGGTGTCGACCAGCGCGACGGTGGCGGGGTGGAGGCTGCGGGTGGTGCCGCTCACGTCGACGCAGCCGAGGACGCCGCCGCTGTCGGGGTCGAGGATCGGCGCCGAACTGCACGACCAGCAGTGGAGCACGCGCAGCAGGTGCTCCGCCGAGTAGACGTGGACGGGTCTGCGGGTGGCGAGGGCGGTGCCGATGCCGTTGGTGCCGACGGACATCTCCGACCAGTGGTGCCCGTCGGCCAGTCCGACCAGGTCGGCGCGGCGCATGGTGCCGGAGTCGCCGTCGCGCCACAGGATGCGACCCTCGGCATCCGTCACGATCATGATGTGCGCGGACTCGTCGGCCATCCGCTTCAGCGTGTGCGCGAGCATGGGCAGGACGGGCTGAAGGGGATGCGCCTGGCGGACGTCCTTGATGAGAGAGCCGTCGTAGACCAGCGGCGCCGCCTGGCTCTCGGGGTCGACGCCGGCCTCCATCGAGCGCTGCCAGGAGGCGTTGATCAGCTGGCGCGGCGCACCGACCCCTGTCTCCAGGATCCGGCGTAGCCGCCGACCGTAACTCATTGGCCACTCCAGGTAGTCATGCTGTACGGCGAAGCATCCGTGTTATCACCTCTCTCGCGCAAGCCGTTCGGGGGATTGCTCAGGGTGATTGATCGCTCGCAACGTGTGTGCAACGTTGCGGGCGCTAGCTTCCTCCCATCACGCCGGCGTGGCGCGGCCGCTCCTGTCGGCGTGATGGCCGGGTCCCGGACGCTGGAGGGGGGCTGGGACCCGGCCATGACGCCGCGATCGTCGACAAAGTCGAAACGCATGTGCCCACCAGTACATGTCGGCGCTCAGACACCGTAGGCTCGTGACAGTTATGAACGCGGAGCCGACGAGGAGCGCACGAAGGTGAACCCAGGGGATGTCAACCTGCAGCAGCTGCTGGAGCAGGCTCAGCTCATGCAGCAGCAGCTCGTGAGCGCCCAGCAGGAGCTCAACGATGCGCAGATCGAGGGCTCGGCCGGGGGCGGTCTGGTCACGGCTGTCGTCAACGGATCTGGCGAGCTGCTCGAGCTGAAGATCAATCCGAGCGTCATCGACGCCGACGACCCGCAGGACACCGCCGACACGATCGCCGACCTGGTCATCGCGGCCGTTCGCGACGCCGTACGCGCGGCGTCCGACCTGCAGCAGGAGAAGCTGGGCCCGCTGGCCCAGGGGCTCGGCGGCGGTGGTCTCGGCCAGCTTCCAGGGTTCTAGGCCATGTACGAGGGGGTCGTCCAGAACCTGATCGACGAGCTGGGGATGCTCCCGGGCGTCGGTCCCAAGAGCGCGCAACGGATCGCCTTCCACCTGCTGGCGGCCGATCCCGTGGACGTCAAGCGGCTGGCCCACGCGTTGCTCGAGGTCAAGGAGAAGGTCCGGTTCTGCCGCGTGTGCGGCAACGTCGCCTCGGAGGAGGAGTGCCGGATCTGCCGCGACGCGCGGCGCGACCCCCATGTGATCTGCGTGGTGGAGGAGTCGAAGGACGTCGTCGCGATCGAGAAGACGCGCGAGTTCCGCGGCACCTACCACGTGCTCGGCGGGGCGATCAGCCCAATCGACGGCATCGGCCCCGACGACCTGCGCATCCGTGAGCTGATGACCCGCCTGGCCGACGGCCGGGTGACCGAGCTCATCCTCGCCACCGACCCCAACCTCGAGGGGGAGGCGACGGCGACCTATCTCGCCCGGCTGGTGAAGCCGATGGGCGTGAAAGTGACACGACTGGCCAGCGGCCTGCCTGTGGGCGGTGATCTCGAGTACGCCGACGAGGTCACCTTGGGCCGCGCGTTCGAAGGACGGAGGCTGCTGGATGTCTGATCAGTGGAGCGCTCTCGCCGACGAGATCGCAGGGCACGCGCAGAACTATCTGGACGGCCTGAGCAGGGTGGCGGGCGGCGAGGGCGGCGACGCCATCTGGTCGTTGCTGCTCGTCGAGGTGGCGCAGGTGAGTCTGGCCGGCGCCCAGCTCGGCGCCAGCCAGGACATCATCCTGTCCGGCAACTGGGAGCCGCCGCTGAGCGAGGACCCCGACGTCGACGGGGTCCGTACGGCGCTGGCCGAGCGGATGGAGGCGGTCGACGACTACGTCGAGGTGTTCGACCCCTACAAGGACACCGCCGTCACGCCGTACCGGCTGTCCGACGACCTGACGGCGGTGGCCGCCGATCTCATCCACGGCCTGCGCCACTACCACGCGGGGCGGCCGCTGGAGGCGCTGTGGTGGTGGCAGTACTCCTACTTCAACACGTGGGGCAACCACGCGGGCGCGGCCATGCGGGCACTCCAGGCGCTCGCGGCCCATACGCGCCTCGATGTGGCTGAGGAGGCCCTCTCCAGCTGAATGTCCACATAGTGGGCTTTCCACCCGGGTGCATGAGAAGCCGCCAGTAGACTGGCAGCTCACAGTCCAGACTGGGAGACTCTCGTGGCGCTCGTTGTGCAAAAGTACGGTGGTTCATCCGTCGCCGACGCGTCCTGCATCAAGCGGGTCGCGCAGCGGATCGTCGCGACGAAAAAAGCCGGCAACGAGGTCGTGGTCATCGTCTCCGCGATGGGTGACACGACGGACGAACTGCTCGATCTGGCCGAGCAGGTGTCGCCGCTGCCTCCTGGCCGCGAGCTCGACATGCTGCTGACCGCGGGCGAGCGCATCTCGATGGCCCTGCTGGCGATGGCGATCGCCAACCTGGGCCATGAAGCGCGCTCGTTCACCGGCTCCCAGGCGGGCGTGATCACCGACTCCACGCACGGCAAGGCGCGCATCATCGACGTGACGCCGAGCCGTATCCGCGAGGCGCTCGACGAAGGCCAGATCGCGATCGTGGCCGGGTTCCAGGGCGTCTCTCAGGACACCAAGGACATCACGACGCTGGGCCGTGGCGGTTCCGACACCACGGCCGTGGCGCTGGCGGCGGCCCTCGAGGCCGACGTCTGCGAGATCTACACCGACGTCGACGGCGTCTACACCGCCGACCCGCGCATCGTGCCGCAGGCGCGGCAGATCCCCAGGATCTCCTACGAGGAGATGCTGGAGATGGCCGCCTGTGGGGCGAAAATCCTGCACCTGCGCTGTGTCGAGTACGCTCGCAGGTTCAACCTGCCGATCCACGTGCGCAGCTCATTCAGCACCAAGGAAGGCACGTGGGTCGTGGCCGACCCTTACACCGAAGGAACCGAGATGGAGCAGCCGATCATCTCCGGCGTCGCACACGACCGGAGCGAGGCCAAGATCACCGTTGTCGGGGTTCCCGACAAGGTCGGAGAGGCTGCCGCCATCTTCAAAACGCTGTCCGAGGCCGAGATCAACATCGACATGATCGTGCAGAACGTCTCGGCTGCCGCGACCGGCCGTACGGACATCTCCTTCACGCTTCCCGCGGCGGACAGCCAGACGGCGCTGTCGGCGCTCAAGCGGATCCAGGCCCAGGTCGGATTCGAGTCGCTGCAGTTCGACGACCAGATCGGCAAGGTGTCGCTGATCGGGGCGGGCATGCGCTCGCACCCCGGCGTCACCGCGACCTTCTTCGCCGCCATCGCGGACGCGGGGGTCAACATCGAGATGATCTCCACCTCGGAGATCCGCATCTCGGTGATCGTGGGGCAGGACGGCGTCGACGCGGCCGTGGCCGCGGCGCACCGCGCCTTCGACCTCGACTCGGACCAGGTGGAGGCCGTGGTGTACGGAGGGACAGGACGATGAGCAAGCGACCCACTCTGGCCCTGATCGGGGCGACCGGTGCCGTGGGCACCGTGATGCGCGAGCTGGTCTCGACCCGTGAGGACATCTGGGGCGAGATCCGTCTCGTCGCCTCCGCCCGCAGCGCAGGCAAGGTCCTCCAGGTCCGCGGCGAGGACGTCGTCGTCCAGGCGCTCGCGCCCGAGGTGTTCGACGGCGTCGACATCGCCATCTTCGACGTCCCCGACGAGGTGTCGGCCACGTGGGTGCCGATCGCCGCGGAGCGGGGCGCCATCGCGATCGACAAGTCCGGCACGTTCCGCATGGAGCCGGACGTCCCGCTGGTCGTCCCCGAGGTGAACCCGCTGGCCGCCCGCGCCAGGCCGCGCAACATCATCTCGACGCCCAACTGCACCACGCTGTCGATGATGGCGGCGATCGGCGCGCTGCACGCCGAGTACACGCTGAAGGAGCTCGTCGTCGCCTCCTACCAGGCGGTGTCCGGCGCCGGCGTGGCGGGTCCCGCGCGGCTGTACGACGAGGTCGAGGCGCTGGCGGGCGACCGTTCGATCGGCCAGACGGCCGGTGACGTGCGCAAGGCGCTGGCCAACAAGCTCGAGGCCGACTCGCCGTTCCCCGCGCCGATCGCGTTCAACGTGGTGCCGTGGGCGGGCTCGTACAAGGACGGCGGCTGGGCCTCCGAGGAGCTGAAGCTGCGCAACGAGTCGCGCAAGATCCTCGGCATCCCCGACCTGAAGGTCTCCGCCACCTGCGTGCGGGTGCCGGTCGTGACCACCCACTCGCTGGCCGTCCACGCCCGGTTCGAGCGGGAGATCACCGTCGCCGACGCGCACCGCATCCTGGAGGCGGCGCCGACCGTGGTCCTCATGGACGACCCGGCCAACGGCGTGTGGCCGACCCCGGTCGACGTGGTGGGCACCGACCCGACCTACATCGGCCGGATCCGCCAGGCGATCGACTTCCCGAACACGCTCGACATGTTCGTGTGCGGCGACAACCTGCGCAAGGGCGCGGCCCTCAACGCGGCGGAGATCGCCGAGCTGGTGGCCACGGAGTTCTGACCCGCAATCTCCCGAGAAACCCCCGGCCCGCCGGGGGTTTCTCCGTTTCCACAGGTCTCCTTCCTGTACGGCCAGCAGTGCCCCGTTTCCCGCCGAGCGGGGCCGCGTAGCGCGCCGGTGGTCTCCTTCCTGTACGGCAAGCCATTCCACGCGCCTCCGTGGTCACCGGCTGACGCCCGTCGAAGGGACGCTCCTCGTGCGGCGCCCCTTGCCCGCCGCCACGGACCACCCTGACGGACGACCCCTGATAGACGACTGGACGGACTTATGGGCCGCCCGGTCGTGGGCCGTCCCCTGCGCGCCGTCCCACGTTGTTCGACGGGTGCCGTTGCGGCGGGGGCCGGAGTCCTGCTGGGCGGCGCGCCCGCGACGGACGGGACCACGCGCCCACGGAGGCGCCAGACCGGCTTGCCGTACAGGAGGGGCGCCGGACCGGCGGTGTTACTCATGAGTGGCGCCGGACCGGCGGTGTTACTCATGAGGGGCGCCGGGCCGGCGGTAGTGCTCAGGAGGAGGGGGCCCGGCCGGCGGTGTTGCGCATGACGGGCGCCGGGCCTGGTAGGAGGGGAGCGGTCACGGGAACAGGATGTCCCAGTGGTCGGACTCGCCGGCGAAGACGGTGCCCGTCTCCGAGCGGTACAGCGTGGCGCCGTCGGAGCGCACGCCCGCGCTGGGATATGTCTCGGTGATGTACCGGTCGATGCACTTGTTGTGGCTGATGTCGAGCTTGTAGCCGGCCCCGTGGCTGTACCGGCCGGGTGCGTGCCCCGCCTCGGTGCCGCCGGTGACCATGATCTTGCACCCGCTGGCCCGCTTCAGGTCGATCGCCCCGGCGACCGTGGCGGACCTGACGGACTGCAGCGACGTGCACGTGCGGTTGTTCTTGTCGGTGCAGTTCCCGCTGGACTTCCAGCGCAGACCCGCCGACGTGAGACGGTCCATGGCGAAGGTGTGAGAGACGCGCATCGTCCCGCGCGGCATGGCCCGCGACAGGTCGACCTTCGGCTGTTCCGCGGCGCCCGTGTACCAGCGGGCGATCCGGATCACGCCTTCCAGCGCGTATGTTCTGATGATCGGCGGGCGCGCCTCGACGACGTCCTCTTCGACGGTCGAGCCGGGCCGGACCGGAGCTGCCGAGGCGGCAGCCGACAGCACGATGATGCAGGTCTGTATGGCGATGAGCGCGGCGACACAGAGCCGCACCAACCAACGTATCCACATGTGATGGCCTTTTTTCGCGGAGATGCCCTTCCGCCCGAAGGGTTCAATCCCACGATTCGGCGCCCGTGATCCCTCCCGTGCGCCGATCTTTACCCTGTGGCGGTGATCACCGTGCGGCTCCATGACCTCACGGGGCCGACTAACGTAAAGTGACGAGCGTGTCCGAACCCCGAACCCGAGGATCGGAGAGCACCCGAGAGCTCATCGTCGAGACGGCCTTGCGCCTGTTCAGGGAACGCGGCTTCGATGCGACCACGATGCGGGCCATCGCGGCGGAGGCGGGGGTCTCCGTGGGTAACGCCTACTACTACTTCGCCTCCAAGGACGAGCTGGTGCAGGCGTACTACGACCGTGCCCAGATCGCGCACGAGGAGGCCTGCCGCGAGCTGCTGGCCTCCGAGGCGTCGTTCGCGGCCAGGCTGACGGGCGTGCTGCGGGAGTGGGTGCGGGTGTCGGAGCCGTACCACGAGTTCGCGGTGAAGTTCTTCAAGCACGCGGCCGAGCCCACCAACCCGCTCAGTCCCTTCAGCGCCCAGTCGACGCCGGCCCGCGAGGCGTCCATCGCCATCTACCGGCAGGTGGTCGAGGGCGCGCGCGACCGGATGGACGCCGAGCTGCGCGAGGAGCTGCCCGAGCTGCTGTGGCTGATGTCGATGGGGATCGTCCTCTACTGGGTGCACGACACCTCGCCCGGCTGCGCGCGCACCTACCGGCTGATCGAGGTGAGCGTGCCGCTCGTCGACCGGCTGGTCGGTCTGTCGAACCTGCCCGGCCTGCGCGGCATCACCAAGGACTTCATCGCGGCGGTGCACGAGCTCAGGGCGTGACCCCGTGTCGTCGCGGCCGTCGCGCAGCGATGCGCCGCCAGTGGCATACCGTCTGGTTGGTATGGTCCTGTGTACCGACCGGACCCCCGCGGGAAGGCTTGCGATGACCCGGAACCTGGGCATGACGATCCCCTTCTTCGACCGCTCCCTCGCCGCCGCCAAGGCGCTGATCGCCGAGCTGCCGGAGCTCGGCTACACCGACATCTGGTCGGCCGAGGTCGCCGGCGCCGACGCGTTCGTGCCGCTCGCGATGGCCGCCGAGTGGGCGCCCGGGGTACGGCTGGGCACCGCGATCGTGCCGGTGTTCACGCGGGGGCCGGGGCTGCTGGCGCAGTCCGCGGCGACGCTGGCCGACCTCGCGCCTGGCCGGTTCGTGCTCGGCATCGGCTCCTCCTCGCCGGCGATCGTGGAGCGGTGGAACGCGGTCGAGTTCGGCAAGCCGTACGCCAGGACGCGCGACACCTTGCGCTTCCTCAGGAAGGCGCTGGCGGGGGAGAAGGTGTCGGAACGGTACGAGACCTTCGAGGTGCAGGGCTTCAGGCTGGAGCGGGCGCCGGAGGTGGCGCCGAGGATCGTGCTGGCGGCGCTGCGTCCCCGGATGCTCCACCTGGCCGCCGCCGAGGCGGACGGCGCGATCACCAACTGGCTGTCCCCCGAGGACGTACGGCGGGTGCGGGCCGAGGTGGGCGGCTCGACCGAGCTGATCGCGCGGATCTTCGTCTGCGTGAGCGAGGACGCCGACAGGGTGCGCGAGACGGGCCGCCGGATGCTGGCCGCCTACCTGACGGTTCCCGCCTACGCGGCCTTCCACGACTGGCTGGGACGGGGCGACGTGCTGCGGCCCATGCACGAGGCGTGGGCGGCGGGGGACCGCCAGGCGGCGCTCAAGGCGATCCCCGACGAGGTGGTGGACGCGCTGATCGTCCACGGCGACGCGGCGACGTGCCGGGCGCGGGTGGGGGAGTACGTCGCCAACGGGCTCGACACGCCGATCCTGGCACCCCTCCCAGGGGACCTGCCGATCCCCGAGGCGGTCCACGCCCTGGCGGGGCGACCCGCCCGTTCGCGCGGCACGTCCTGAGCGGCGGCGACTCGCCGGTCCCTGAGCGGGCGGGCGGCGCCGGGCGTGGTGGCCGTCGATCCGTGCTTGCTTGGGCCGGCGGTGCCTGGTCCGGCGATCCTGTGGCGCCAAAGGGCGTCCTGGGTCCGGTGAACGGCTTCTGGCGGTTCGCGGGGTTCCGTGCGGGCGCCGGGCGGGGGAGGGTGGGGGCGGCGACGTTCGCGGCGGGAAGGAGACATGGGTGGACGAGGTCCTGAGGCTGGACGCGGTCGGGCAGGCGCGGGCCGTGCGGGAGGGGCGGGTGAGCCCCAGGGAACTGGTCGAGGCCGCCATAGCGACGATCAGGGCGCACGACGGCGAGCTGAACACCATCGTCCACCCGCGCTTCGAGCGGGCGCTGGCCGAGCTGGACGACCTGCCCGAGGACGCCCCGTTCCGCGGGGTGCCGATCCTGGTGAAGGACCTCGGCTGGGCGCAGGCGGGCGAGCCGTACAACGCGGGGTCGAGCACGCTCGACGGCGTCGAGGTGGACGCCGACGCGCACGCCGTGACTCGCCTGCGGCAGGCGGGCTTCGTGATCCTCGGGCGGACGAGCACGCCCGAGTTCGGCACCACGATCACGACCGAGCCCGTGGCGTACGGGCCCACGCGCAACCCCTACGATCTCGCCTACTCGGCCGGCGGCTCGAGCGGAGGGTCGGCGGCGGCGGTCGCGGCGGGCATGGTCGCGGTGGCGACGGCGAGCGACGGCGGCGGGTCGATCAGGATTCCGGCCAGCCTCTGCGGGCTCGTCGGGCTCAAGCCGACGCGGGGCCGCGCCAGTCACGGACCGGGCGAGGGCGAGGGGTGGAGCGGCATGTCCGCGCTCGGGCTGGTCAGCCGTACCGTCAGGGACACCGCCGCGGTGCTCGACCTGATCACCGGCTACGTGCCCGGCGACCCCTACACCGCGCCCGCGCTGCCGGGCCCGCTCGCGCACGAGGTGGACGTGGAGCCGGGCCGGTTGCGGATCGGGTTCGCCCGCGAGCATCCCCGGCCGGACGTGCCCGGCGAGCCGGAGCTGGCCGCGGCCGTGACGGGCGCGGCGACGCTGCTCGAGAAGCTCGGGCACGAGGTGGAGGAGAGCTGGCCGGCCGCGCTCGGCGACGCCGACTTCCCCTCCTACTTCGGCGGGATCGTGGCCGGCAACGTGGCCGCCGAACTGGAGAGCATCGGCAGGTGGCGGGGCAGGCCGGTGGAGCTGTCGGAGCTGGAGCCGCGCAACCGGACCATGGCCGAGGCCGGGCGCGGGCGCAGCGCGGTCGACCACATCCTCGCGATGCGCTGGGTGGACCGCTACCGCCGCCGGATGGCCGCCTGGTGGGACGGCCACGACGTGCTGCTGGTGCCCACGCTCGGCATCCCGCCGTACCCGCTGGGGTGGTTCCCTCCCGACGACCTGAGCACCTCGTTCGGCCGGACGGGGCCCGCCGTCGCCTTCACCTCGCCGTTCAACGCCACGGGGCAGCCGGCGATCTCGCTGCCGCTGCACCGGACCGCGGCGGGGCTGCCGGTCGGCGTGCAGTTGGTCGCCGCGGCCGGCCGGGAGGATCTCCTCGTACGGCTGGCCGCCCAGGTCGAGCGGGCCCACCCGTTCGTGCACGCGGCGCTGCGGCACTCGTGAGAAACGTGGCTGTTCAGGCTGCCGCGCCGGCGGATGAGCGCTTTCTCGGCAGTCCGGCGGCCACGATTCTGATGCGTAGGAACCCAAGCGCCGGGTATTGCGTTATATCGCGAAGAGGAGGTGCTCGTATGGTCAAGGCATCGAGGGCCGCGGCGGCCTGGAAGACGTACCGCGAGGTGAGCAAGCCCGGCACGCCCGGCGTGCTGACCAGGGTCAGGGCCATCCCCCGCCTGATCGGCGGCGTGATGCGCGGCGACTACGAGGGCATGGGCAAGGGCAAGCTGGCCATGATGGCGCTCGGCCTGGTCTACATCATCTCGCCGATCGACGTGATCCCCGACTTCCTGGTGCTCCTCGGCGTCGCCGACGACTTCGGCGTGTTCCTGTGGCTGATGGCCTCGATGCTGGGGGAGAGCGGGCGGTACGTCGAATGGGAGCGCAAGCGCCTCGCCGGTCGGGCCGAGCGACCCTAGCCCCGTCCCGGCGGCCGATCCCTTTTCATGCGCTGGTGTCCACCGCGCCGCCGCTGCCGGGGCGGCGCGAATCCTGAGACGTAAGCGCAGGCCGCACCGGCCTACCGGGCAGGGGTGGAGGCCGGGGCGTGTAGGGGCCTGATCGCATCGTGAACATCTCATGGCCGGGTCATGGCGGGTGGTTCTCCGGCATGACGCCAGGTCTGCCGCAGAGTGGAGGCCATGGTTTCGCGTAGATCAGTGCTCATATGCGGGCTTGCCGGGGGGCCCGCGATCGCCACCGCCGGCGCGATGGGCGGCATGTGGGCCACCGCCGGCCGCCGTACGGAGGAGCAGGCGGCCTTCGTCAACAAGCTGGCCATACCGCCGCTCGCCCGCTCGCATCACGACAGGCAGGGCCGGCGCGTCTTCGACCTGCGGGCCGCCCCCGGCACCATGCAGTTCAGGCCGGGGGCGCCTACCGCGACGTGGGGGCTCAACGGACCCTTCCTCGGGCCGACGCTGCGTGCCAGGCGCGACGAGACGGTGGTCGTCAACGTGCGCAACGACCTGCCCGAGGCCACCACCATGCACTGGCACGGCATGCACGTGCCCCCCATGATGGACGGCGGCCCCCACCAGCTCATCCCGCCGGGGACCACCTGGTCGCCGACCTGGACGATCAGGCAGCCGGCCGCCACCCTCTGGTACCACCCGCACCCGCACGGCAGGACCGCCCGCCACGTCCACCACGGGCTCGCCGGGATGTTCATCATCGACGAGACCGAAGCGCTGGCCCTGCCGCGCCGCTACGGCGAGGACGACATCCCCGTCATCATCCAGGACAAGCGGCTCAACGCCGACAACCAGCTCAACGAGGAGATCCCCACGGTCGGCGGGATGGGCGTCCTCGGCGACCTCATCACCGTCAACGGCACCGTCTCCCCCTACGTCGACGTGCGGTTCAAGCGGATACGGCTGCGCATCCTCAACGCCTCCAACTCCCGCTTCTACAACATCGGGATGGCCGACGACCGTTCGTTCGCGCTCGTGGCGACCGACGGCGGCCTGCTGAGCGCCCCGCTCGACACGAACCGGGTGCAGCTGTCGCCGGGCGAGCGCGCCGAGATCGTCGTGTGCCTGCGGCCCGGCGAACGCCTGCCGGTCGTCAGCTACCGGTCCGACCTCGGCATCCACATCGGCGACCAGCGTTTCGCCGGTGGCTCCGACGTCCTCGAGATCCTCGAGCTGCGCGCCGCCACGGACCTCAACCCCTCGCCGCCGCTGCCCACCACGCTCGGCGAGCGGCCCGAACTCGACGCGTCCTCGCCCGCCGCCGTCCGCACGTTCGAGCTGGCCAACTTCGCGATCAACGGCCGGCTCATGGACCCCGGGCGGATCGACATCGGGGTGGCCAAGGACACCGTCGAGGTGTGGGAGGTCGCGAACCTCGACGAGATGCCGCACAACTTCCACGTGCACGACGTCCAGTTCCTGATCCTGTCGGTCGACGGCGGGCCGCCACGACCCGAGCTGAGCGGCTGGAAGGACACCTTCTACGTGAAGCCGCGGACGAGGGCCCGGATCGCGATGCGCTTCCGGGACTACACCGATCCCCGAAGCCCGTACATGTACCACTGTCACATCCTCTGGCACGAGGACCAGGGGATGATGGGGCAGTTCGTCGTACTCGGCCCGGGCGAGAAGCCCGGCACCCTGCCGCAGGCCCACGCCCACGGCTGACGCCCGGACCTCACGGGAGGACCCCGCTCTCCTCGGCGGGAGCGGGCGGTGCTGCCCGAACGCCGCCGGCGTCCGCTCTTCTGGACGGGAGCGGGCGGTCCTGCCCGAGCGCCGCCGGCGTCCGCTCTTCTGGACGGGTCCTGCCCGAGCGTCGCCGGCGTCCGCGGCGGGTGGCGAGCCGCTAGCAGAAGGCGCTGCCGAAAGTCGCGTGCAGGTGGGCGTTGCGGACGGGCGTGGTGGCGGCGCCCGTGACGTACACGGTGGCCGCGCGCGGTCGCGCCCGCTGACCACGCTCACGCCCGGCAGGTCGCATGGCGACGACTCTCTCGCGGCCGGCGTCCCTACACAGTCACGCGTCCACCCCTGACGCGGTAGGGCCGGCCCCACCGTCGGCGGTCGGCGTTCCGGGGCCGGGGAGCACGTCGATGTCGCCCGCGTGCATCGGCTGGTCGCAGACCGCGCAGTGCAGCTCGACATGGCTGATCTCGCCGCACGCCTGGTGCCGGTAGAGCACCGGCGGTCCGGCTTCGCCCGCCGTCCACCGGTCGCCCCAGCGCACCATCACCAGCAGCAGGTCGCACAGCTCCAGCCCCTTGGGCGTGAGGACGTACTCGTGGCGCGGCGGCCGGGCCGAGTACTCCCGCCGCTCCAGCACGCCGTTCCCGACCAGCCATTTGAGCCGCTCGGCCAGCACCTTCCGGGAGATGCCGAGGTTGTCCTGGATCTGGTCGAAGCGGGTGATGCCGACGTAGACGTTCCGCAGGATCAGCGGCGACCACGGCTCGCCGATCACGTCCAGTGTGCGGGCGATCGAGCAGGCCATGTCGCCGAACGAGGTGCGCTGCATGGGGCCAGTCTAGAGGGAATAGTTCCCTCAGGGAACTCTCTCTGTTACCGTCCTGCCTATGGGTTCCCTGAGGGAACGCATCGATCGAGGGAAGAGGCCTGTGATGTCCGAGACAACGCCCACCGCCGAGCTCCTGTTCAGCCCCGCTGACGCCACGCCGATCAGCACCGACGAGTCGACGGTGAAGCCATGGAGCCAGGCCAGGCAGTGCCTGGAGACGGCCCCGAAAGCCTGGCTGTCGACGGTACGGCCCGACGGCCGGCCGCACGCCATGCCGGTCCTGCTGGCCTGGCTGGACGGCTCGGTCTGGATCTCCACCCGGCCGGCCTCCCGCAAGGGCAGGAACCTGGCCGGCAACCCGCACTGCGTCATCACGGTGGCGGACCCGACCCTCGACCTGGTCGTCGAAGGCACCGCCCGACGGGCCACCGACGAGGCCACCATGCGCCGCGTGGCCGCCGCGCTCAAAGCCAAGTACGACTGGGACTTCATCGTGCGGGACGGCTCGGCCTACGAGGACGACCTGCCGGGATCGCCGGAGTACGGCTTCTTCGAGATCACCCCGACGCGCGCGTTCGGCTACGGACCGGACGGGCTGACCGCCACCCGCTGGCGCTTCCCCTGAGCATGCCCCTGGGCCTGACGACGAAGCCGAGATCGGGCGCACCACGAAGATGCCCGAACATGTCCAGCGTTCGACCTGTTTGCCGAGCCGCTGGGCTGCCAGGCGAGTGCCGAGCCGCCAAGATGGACGGCTGTGCGCAAGATCCTTCTCGTCCTCGTTCCGCTGCTGGCCGGCTGCAGTGGCGTGACCACGCCGGCAGCGGCCCCTCCCGCCCGGCCTCAGCCCCGGCCGAAGCCCACGGTGGAAGTCCGGCATGACTCCCGCTGGCGGATCACCAGGCGCGGCGCCGAGCACGAGATCGAGGGCTACGCCGACCGGGTGAGCGTGCTGGCGGGCGAAAGGTTCCGGCTGCGGGTCTCCACCACCGCGCCGAGCTTCGTCGCCAGGGCCTACCGGATGGGCGCGAAGCCGTACCGGGTCTGGCAGTCCGGCAGGACCGCAGGCGTACGGCAGGCACCCGCGACGACCGTGCGGGGCACCGTCACGGCCGCGAACTGGAAACCCTCGCTCACCGTCGACACCGGGGGCTGGCCCGAGGGTGCCTACCTGATCAGGCTGGACGCCTCCACCGGAGGGCAGCGTTATGTCCCGATGACCGTGCGCTCCGCCTCCACCGCTGGCCGCGTGGTGCTGGTGAACGCGGTCACCACCTGGCAGGCCTACAACCTGTGGGGCGGGCGCAGTCTGTACGAGGGGCCGGGCGGGTTCGCCGGGCGCTCACGGGCGGTCACCTTCGACCGGCCCTACGACACCACGGGCGCGCGGCTCTTCCTCGCCTTCGAGAAGGACGCGATCGAGGTGGCCGAGCGCAGCGGGGTGCCGCTGGCCTACCTCACCAGCCTCGACCTCAAGCCCGGCGTCCTGGACGGCGCCCGCGCCGTGGTGTCGCTCGGCCACGACGAATACTGGTCGCCCGCCATGCGCACGGCCGTCACCCAGGCCCGCGACCATGGCGTGAACCTCGCCTTCCTCGGGGCCAACGCCGTCTACTGGCGGATCGGGCTCCGCGGCAGGACCGTCGAGTGCGACAAGGAGCGCGAGTGCGCGCTCTGGCGGGACTCCGTGGCGGAGAGCGCCCTGGTCGGGCAGATGTACGACTGCTTCCCCGCTGACGCCGCCTACGTGGTGCGTCAGCCGCACCACTGGATCTACCAGGGCACCCGCGGCACGCGCTTCACCGGACTCGTGGGCCCGGAGACCGACAGGGTGTCGGTGAAGTCGCCGAAGAACGTCAAGGTGCTGGCCGAGTCGCCGGTCGACTGCGGTGGCCGGGCGACCACGGCCCACACCACCTACTACACCGCGCCCAGTGGGGCGGGGGTGTTCGCCTCCGGCACCATGCGCTGGGTCTGCGGGATGCGGGGAAGGCGGTGCGGGCACGGAGTGACCGACGCCGCCTCCGCCTTCACCCGCCGTGCCACGCTGAACATCCTGACCAGGTTCGCCGAGGGGCCCGCCGGGTCGCGTCACGCACGTAGTTGATCGGAGGACTCGCCGCCCGCCGCGCAGCCCTCATGTTCTCCACCGAGATGACGCCTCAGAGCTGTTCCATGCGGAGCCAGGCGCGTGAGGGCAGGGGGTGGCCGAAGAGGCGGGAGGCGTTGCCGTAGGCGACCCTGGCGATGTCGGCCGGGGGCAGGGTGCCGAGGTTGCGGGCGACCGCCTTCTGGGTGTCGGGCCAGGTGGAGTCGGAGTGCGGGTAGCCGCTCTCCAGCAGCACGTGGTCGAGGCCGACGGCCAGCCGTACCCCGGAGAGGGCGTGGTCGTCGAGCGTGCCGAAGAAGAAGTTGCGGCGCAGGACCTCGCTGGGCTTGAGCCCGCCCTCCCACAGCGCCTCGGTGCCGACGGGGTGGTCGAGGGCGTAGTCGGCGCGTTCGGCGAGCATCGGCAGCCAGCCGACGGCCCCCTCGACGATGAGGATGCGCAGCTTGGGGAAACGCAGCGCGATGCCCGACCACAGCCAGTCGGCGCAGGCGAACATGGCGCTGGCGGGCATCAGCGTGGTGATCGCCTCGATGGGCGTGTCCGGGGAGGGCACGGGCGACCAGGAGGAGGCGCCGGTGTGCAGGCACACGACGGTGCCGGTCTCCTCGCAGGCGGCGAAGAACGGGTCCCAGTGGCGGGTGTGGATCGACGGCAGCCGCAGCCGCGTCGGGAACTCGGGGAAGACGACGGCCTTGAAGCCGCGGGCGGCGTTGTCGCGGATCTCCTTGGCGGCCACCTCGGGGTCGGGCAGCCACGGCAGCTGCAGGCCGATGACGCGCTCGGGGTAGGTGCCGGCCCAGACGTCGATGTGCCAGTCGTTCCACGCCTTGACGAGGGCGAGGCCGAGCTCCTGGTCGCGGGTCCTGGCGAACGGCATGCCGGACTGTCCGGCGAGCATGCCGGGGAAGCACAGCGCGGCCCAGATGCCGGCGGTGTCCATGTCCTTGATGCGGGCCTCGATGTCGAAGCAGCCGGGACGCATGTCCTCGAACCTGACGGGGTCGAGGGTCCACTGCTCGCGCGGCAGGCCGGCGCCGACGTCGAGCCCCGCGCAGGGGTAGGTCGCTCCGCCGTACCGCCAGACCTGGTGACCAGCCTCGGTTTCCACCACCTTGGGCGCCAAGTCGGCATATTTCGCCGCGACGCGGCCCTCGAAGATGTCGGGAGGCTCGATCAGGTGATCATCGGCGGAGATGATCACGTAGTCGCGCCGCCTCGGCTCGGGGTCGGGAAGGAGCGGCGTAGTCACGCAGGCAACCGTACGACGTGCGTATCACGTCGAACAAGCTGAGCGGTCACCTGTTGGTATCGGGCCCTTACCCGGGATCACCGGGAAGGCCGGTGATCCCGGGCTCGGGCTCACCCGATGAGGGTGCCGTGGGTGAACCCTCCGCCGCACTACCCAGGAGTACGGCACGCAGTCGCCCGATCGTGGATCGATCGATGTCGAGCACGTCGGCGCAGTAGCCCTCGACGGAGCCGTGCCGCTCGTACAGGTCGCGGAGGAACAGCCGCATCGCCCCGGCGGGCGCCATGCCGAAGCCCTCCCACATCGGGACGTGGGCGTGCCTGGTCCGCCAGTCGGCGATGAAGCGTTCGGTGGCCAGGCCGGTCAACGCGTAGTCGGCGACGATGTCGTCGTCCCCGACGCCGATGAGCGACAGCACGAGCGCGGTGAGGACGCCGGTGCGGTCCTTGCCGGCCGCGCAGTGCACCACGACGGGGGTGTTGCCGGCCTCGGCGACGGTCTCGAGGGCGAGCCTGAGCCGGTCACCGCCGTCCTCGCTGATCTCCAGGTAGCGGTCGGCGAGAAACCTCGCGACGCCGCCGGCGGGATCGTAGGTGGTCATGTCCCACCGGCGGCCCTCGAGGGGCAGGTTGTGGTAGGCGAGGCCGTCGGATTCGGGGACGCGTCCCGAGCGCTCCACCTCGAAGGGGTGGCGCAGGTCGATCACCGTGCGGATGGCGAGCGCCTGGAACCTGTCGAGATCGTCACCCGTTAGCCAGCCGAGGGAGTCCGCGCGGTAGAAGCGCTTCCACCGCACGACCCGCCCGTCCCGGGCGACATATCCACCGATGTCGCGAAAATTGTGGAGCCGCAGGAAGTCCAGGTGCCGCGTCACCCCCCTCACCTTAGTCGGGAGATCTCGAAGATCCGGGGAGACATGGAGAGCCCCTCAGGCGTCAGGCCCGCGTGGCGAGTCGTCGGATCGGTCGCCAGGACGCTGCTCCTGGTGACACTGCTGTGGGGAGCGATCCTGGTGGCGCTCAGCACGGTCGCCGCCGAGGGCACGCCAGAGCAACTGCGGACCGCCCTGCACCGGCCCGGTGGGTTCACGCCTCGATGGTGTCGGTGCGTTCCTGGTGGCCTTCGCGGTCGCCGTCGTCACCGGCGTCGGCTTTTTCGGCGTCGCGTCGCTGTTCGGCTGACCTGTCCTTCGCCTCGCGCCTGATCATGAGCAGCCAGCCGCCGACGGCCACGCCGATGAACAGCCACCACTGCACGCCGTACGCGAAATTGAGACCCCCGCCGGCGCCCACGTCGGGCGGCGGGACGGGCTCGGGCGCGGGCGAGGTGCGCGGCTGCTGCTCGGTGAGCGACACGTACCCGCCCACCAGCCGGTACGGCAGGCCCTGCCCGACGGCGTCGCTGTTGATGAGCAGCACCTGCCCCGGGGGCAGCCCCCCGCGGTTCTTGATGCCGCTCGACTCCTCGGTCTCGCTGGTGCGTAGCCTTCCGGTGACAGTTACCTGACCCGAGGGGGCGGGCGGCACCTCGGGCAGCGCGTCGGCCGTCGCGCCCGCCTTGACCCAGCCCCGGTTGACCAGCACCGCCTGGCCGGGGCTCGTGACCAGCGGGGTGAGGACGTAGAAGCCGAGCTGGCTGTTCTGGGTACGCCTGCGGACCAGCAACGCGTGGCCGGGGTCGTAGGTGCCCTGGACGGTGACGGTCCGGTAGCGGTCGTCCTCGGCGACGGGCCGGCCGGGGGCGACGAGCTCGCCGATGGGCACGGGTCTGGCCTCGAGGTTCCTGGTGACGACGTCGCTGTTGGACGAGCGTTCCTCGTACCGCCCGAACTGCCATTGGCCCAGCAGCACGAAGGCGGGAATGACCAGCAGCACCACCACGTGGAGTGCCAGCCACCTGGGCGTCAGGAGGAACCGGTACACGTCCCTAGGGTAGGCACTGCCCGCACCGGTCCGGCACCGAACCCGGGACAACTCGCCTGGTCATGGTCTACCGTCGGCATTTGTCGCCTTTCCCCCTTCAGGAGCCGTATCTCTCCATGGTCCTGCTCGCCGCGTCCCCCGCCGTCTTCCCGAAGGTCGGCCAGCTCGTCCGCCATGCCGCGCCCAGGGTCCTGGAAAACATGATCATGCCGGTCGCCTCCTTCTACCTGGGCATGATCGTCAGTGGGCCGATCGGCGGGATGGCCGCCTCGGCGCTCTGGGTCTACGGTGGGCTCGCGCTGCGCCTGATATGGCGCGTTCCAGTGCCCGGGGTGGCTCTGCTGGCGGTCCTGACGCTCACCGTGCGGACCGTGGTGGGGATGCTGTCGGGCAGCGCCGTGCTCTTCTTCCTGCAGCCCACCCTGGGCATCTTCTGCGTGAGCGCCGCCTTCTTCATCAGCCTGCGCGGACGCAGGCCGCTGGCCGAGCGGATCGCGAGGGACCTGGTGCCGTTGCCCGACCACGTCGCCGCCCATCCGGGGATGCGCCGCTTCTTCGTCCGCCAGTCGCTCCTCTGGGGGTGCGCGCAGCTCGTCAACGGCTCCTTCACGCTGTGGATGCTCCTCCACGAGGCGCTGGAGACCTTCCTGGTGGTCCGCACCGCTGGGGTCGCCGTGCTGCTGGGCGGCACGGCGCTCTGGTCGATGCTCGACCTGCGCAGGACCCTAGGCGCTCTGCAGCTTCGCGCCTGAGCCCGGCACCGCCGTCACCTCGCGGGGGCCGGCGACCTCGTGGCCGTCGGCGCATCTGAAGTGCTGTTCGAGCAGGGCACCGCAACCCCGGTGGGTGAGCACCACGGGCGGCCCCTCCTCGTCGGCCAGGTACGTGTCGCCCCAGTGCATCAGGGCGACGAGGATCGGATAGAGGTCGCGCCCCTTCTGCGTGAGGCGGTACTCGTCGCGCTGGCGCTGGCCCGGCTCCCGGTAGGGCTCCTTGCGCAGCAGCCCCTCGTCGACCAGCCGGTTCAGCCGCGCGCTCAGCACCTGCCTCGGCGCGCCCGTGGTCGCCTGCATGTCGGCGAAGCGCCGCACGCCGCTGAACGCCTCGCGCAGCACCAGGAAGGTCCACTTCTCCCCGACGATGCCCAGGGTCCGCTCGATCGAGCAGTTGTCCACCCGGAAGCGCACGTTCATAGCTGAAGAGTACTTCGACGAACGCCTGAGTCCAATTGACAGACTCAGCTGCCGCGCGGAATGCTGAGTCTGTGATTGGAACTCAGATCCGCCAGGCCGGGCCGTACGACGAAGAACGGATCAGGCGCTTCCTGGCGGGCCTGTCGCTCCACACGCAGACGCTGCGCTTCTTCAGCGGGATCCCCTCGCCCAGACCCAGCCTGATCAGGGCGTTGCTGGCGGTCGACGGCCAGCGGGACGCGATCGTCGCCGAGTACGACGGCGAGATCATCGGCCACGCGATGAGCTATCGGGGCGGCGTCGCCGACGTGGAGATCGCGATCGTGGTCACCGACGCGTGGCAGGGGTGCGGTCTCGGCAGGAGGCTGATCGGCACGCTTCTCGGCAGGGCGGCCGGCCGCGGCGCGACCACCGTCGGCATGGACGTGCTGGGCGACAACAGGCGGGTGCTCCGGATCATCCGGCGTATCTGGCCGGATGCCACGATGAAGGTCTCTTCCGGGTGTGTTGAGGTAACCGCTATGATCCAACCGGCCGCGGTATTTGCGGAACAAGGTTCTGTTGGACCACCATTGACCTCGTGAAGAGTGCCAAGAACGGACGCGACGGCCGTACCCGCATCATCGAGGGCGCCCTTCGCCGCTTCAGCCAGGACGGGGTCTCGGCCACCACGCTGGCGAGCCTGCGCGAGGAGAGCGGCGTCAGCGTCGGCAGTTTCTACCACCACTTCGCCAGCAAGGAACACGTTTTCGGCGTGCTCTACGCGGAGATCCTCAACGCCTACCAGCAGGCCTTCGTCGCCGAGCTGGTCAGCCACGACGACGCCCGCGCGGGCATCGAGGCGGTCGTCGCCTTCCACATGCGCTGGGCGGGCGAGCACCCCGAGCGGGCCAGGATCCTGGTCAGCGAGCGCCCGCCGCGCAAGAACGAGCCGGGCGGCCCCGAGGCGGCCGAGGCGCGGCGCGCCTTCTTCCGCCAGGTCGCCGAATGGTGGCGCCCGCACATGAAGAACGGCCTGCTCCAGCCGGTCGCCCCGACCATGTGCTACGTGCTGTGGCTCGGCCCCGCGCAGGAGATGTGCCGCCTGTGGTTCGCCGGCGCCCACACCCCCACCGAGGACGAGATCAAGGGGCTGGGTCAGGCGGCCTGGCAGAGTCTGCGGCAGAGCGACAGGGAGCAATGATCCCGGCACCCTCTGTGGTGTTATTGTCGCGATTGTGAGACGACCGCGCGTGCTCCTCCTGACCGGCCTGCCGGAGCCCGCTCTCGCGCGGCTCCGCGAGGTGGCCGACGTCGTCGAGGTGGCCGACCGGCCACCTCTCGGCTTCTCCGACGAACAGCTGGCCGACCTGGTCATCGAGACCGGCGCCGGTGTGCTCCTCACCCACCACGACCAGGTCCGCACCTCCGTCCTCGACCTGCCCGTCGACGTCGTCGCCTGTACGGGCGACCTCACCGCGATCGACGTCGCGCTGGCCGCCGAGCGCGGCGTGATGGTGCTCCACGACGGCGGCCAGGACGCCGACGCGGTCGCCGAGCTCACGCTGGCGCTGCTGTTCGCGGTCAGCAGGAACATCGTCGCCGCCGACCGGGAAGTACGGCGGGGCACGGTCAGCCGCAAGCGCGTGCCGGCCGCCGAGCGCCATCGCGGCTCGCGGCTGTCCGGCCGTACGTTCGGCATCGTCGGGCTGGGCCGGGTGGGCAGGGCCGTGCAGTGGCGGGCGGAGGGGCTGGGCATGCGGGTGATCGCGTGCGACCCCTACGTGCCCGAGGCCACCCACTCGCTGTTCGCGTTGCTCGCCGAGGCGGACGTGGTGTCGCTGCACGTGCCGCTGACCGCCGAGACGCGGGGGTTCGTCGGCCCGACCGAACTGGCCGCCATGCGCGAGGGGGCCATCTTCCTCAACACCTCGCGCGGCGCCCTGCACGACCTGACCGCCCTGGTCGAGGCGCTGCGCTGGGGACGGCTCGGCGGGGCCGGCCTCGACCACTTCGAGGGCGAGTGGCTCGACCGCTCGCATCCGCTGACCCGGCTGCCCAACGTGGTGCTCACGCCGCGCCTCGGCCAGGCCACGGGCGAGACGGCCGGGGAGCGCGCGGCGTCGGTCGTCGACGACATCGTCAGGCTGGTGCGCGGGGAGCAGCCCGTGCACGCGTGCACGCCGGTGGAGGCGTGGATCATCGCCTAGGAACGTGCCAGTGGCAGCGGTCGAGGGAGATGTCGAGCGCCACCTCGCACCGGTGGCGGCGCAGACCGGGGACGCGTACCCGGTCGTGGACGTCGAACCGGCCGTGCCTGGCCGCGCCGAAGCCGAGCTCACCGGTGAAGACGCGCAGGTCATCGCGGTTGCCGCAGGTCGGGCAGGTCCAGATGACGCGGTCGAGGCGGCGGTCGTAGTCGGAGCAGGCGCTGAAGTAGTCGTCAGGCCTGAACCGGGACTCGCAGGCGAGGCAGGGAAGCAGCATCGGTTCCGTTCCTCTTGGCACACGGGTGGGGCAGAAGGAGTATGACAGACGTAACTGTACGATTACCGTGAGTTTCGGATCTAGGATGGCCGGGTGGAACGACTGCGCGACCATCTCCTGAAGACCGGCTACACGATCGACGGCGTCCGCGATCGGCTCGGTGACATGGCGGCCTCGGCGCTCGCCAGGGAGGAGCTGGTCCCGGCCCTTCGCGCCACCAGGAGCGGCGACCCGCTCGACGCGTCGATCAGGCTGTGGTGGCTGGGCGTGCCCGTGCCGGCGGCCGAGCTGCCGTTCGAGGTGATGGAGTCGGGCCTGGTCGAGTTCGACGGCGACAGCGTCCGCGCGACCGTCCACCTCCAGCCGTGGGACGAGCACGGCTACGTCGCCTCCGACCGCAAGGTGCGCCCCGGCGACCCCGCGCTGCGCCCCGACCACGTCGTCGGCGCGGGCGGCGCCTCGGCGAACCTGGCCCAGCTGGTCACCCGCAGGCCCGTCGAGCGCGCCCTCGACCTCGGCACCGGCTGCGGCGTCCAGGTGCTGCACCTGGCCGACCGGGCGTCCCGGATCGTCGCCACCGACGTCAACCCGCGGGCGGTGGAGCTGGCCCGCCTGAGCTGGCGGCTGTCCGGCATCACGGGCGTCGACGCCCGCGTGGGCTCCATGTTCGAGCCGGTCGAGGACGAGCTGTTCGACCTCGTGGTCTCCAACCCGCCCTTCGTGATCGCCCCCGGCGGTGGCCTGACCTACCGCGAGACCGGTGCGGCGGGCGACGACTTCTGCCGCGACCTCGTCCTGCGGACACCGGCCCACCTCGCCCAGGACGGCCACGCCCACTTCCTGGCCAACTGGCTGCACGTGGAGGGGGAGGACTGGCGCGACAGGGTCGGCGGCTGGGTCGGCGCGACCGGCTGCGACGGCTGGGTGGTCGAGCGCGACGTGCAGGACCCGGCCGAGTACGTCGAGCTGTGGCTGCGCGACGCGGCCGAGCAGGGCACGCCCGCCTACACCTCCCGCTACGACGAGTGGCTGTCGTGGTTCGAGGCGAACAAGGTGGAGGGGATCGGCTTCGGCTGGATCACGCTGCGCAACGCGGGCGCCCTCGACCCGGTGGTCAGGGTGGAGCGGCTGACCCACCGGGTCTCCCTGCCGGTCGGCGACTACGTCGAGGACGTCCTCGACTCGATCGCCGCCGCCCACCGGACCCGCGATCTCGAACAGGCCAGGCTGCGGGTCGCCGAGGGCCTCCTCGACGAGCGCATCGGCGCCCCCGGCGCGGAGGATCCCGCCCGCATCGTGCTGCGCCAGACCCGCGGCCTGCTCCGCAGTACCGACGTCGGCACGGTGGAGGCGGCGCTGGCCGGGGTCTGCGACGGGCAGCTCGCCCTCGGCCCGCTGCTCAACGTGATCGCCGAGCTGGTGGGCGACGGCGAGCAGCTGCTCGCCGACACCCTCCGCCCGCTGATCGCCGAGGGCTACTTCCACGTGTAGGCGGCTCGGTCACATCGTGATGCCGAGCCGTTCCAGGCGCTCGGGGCCGGAGACGGAGTAGATCTCGACGATCCGCCCGTCCACGACCGTGAAGCTCATGACCGAGTACGGCCTGCCGTGCACCACGGTGACCACTCCGGCGGCGCCGTTCACCAGCACCGGACGGGCGGCCGTGGCGTTGCGGGCGAACCTCGCCGCCTGCTTGGCCACGGTCGCGGCGCCGCGGAGCACCGCCACGCCCGCCATGCTCACCGTACGCAGCACGATGTCCGGGTCCAGCACCGAGACGAGCGCCTCGAAGTCGCCGTCGCGGGCCGCGGCGAGGAAGGCGTCGACGACCTTCCGCTGCCTGCTGACGTCCACGTCGGGCGGGGGCGCCGCTCCCTGCACGCGACGGCGGGCCCGGCTGGCCAGCTGGCGCGTCGTGGCGGCCGAGCGCTCCACGATGGGCGCGATCTCCTCGAACGGCACGGCGAACATGTCGTGCAGCACGAAGGCCAGCCGTTCGGCGGGAGCCAGCGTGTCGAGCACCACCAGCATCGCCAGGCCGACCGAGTCGGCCAGCATCGCCTCGTGCTCGGGATCACCGCCGTCCGCCACGCTCACGACGGGGTCGGGGAAGTGCTCCCCGGCCGGTTCCGCGCGCCGCTCCCGCGCCCGCAGCATGCCCAGGCACACCCGTCCCACGACGGTGGTCAGCCACCCGCCGAGGTTGTCCACATCGCTCACGTCGGTACGGCTGAGCCGTAGCCATGCCTCCTGGACGGCGTCGTCGGCCTCGCTCAGCGAGCCCAGCATCCGGTAGGCCACCGCCTTCAGGTGGGCGCGGTACTCCTCGAACCGGCCGGCCAGCTGCTCGTCTGCGTCCATCGTTCCTTCTTCACGGTTCGTCGTCGCGCGTCCCGGACGGCACGATGGAGGACAGCCAATCACGGCGCGCCGGAAGCAGCGGTGGCGAGCCGGTTGATCGGGCGTTGATTGGTTTGCATGCGTACCGGCGCACCCTCGGAGCGTGGACACGCCCCCGGGGGGTTCGACAGAAGCGGGGCGTGTCGCCCGACCGGCCGTCGTTGTGAGGCGGCTAGCTGTCACGTGGAGCATCCGGACACCGGGCCCCCTGGCGAAACGTGACGGTCAGACGGCTGGTCGGGCCCACACACACCGCACCCGGAAAGAGACCAGTCTTGATCAACCATGTGTGGATGACACGTCTGGACGACGAGCTGTACTCAGGGCTCGACGACGGCGACGGAGTCGACACCGTCGAGGAGCGCCTTGAGGTCACCCGCCTCTGGGGCGCCGAGGCGGGTGAAGATGTCGAACGCCTGGCGTAGGCAGTCGACGCTCCTCGCGGTGCCGCCCAGGCCGTGCAGCGCCCTGCCCAGCACCGTGAGCGACAGCCCCTCACCGTACGGGTGGCCGATCTCGCGGCTGACCGCCAGCGCCTGCTCCGCGTGACGCACCGCGTCGGAGAAGCGCCGGGCGGCGATGAACGTCTCGGCCAGCCTGACGCACACCCGCTGCTCCCACACGCGCTGCCTGCTGGCCCTGAAGAAGGCCAGGCACTCGGCGTGGTGGTGGACGGCCTCGTTGAGGCGGCCCACGCGCGACAGCACGATGCCGAGGTGGTAGCGGGCGCGGGCGGTGCCGGCGCCGCTGCCGATCTCGGTGAAGATGGCCAGCCCCTGCTCGGCCGCGGCGATCGCGTCCTCGGGGTTGCCCAGGCCGAGGTGGTCGCGGGCGGAGTAGCTGAGCACCAGCGCCTCGCCGGCCGCCACGCCGTTCTCGCGGTAGAACGCGGTGGCGGAGGCGAACCAGCCGAGCGCCTCGTGGTGGCGGCGCCGACGGCCGGAGACGACGGCGAGGGCGTTGAGCACCTCGCCCATGACGACGCGCTCGTCGCCTGCGGTCGACAGGTCGAGCACGAGCCTGAACTGCTCCTCGGCCTCGGCGAGCCGGTTGGCGCCGAACAGCACGCGGCCGAGGACGTAGCGGGAGCGCAGCTCCCCCGCAGGGTCGCCGATCTTCCGTGCCGTGGCGAGCACGGCCCTGGTGGCCAGGTCGAACTCGCGGGCGTGGGTGCCCGACTCCAGCAGCGGCTCCATGGCGACGAGGAGGTCGGCGGCGGGCAGCAGCTGCTCGCCCGTACGGCAGGACTCGGCGGCCTGGCCGATCACCGCGAACAGGCAGTCGCCCTCCGAGACGAGCCAGGCGACGGCGTCGTCGGCCGAGGCGAACGCGCGCCCGCTGCCGACCACGACGAGATTGTCGGCGATCATGCTGCCCTCGTAGGCGAGCCGGTGCGCCGCCTGGGCCGAGGCGAGGTAGAAGCCGAGCAGCCGGCGCAGCGCCAGCGTCCTGGCCTGCGGGCGTTCGGTCTTGTCGAGGACGCGCCGCGCGAAGAGCTTGAGCAGGTCGTGGAAGCGGTAGCGTCCAGGCGCGGGCGCCTCCAGGAGGCTGGCGTCCACCAGCGACTCCAGCAGGTCCTCGGTCTCCAGCGTCGGAGCCGACAGGACGGCGGCCGCGGCGCCGACCGAGATGTCGGGTCCGTTCGGCAGGCTCAGCAGCCGGAACGCCCTCGCCTGGGCGGGGTCGAGCTGGCCGTACCCGAGGGCGAAGGTGGCCTCCACCGCCAGGTCGCCGACCCGCAGCTCGTCGAGGCGGCGCTGCTCGTCGGCCAGGCGGGGCACCAGGGAGGCGACCGTCCACGAGGGCCGCGCCGCCAGCCGGGCGGCCACGATCCGTACGGCCAGCGGCAGGAACCCGCAGGCCGCCACGACGTCCATCGCCGCTCCGCGCTCGGCGGCGACCCTTTCGGGCCCCGCCACGGCGGTGAACAGCGACAGCGCCTCGTCCGGCTCCATCACGTCGAGGTCGATCAGCTTGGCCGAGGGCAGGTCGGCCAGCTTCACCCGGCTGGTGACGATCGCCGCGCAACCCGGCGAGCCGGGCAGCAGCTGGCTGACCTGACGGGTGTCGTGCGCGTTGTCCAGCAGCACGAGGATGCGCCGGTCGGCCAGCAGCGACCGGTAGAGCGCGGCCCGCTCCTGCAGCCCCTCGGGGATGACGTCGGGCGGGATGCCGAGCGCGCGCAGGAACGCTCCCAGCGTGGATTCCGGCGCGGTGGCCTCGTCGGTGAAGCCGCGCAGGTCGGCGTAGAGCTGCCCGTCGGGGAACAGGTCGTCGCAGGCGTGCGCGACGTGGACGGCCAGCGCCGTCTTGCCGACGCCGCCGATGCCGCAGATGGCCGCGACGGGCACGCCCTCGGCCGTCTGCGCGGACAGCAGCGTGCGCAGCCTGGCCACGATCGGGCGGCGGCCGGTGAAGTCGCTGACGGCGGCGGGGAGCTGGGCAGGCCGGGGAAGCTCGTGCTCGTCGGCGCCCTCGGCGACGTCGGCCCCGGCCGGGCCGTCGGCGGTGGGGGCGGGGGACGGGCTGGGCGGCGTCATCAGGCTGGGGTCGGCGGCGAGGATCTTGTGGTGCAGCGCGGTCAGCTCGGGGCCCGGCTCGATGCCTAACTCCTCGACGAGCGCGTCGCGGGTGTCGGTGAAGACGGCGAGCGCGTCGCCCTGACGCCCGCACCGGTAGTAGGCCAGCATGAGCTGGGCGCGCAGCCGCTCGCGCAGCGGGTGGTCGGCGGTGAGCGCGATCAGCTCGGAGACGACCGCGGCGTGCCTGCCGAGGGCCAGGTCGAGGTCCATGAGCTCCTCGATGGCGGTGATGTGGCGCTCGGCCAGCCGGTCGCGCTGGTGCTCGGCGTAGGGACCGACGGCTCCGGCCAGCGGCTCCCCCTCCCACAGCGCGAGGGCGGCGCGCACGCTCTCGGCGGCTTCGTTCGTTCTGCCGGCCCGGCGCAGCGCCTCGGCCTCCTGCATGCCGCGCTCGAAGAGCGTCAGGTCGAGGGATCCGGTGCGCAGGGCATAGCCCTTGCCGACCGAGGTGAGCAGCTCGGGGCGGGAACGGGGCGAGCGGTCGGGCTCCAGCACCGTGCGCAGCCGCGAGACGTAGGTGCGCAGCGCGCCGAGCGCCCTCGGCGGGGCTTCCTCTCCCCATACCGCGTCGATCATCTCGCCGGGGGTGATCGCCCGGCCTTCCCTGAGGAGCAGCATCGCGAGGATCGACCGCTGAAGCGGTGTGCCGAGATCGAGTTCGTCGCCATCGCGCCACGCGCGGACGGGACCGAGCACGGCGAACCGCAGCCCCTCACCAGCCATGCTCACAGTCTCCAACGCAATGGGCCATTTTGCTACCAAATACTAGTTGCCCAGAGGTGGCCGTTTCATTGATTGCGCTTTGATCCGGCGTTAAGCGGGTCGAGGGATGCTGAAACACGCAAAGGCATGGCCCAGTTCAACGGGGGCGGTCATGCCTTACCGGTTCGAAACAACACCAGGCCCTGCCCGGCGGTGCGGGCAGGGCCGTCGTGTCCGAGTTTTTCGTAGGAACGTGCTTAGGCGGCTTCGACGAGACCGAGTCTCTGAGCCATCCGTTCTCGAACCACCGGCCATTCCGAGCCCAGGATCGAGTAGTACGCGGTATCTCGGACCGTATCGTCGGCGCCTCGGCTGTCTGCCCGTCGCACGCCGTCAAGGTGTGCGCCGAGAGCCTCGATGGCGGCCCGGGATCGCGTGTTGCGTACATCGGCTTTGAGGGTGATGCGGTGGACGCCCCAGGTGTCGAAGGCCAGCGAGAGCATCAGGAACTTGCTCTCCCGGTTCACACCGGTGCCCTGCGCCGAAGCGGAGAGCCAGGTGTAACCGATGTCGGCCACGGACGGGATCTCGCCCACCGCGCCACGTGTACCCGGAGGCCAGGGCATCGGGCCCTGCCAGTACTCCAGGTGCATGAGACGGGTGGCACCGACCACGCGGTCGGTGTGCAGCCACCGGATGGCGAAAGGCAACGTCCGGCCTTCCGCCTGCTCAGCCAAAGCGGCCTCCACATAGGAGACCATCTCTTCCCGCCCATCGGGAACACGAGTGAAGGCGTACGTGGAACGGTCTTCACACGCCGCGGCGACGAGGTCATCGACCACCGCGAGGCTGAGAGGTTCCAGGCGCACGAGGCGCCCGGACAGGGTGACAAAAGCGGGCATGAGCACATGATGGGGCTTGCACGCCGCAGGAGATACCAGGACTCACGCGCTATCTTTTGCAGGTTTCTGCAATGGTCGCGTTTTCCCAGGTCAGCAGGCTGATCGTAGGGGGTGGCGAGCGGCCCGCGGGGCAAAGTTTGCCAAACCGATGCCTAGCCGTGCGCGGGCGTTGCGGCCATGGTGCGGCGTGGGGTTCTCCCCGCCGCCTGCTGCCGCGTGGACAGGTCGTGCAAACCTCTCGAGAGGTGGGCCAGGTTGGCCGAGATCCACGGCAGCGACAGGGGGTCCGAGGAGGTCAGCGCGGTCATGCGCTCCTCCTGGCTCTCGCCGTACAGGAGGCTGGTGGCCACCCGCACCCTCGCGGCCGACGGGTCGTCGCCGAAGGCGTGTCCGGGCAGTACGGCGATGCCGTGATCCTCGATCAGCAGTTTGGTGACTTCTGCCGAGCCGCCCACCCTCAGGTGTCCGAGGTCGGGGTAGAGGTAGAAGCCGCCCTGCGGGGCCGGGACGCTCGCCCCCGCCTCGACGAACGCGGCGTGGACGGCGTTGGCGACCACCGCGTGCAGCCGCCGGCTGCGCGCCACGCGTTCGACCAGCTCCACGGGTTCGGTGAAGGCGTAGGCGGCCGCCTGCTGGACGGGAGCGGCCGGCGCCGACCAGATCTCGCTGGCGATCGCGAGGACCTTGTCGAGCAGTCCGCGCGCGCCGTGGGGCAGCCTGGCGACGCCGATGCGCCAGCCGCCGAGCGCGAGGCTCTTGCTCAGCCCGGTGGTGATGACCGTGCGTTCCGGTGCCAGGTCGGCCGGCGACAGGAACGGGGTGGCGAGGTCGTGGACGAGGTCGCGGTAGATCTCGTCGGAGATGATCATGAGGTCGAGCTCGCGGGCGACCTGGACCAGGCGGCCCATGGTCCGCGGCGAGGCGAGCCGTCCCGTGGGGTTGTCGGGCAGCGTGACGAGCACGGAGCGCACGGTCCTGCCCTGCGCGCGGGCCCGCAGGACGGCGGCGGCGACCAGGTCGGGGTCGGGCGCCCCGCCCTCGCCGGGAGGCGTCGGCACCATGATCGGCTCGGCGCCGACCAGGTCGGCCTGCGCCGCGTAGCTGACCCAGCTCGGCTTGGGCAGCACGATGTCGCCGCCGATGGCGAGCTGCAGGCCGTACAGCAGGGGCTTGCTGCCCGGCGCGCAGACGACCTGGTCGGGTTCCGTGACGAGTCCCCGTCGGGTCCAGTAACCCGCCGCCGCCTCGCGCAGTTCCATGGCGCCCGCGACCGGCCCGTAGCCGTTGCGGTCGGCGGCGGCTACCAGCCTGTCCAGCAGCGCCGGGTGCACGGGCAGCCCTGCCTCGCCGAAGGCCAGGTGCAACACGCGTTCCCCGGCGCGCCGTCTTCGTTCGATGTCCTCGTTCGCCGCCAGGGTGGCGGAAAGCGTCACGTTCATGTTTGTCACGTTCCCAGCCTGGTTGTATGAAGGCATCAGCACAAGCGAGGCTTTTCATGGGTAGGCATAAGGAAGTCCGATGCTCGATTTGCGGCGTCTTGTGGTGATCTGCGAGTTCGCTCGGCGGGGCAGCATCGCCGCCACCGCCGAGTCGCTGGGATACAGTCCCTCGGCGGTCTCGCAGCAACTGGCCGCGCTGGAGCGGGAGGCGGGCACCGCGCTGCTCGACCGCACCGCGCGCAGCGCCGAGCTGACCGACGCGGGCCGGCGCCTGGTGGCGCACGCCGAGCGCATCCTGACCATGGTCGAGGAGGCGGAGTCCGACCTGTCGGCGCAGGCGGGCACGCCCGCGGGCCGCGTGGTGCTCACCGCCTTCCCCACGGCGGCGGTCGCCTTCGCGCCGGTGCTGGCGCGCTCGCTGCGCCGCCACACGGAGCTGACGATCAGGCTGGGACAGTCGCGCTCCGGGCGGGGCATGCGCGAGGTGCAGTCGGGCGAGGTCGACATCGCGCTCGTCGACGACTGGTACGGCAGGGCGCACGACAGCGAGTCGCTGCGGGTCTTCCCCCTCCTGCACGACCCGCTGGTCCTCGTGGTGCCGCGCAGGCACCGCCTGGCCGACCCCGAGGTGCCGATCGACCTGCGGGAGCTGCGCGACGAGCCGTGGATGGCCACCCCTGACGGCGAGCCGTCCCGCCTGGCCGTGGACAGGCTCTTCGCCGACGTGGGCGGCGCGCGGCCGACGCCCTGGGAGTTCGAGGGCCTCGGCACCATCCTGTCCCTGGTGGCCAAGGGCATCGGCATCGCCGCCGTCCCCGCCCTGGCCCTGGCCGCGGGCGTGCGGGGCATCGCGGTGCGCCAGTTCCCCGGCTCCGCCGGAGGCCGTGACGTGCTGGCCGTCGCCCGGCGCTCCAGCGTCCACCGGCCCTCGGTGTCGGTGACGCTGCGGGCGATCCACGTCGCCGCCCGCTATCTCGCCGCCGATCTGGAGCCCGTCAGGCTGGCGCACCGGTAGCCTTCGGTGCCGTGGCTCCGACGTACGAGATCGAGACCCTGCTCGCGGGCGCCCGCGGAAAGATCGTCGCGGGCGTCGACGAGGTCGGCCGCGGCGCGTGGGCCGGCCCCGTCATGGTCTGCGCGGTCGTCACCGACCTGTCCGAGCCGCCCGGCGGGCTGACCGACTCCAAGCAGCTGTCGGCCGCCCGGCGCACCGCGCTCGTGCCCGAGCTGGAGCGGTGGGCGAAGGGCATCGCGTACGGCACGGCCTCCCACGAGGAGATCGACGCCCTGGGCATGACGGAGGCGCTGCGCAGGGCGGCCCGGCAGGCCCTCGAGGCCCTTCCGGTGCGGCCCGACGTGGTGATCCTCGACGGCTCCCACGACTACATCGGCGCCCCGTGGCCGGTCCGCCTGGAGGTCAAGGGCGACCAGGCGAGCATCTCGGTGGCCGCCGCCTCGGTGCTGGCCAAGGTTCGGCGCGACACCCTCATGGCGGACCTCGGCTGCGACGAGTACGGCTTCGCGGAGAACGCGGGCTACCCCTCGCCCGTCCACCAGGCCGCGCTGGCCGAGCACGGCCCCACGCCGCACCACCGCCTGTCCTGGTCCTACCTGGACGACCTGCCGCGATGGCGCCATCTCAAGAAGCACAGGGACGCGGCGGTCGGCGAGGGGCAGATCTCCCTGTTCGGCTGAGCCCCGGCGACGCACAATCGGGGAATGCGGATCGGCGTCTTCCTCGTCGCGGCTGCCTTCCCCGGGCAGGAGCCCGCGCGGGTGCTCGGCGACGCGCTCGCCGCCGTCGAGGCGGCCGAGGAGGCGGGCTTCGACGACGTGTGGATCGCCGAGCACCACTTCATGTCCTACGGCGTCTGCCCTTCCGCCGTCGCGTTCGCGGCGCTGGCGCTGGGCAGGACCAGGCGGATCGGCGTCGGCACCGCGGTGAGCGTGCTGTCCACCCGGCATCCCGTGGCGCTGGCCGAGGAGGCGGCCATGCTCCACCACCTGTCGGGCGGGCGCTTCACGCTGGGAGTGGGCAGGGGCGGCCCCTGGGTGGACCTGGAGGTGTTCGGGACGGGCCTGCCCCGGTTCGAGCGCGGCTTCGCCGAGTCGCTCGACGTGCTGTGCGCCGCGCTCTCGCGCGACACGGTCGCCGCGGACGGCGAGTTCTTCTCCTTCAGGGAGGTGGCGATGGTGCCGTCGGCGCGGATGACGCCCGTGGTCGCCTGCACCTCGGCGGACACCATGCGGCTCGCGGCCCGCAGGGGCCTGCCGATGCTGCTCGGGATGCACGTCGGTGACCAGGAGAAGGCGGCGGCCGTCGCGGCCTACGAGGCGGCGGGCGGCCCCCGGGCGCCCCATGTGGCGGCGGCGGTCGGCCATGTCGCCGACACGACCGGTGAGGCCGTCAGGACGCTCAGCGAGGCGATGCCGCGGTGGCTGGAGCCGGGACTGGCCGGGTACGTGCCCGTGGACGGACGGGCCCGCCCCTCACGCGACATCCGCGGCTACGTGGAGTTCCTGACCAGCGCCCACCCGGTGGGCGACGCCGGTCACTGCGTGGCGGCCATCGAGCGCACGCGCGCCGTGACCGGGATCGAGCACCTCATCCTGATGGTCGAGGGTGCGGGTACCAGGGCCCGCACCCTCGAGAACATCCGGCGCCTCGGTGCCGAGGTGCTGCCCAGGATCAGCAGTCGACGAGCTCCGGCCGCTGGTTGAGGATCTGCGCCCGCGGCGTCACGAAGTCGCGGAGCGCGCCGGTCGCGGCCGGGTCGAACACCGCGACCCTGTGACAGTTCTGGAAGGCGAGCCGTACCCCGAAGTGGCGCTCCAGGGCACCGCGCATCGCGTCGCTGGCCAGGCAGCGCAGGAGCTGGCCGCGAGCCTCCTCGTCCGGGGGCGGGGTGTGGTTGTCGGCGAACTCGGCTCCTGAATGTTCACGCTGCTTGACCAGCTCGCTGATCATCGACCAGGCGTAGGGCAGGGAATCGCGGACGCAGGCGACGAACGCCGCGTCGTCGATCTCACCCTGTCTCGCCTGCTCGAGAAGATCGTTGGGAACGGTCAGCGACATGCTTTCTCCTCTCGAAGGGGGCCCACTCGACGCTAGGTGTGGTCGTGGGCGTGCTCTAGATGGCCTGAGGGCGACAGTCGAGTGACGCCGGGCCGTACACGAAGCCGGGGTCGATCTGCTCGGCGAGGTCGCGCCCGGTGCGCTCGTTGGCCCACGCGCGGGCGTTGCGCAGGTGGAACTCCGCGGCCTGCCTGCCGAACCTCTCCCAGTCCTTCTCCTGCGCGTCGACGTGCTTGAGCAGCACCGACAGGGCCTCGGCGTTGGCCGGTTCGAGGTCGTCGAGGGTGAACCGCCTGCCCTGCTCCATGGCGCGGACCGCGGTGGAGTGCTCCAGCCAGGTCAGCAGGTCGTCGCCGACCTGGTCGTGCAGGAACTCCACGTCGGCGGGCCCGTGGACCTTGTTGCCCACCACCGCGACGGGTACGTCGTGGTCGGCGGCGTAGTCCTTGTACTGCCGGTAGACGCTCACCCCCTGCCGGGTCGGCTCGGCCACCAGGAAGGTCACGTCGAACCGGGTGAACAGGCCGGAGGCGAAGGAGTCGGCCCCCGCCGTCATGTCGACCACGACGTACTCGTCGTGGCCGTCGACCAGGTGGTTGAGCAGCAGCTCGACCGCGCCGACCTTGGAGTGGTAGCAGGCGACGCCGAGGTCGTCCTCGCTGAAGGGCCCGGTGGCCATGAGGCGCGGCCCTTCCGGCGTCGCCACCGTGTACGGCAGGTCGGCGAAGCGCAGGATCCGCGAGCCGCGCCCCGGCGGGGTCGTCTTGACCATCGCGGCGGCGGAGGGGATCAGCGGATTGGAGCCGCGCAGCAGCTCCTTGATCTCGGTGAGGCGCCCGCCGAGCGGCTCGGGCTCCTCGTCCACGCCGAGGACCAGCGCCAGGTGCTGGTTGATGTCGGCGTCGACGGCCACCACCGGCCTGCCCTGACCGGCCACGTACCTCGAGAACAGTGCGGACACGGTGGTCTTGCCGCTGCCGCCCTTGCCAACGAACGCCACTCTCACGCTGAAGCCCCATCTGACGATGAAAACCGTTACCGATTCAGCATGACACAAGGGAACGCGAGGCGGCGTGATTTTGCCGAAACCCTGGTCAGAGCGAAACGATCTGCGCGAACGTGATCTCGGTCAGCAGCCTCTCCTCGTGCTCGCGCAGGGCGGCCCACACGTCGGCGAGCGGCTCGGCCACCCCCGGATACTCGTCGGGTGACGGCCACCCCTCGACGACCGCGATCACGTCGGCCAGTGTGATCGCGGCGGCGTCGCGAGCCAGCCAGTAGCCGCCCTCGGGGCCGCGCTGGCTGCGGATCAGCCCGGCCCTGCGCAGCTGCAACAGGATGTTGTCCAGGAACCTGCGGGGGATGCCCTGCGCCGCGGCGATCCGCTCGGCGGGCACCGGGCCCTCCGGCGCCGCGGCCAGCTCGGTGACCGCCCGCAGCGCGTACTGCGTCCTAGCGGAGATCCGCACGAAGGCCCCAGCGGCGGCGAAGGGCGTTGTCACCGAGCTCGAAGAGCACGTCGATGACGATGCCGATCAGCAACACGACGATCATGGTGGCGAGCAGGCCCGCCGAGTCGGCCAGCTCCCTGGCGTAGTGGAGCTGCTCGCCGAGCGAGGGCTGGTTGGCGATGATGACCACGATCTCGCCCGCCATCAGCGACCGCCACGCGAAGGCCCAGCCCTGCTTGAGACCCGCCAGGAACGACGGGAGCGAGGCCGGCAGGATCACGTGCCAGTAGAGCTGGAGCCGGCGGAAGCCGAGCACGTGCCCCGCGCGCAGCAGCAGCGGCGGCGTGTAGTCGACGCCGGTGATCAGGCCGTTGGCGATGGAGGGCGCGGCGCCGAGGATCACCACGAAGGTGATGGCGCTCTCGCTCAGCTTGAACAGCAGGATCGCCAGCGGGAACCAGGCGATCGACGGCATGGTCTGCAGCCCCGTGATGAGCGAGCCGAAGGCCGCCCGCAGCACCCTGACCCTGGAGACCAGCGCGCCGACGATCAGGCCGATCAGCACGGCGGCGGCGAAGCCGGTCACCGCCCTGCGCATGGTCACCCCGACGGCCTGCCAGAACTCGGCGGTGGCCAGGCGGTCGAACAGCACGGGGAAGACCTCGGACGGGCCGGCGAAGACCCAGGGCTCCCAGAACCCCGCCCAGACCACGCCCTGCCAGATGATCAGCACGATGCCGACCGCCAGCGTGATCGGCCAGACCCGCGCCCAGAGGCGGCCGGCCAGGGCGCCGCGCCGCTTCTCGGTGATCTCCAGGGCGTCGAGGCCGGCGATCTGGGCGGCGTGAGTGTCGGTGGTCACGGCGTTCCTCCCTCGCGGCCGGCTCCACCCGCGGGACCCGACTCACGCGAGCCGCCGGCGTGGCGGGCCACCTCCTGCTTGAGCTGGTCGGTGATGCGCGCCGCCAGCCCCGCCACCTCGGCCGAGTCCGTACGGCGCGGCCGGGCGAGCTCCACGGGGAACTCCTCGACGACCTTGCCCGGCCTGCTGCTCAGCAGCACGACCCGGTCGCCGAGCCGTACCGCCTCGCGGACGTTGTGGGTGACGAACAGCACCGACAGCCGCCGCTCGCGCCAGATCCGCTCCAGCTCGTCGTGGAGCAGGTCGCGGGTCATGGCGTCGAGCGCGCCGAACGGCTCGTCCATGAGCAGCACGTCGGCGTCCTGGGCCAGCGAGCGGGCCAGCGCCACGCGCTGGCGCATGCCGCCCGACAGCTGGTGCGGCCGCTTGGGGCCGAAGCCGCCCAGGTGGACCATCTCGAGGAACTCCTCGGCCCTGGCCCGCCGTTCCCGCCTGGGCAGCGCCCGCATGGCCATCTCGACGTTGGCCGCGACGGTGAGCCAGGGGAACAGCGCGGGTTCCTGGAACATCATCGCGACCCTGCGGCCGGTCGTGGTGATCGTGCCGCCGGACGGCCGGTCGAGCCCGGCCACCAGCGAGAGCAGCGTGCTCTTGCCGCATCCCGACGCGCCGAGGAGGCAGACGAACTCGCCGGGCGCCACGCCGAGCGAGACCTTGTCGAGGGCGAGCAGGTCGCCGTAGAGCTTGGAGACCCCTTCGAGCCTGACCGCGACCTGGCGGTCCACCTGGACGGTCATGTCACTTGTCCTTGATCGACTGCTGGCCCTTCGCGGCCAGGACCTCGTTGAGGACCTTCAGGTCGTAGATGCCGTTGAGGTCCACCGGCTTCAGCAGCCCGACCTTCACGGCGTGGTCGGCGCTGCCGGTCAGCGAAGCGGCGATCGGGTCGTTGGTGAACGTGATGTTCTTGAACGCGCTGGCCAGCACCTCGGGCTTGAGCGGCTTGCCCGTCAGCTTCTCGACCGAGGCGTTGACCACCTTCGCCGCGGCGTCGGGGTCGGCGTTGATCTCCTCGGTCGACTGGACGTGCGCCTCGATGAGCTTCTTGAGCAGGTCGGGGTTGGCCTTGGCCCACTCCTGCCGGACGATCAGGTGAGTGATCACGAACTGCTTGTCCGGCCAGAGCTCGCGCTCGTCCTGCAGGATCTTGCCCTTGCTCTCGATGACCAGCCTGCTGGCGAACGGCTCGGGCACCCATGCGCCGTCGATGTCACCCGTGGCGAACGTCTGCAGGGTCTGTGAGTTCTCCTGCGGGACGATGCTGACGTCGCCGCCGCCCTTGGTGTCGGTCTTGAGGCCCTTCTCCTGCAGCCAGTAGCGCAGGGCGACGTCCTGCGTGTTGCCGAGCTGCGGAGTGGCGATCTTCTTGCCCTTGAGGTCCTCCACCGAGTTGATCTCGGGCTTGACGACGAGATAGACGCCGCCGGAGGCCGCGCCCGCCACGATGTTGATGGCCTTGCCCTTGGACTTCTCCCAGGCGTTGATGGCCGGGTTGGGGCCGATGTAGGTGGCGTCGACGGCGCCGGAGAAGACCGCCTCGATGGCGGCCGGACCCGCGTTGAACGTGCTGGTCTTGAGGGGGACGCCGAGAGACTTGGCGTAGATGCCCTTCTCGACGCCGTAGAGGGCGGTGGAGTGCGTGATGTTCGGGAAGTACCCGAGGCGCACCTCCTTGGCGGCCGCAGCCGGCGCGCCCGACGAGGAGGACCCGCACGCGGCCGCGAGCGAGGTCATGGCCAGTATGGCGACGGCGGCGGCTAGCCTCTTCATCGCAACTCCCTATTTCCTACTTAATAAGTCGGCTATATGCACATCAAAACCCTTCATTCCCTTCTAGTCAAGTCGGAATTACGAGGGAGATCCGTCAGCTCCCGGCCGGGAGGGGGCGGCGCTGTCGGGCCACTCGGTGGGGCCGACGAGCTCGATCTCGATGGCCAGGACGCCGAGCGCCTCCTTCTCGGGTCCGTAGATGCGCCGGACGTCGGCTAGCTGCTCCGCCAGCGGGCTGTCCGGGTTGACCCGCTCCGGGCCCTCGGCGGCGAACATCTCCTCGAAGGAGGCGTAACACGCGACGCGCCGCACCATGGTGACCGCGTCGTCGTCGCCGCAGACGAACCTGATCCGGTCACCGGCCTTGAGGGTGCTCAGGTTGGGACAGCGGACGCGCACCTCGACGGTCTTGCGCCCGGAGGCGACCAGGTCGAAGTAGTGGCGGTAGAGGCCCATCTCGCGCGCCTGCGCGCCTGTGGTCATGATGCGATCCCATCGGTCGGTGGCGGCCGCCCCGGTGTCCCTCCTGTACCCAACCCGGCACCGCCCTGCCCCCGGGTCGCCCTGCCTCCGGCACCGCCCTGCCCCTGGCACCCGCCCTGCCCCCGGCGCCCGCCCTGCCCTCGGGTCGCCCTGCCGCCGGTCGGCCGGTGCTCGGTCAGTCGGTGCGTGGTCGGCCGGTGCTGCGGGGCGCGGGTGGATGCTCGGTGCCGCGCGTGCCGGCTGAATGGCCGGGGTTGTGGGAGCGCGGGTGGCGGCACCGTGAGCCGTGCTGTACCTCGAGGTGAGGCCTACCTACCCAGACATGGCGGAGACATGAATCCCTCTAGCACTCTCCGTGACTGATCGACTACTTTAAGTAATCAGACGGTCGCCCCCAGTCACCGCACGCAGGAGGTTCCATGCGTCGTCCCGCCCGCTTACCCGCCGCCTGTGGCCTGCTCCTGTCCGTCGCTCCGGCCCAGGCCGGACCAGTGCCGCCAACCGTGACCCGGTAGCCGACACCGCCCCGTCTCCGGCCCGGCGCCGCCCCACCCCACGCCCCACATGGCTCCGGGCCGGCCCGGCGGTGTCCCGCCCTGTACGCGCAGCTCGTGCCCACGGCTCGTGTCCACGGCTTTGTCCACAGCTACGTGCTCACGGGTCGTGCCCACGGGTCGTGTCCACGGGTCGCGCCCACAGTTCGTGCCCGCACCGGCCCCGGGCCGGTTCGGCGTCCACACCATCCATCCCCACTCAGGCGCCGGGCCGGTCCGGTTCACGGCCCCGTGGCCGGGCACGGATCCACTCCTCAAGCCCCCGTGAAGTCACCGAAGGAGATCGTGCTCAACGTCCGAGCCCTGCCCGCCGTGGCGACCCTCGCGCTGGCCGCCGCCGTCGTTCCGCCCTTCGTGCCGGGCGGCGGCGGCCCCGCCGGTCGAGGGGGCCGCTAGCAGACCTCGTCCAGCGAGATCGCCCGCTCCGAGGAGGAAGGGGTGGGCGACGGGGACGGGGTCGACACGGTACGCCGGGGGGCGCCGGACCTGTCCTTCAGCGCCTCGGACACCTTGCGCCTGATCAGGTGCCAGTCCGGGTAGGCCGTGTTGATCAACGGGGGCACGAACTGGAGGCTCTTGATGTGGGTGCCCTTCACCTTCTGCCCGAGGTCGACCAGCGCCGGCAGCAGGTCGGCCGGGATGTCGGTGGAGATGGCCCGCTTGGTGGCGGCGGCCAGGTTCTCGAAGCTGTTGAGCAGCGTCACCGGGTCGGCCTGCTGGGCGACGGCGTTGAGCAGGCACTTCTGGCGGCCCATGCGCACGTAGTCGTCGCTGTAGGTGCGTGAGCGGCCGAACCACAGCGCCTCCTCGCCGGACAGCTTGCGGGTGCCGGCGGGCAGCAGGCCCTCGTTGTACTTGCCGTAGGTGATCGGCTCCCTGATGGTGATCCTGACCCCGCCCATCGCGTCGATGATCTGCGCGAAGCCCGCCATGTCGACCATGGCGTAGTAGGTGACGGGGATGCCGAGGATGTCACTGATCGTCTGCTTGAGCAGGGCCGGGCCGCGGTGGCCGTTCTTCACGCCCGGCACCATCTCGGGGTAGTCCTCGGCGTACTGGAAGATCTCGTTGAGCAGGCCAGGGGTGGCGGGCGGCTCGCCGGTGAAGCCGTAGGGGAAGCGGTCGCGGGCCGGGCCGTCGGGCAGCTGCACCTGCTGCAGGTTGCGCGGCAGGCTGAAGAGCGTCGTGGCGCCCGTGGCGGTGTCGATGCTGGCGACGGTCATGCTGTCGGTGCGTACGCCGGGGCGGTTGGGGGCGGCGTCGGCGCCCACGAGCAGGATGTTGACGCGGGTCGCGCCCTTCCACGGGTCCCTGGCGATCACCGGGCTGGTGCTGGTGGCGGAGAACACGGTGGTCACCACGTCATGGGAGAGGTAGGCCACGCGGCCGGCCCACGCGCTCGGCGCGATGACCAGCATGCACAGCGCGCCAGCGACGGCGAGGTTCAGGTTGTGGCCCGCGCCCTTGGGTCGGACGAGCCAGAAGGACCAGAGGATCACGACCGACCAGGTCACGCCGACCGTCGCGATGGCGACCGTGAGCGCGGCGAGCCAGGTGGGCTGGACGGCCAGCGACAGCAACTGGCCGCGGAAGGCCGTGGCCATGGTCACGATCAACCCGACGAGCACCAGGTAGACCGTCATGAGCAGGAAACCGGTGCGATGCCGTCCCGTGGCGATGTGGGCCACGCCCCACAGCAGCGCCGAGCCGATCGTCAGGCTCACACCCATACCTGGGCCGAATTCGCGACCTTTGCCAGCCATCCCGCCCCAACCTCAGCTATCAGCAGATCCATCACAGATTAGTAACGGTTGCGGATCGATCGGCCAGGTTGCGGAACGCGTCGGTCCAAGCTTTCACCAAGAGGCCGCTCCGGCGAACGAGGTGGGTGCCGGGGTGTATCCCAGCAGGTCGCGAGCCCGGCTGATGTCCAGCGTACGCTCGACGGCCAGGTGGCCCACGGCGTACCTGGTCAGCCTGGGTGGGCGGCCGGTGAGCCCGGCGACGATCTCGGAGAGGGCGGCCATCCGCATGGCGAGGCCCGCGCCGACGTAGAGCGGTTCCGCGGCGAGGCGGCGTTCGCGCAGCACCTCGCGGAGCGCGGCCTCCAGGGTGACCGGGTGGCTGTCGGTGACGTTGTAGACGCCGATCGGGGCCGTGACGGCCAGCAGGCAGGCCTGCGCGAGGTTGTCCACAGAGGTGAGGCTGAGCCTGGTCGCGCCGCTGCCGACGGCGAGCAGCCGGCCCGCCCTGACCGAGCGCAGCAGGCGGGGCAGGAGCGTGGTGTCGCCCCTGCCGTAGATCGCGTGCGGGCGCAGGATCACCGCCGCGCCCATGACGGTGTTCTCCGCGGTGGCCTTGGCCGCGCCGTAGGCGTTGGCGTAGCGCCTGACCGGGGCCTCGTCCTCCTTCGCCATGACGGTCGGGCGGAACGGGTCGTAGACGCTCGCCGTGCTGACGTGGACGAAGCGGGCGCCGGGGAAGGCGGCCATCGCGTTGCGCGTGCCCGTGACGTTGGCCTGCCAGATCTCCCGCGGCGGACCCCAGTCGGTGACGCTGCCCGCGCAATGGATCACCGCGTCGACCTGCTCGTCCGGGGGCCGTCCGTGGACCAGGTCCCACGAGGTGTAGGGGACGGTGCCCAGGTCGGCGTGGGGACGCCGGCCGTACGCCAGCACCTCCCAGCCCCGCGCGGCGGCGACCCTGCAGACGGCGCCACCCACGAAACCGGACGCCCCGGTGACCGCGACCCTCATGACAGGCCCCACCCGAGCCCCCGGAGGCAGGTGACCCCGACGGCATGGAAGGCCGGGCCGGGAGCGTGTCCGCAGGCGGGGGTCATCGGGCCACCAGCCGTCTGATCGCGGCCCTGTCGAGCTTGTCGCTGCGGCCCTTGCGGGGCAGTTCGGCGAGCGTGACGATGCGGTCGGGGAGCGCGGGGGCGTCCATGAGGTCGGGCAGCGCCTTGCGCACCAGCTTCTCGTCGTAGCCCGCCGTCGTGGTCAGCGCCAGGACGACCTCCTCGTCGCCGGTGTCGGGGTCGGGCAGGCCGACGACCGCCGCTTCGCCGACGCCCGGCAGCGCGGCGATGGCGGGTTCGTAGACGCCGGGATAGATGTTGACGCCGTCCCTGAGGATCATGTCCTTCTTCCTGCCGAGCAGCACCAGCCTGCCGTCGGCGTCGAGGCGGACCAGGTCGCCGGTGGCCACCTCGGTGAGCGGCGGGTCGCCGAGGTAGCCGCGGGCGAGGTGCGGCCCGTTCACGAACAGCTCGCCGTCGTCGGCGACCCGCACACCCACGCCCGGCAGCGGGGCGCCGAGCAGGTCGCCGCCCGTCGCGGCCAGCTTGTCCTCGGCGGAGGCGACGGCGATCGGCAGCGCTTCGGTCATCGCGTACACCGACAGGATGTCGGCGGCGGGCGCCGCCTGCCGCGCCCTCCGGAGAACGGCGGGCGGCGCGGGCGCGGCCCCGAGCAGCAGGCAGCGCAGGGTCGCGGGCAGCCTGGGGGTGCGCTCCAGCAGCGCGTGCAGCCGTACCGGAACGGAGAAGGCGTGGGTGGCTCCGCGCCTGGCCAGCTCGCTCGCGTAGTCGCCGCGGCCCGGCATCGACCAGGTGGCGCCCGCGATGAGCGCGGGCAGACCGAGGATGAACTGGTCGGTGTGCACGACGTCGCCCGGCCCCAGCGGCACCGCCTCGGTGAACAGGCGCAGCCCCGCGGCCAGCGACCGCCTGGTGTGCACGACTCCCTTGGGTCGCTCCGTCGTCCCGGACGTGAAGGCCACCACAGCCGCCTGGTCCGACGTCACCGGCCCGCCCACCCCAGGCCCGCCCGGTACGGCAGGCAACGCACCCCCCAAAGGGAGCCCGCCCGGTACGGCAGGCAGCCCACCCGCCAAGGACCCGCCCGGTACGGCGGGCAGCCCGTCCAGCCTGAGCGCGCCCCGGGGGACGCCGGGCAGCCACGGCCCCGTGTAGAGGTGGCGGGCTCCGGGGAACGGCTCGCGCAGGTTCGGCAGCACCAGCCCCCTGCGCCTGGCCACTCCTTTCAGCGGCCCGCTGAGCAGGTACAGCAGCGATTCGGCCAGCACCCACCGGGGGCGGGTGTGCGCCATCCGTCCCGCGAACACCTCGGGCGCGAGCCCGGGGTCGGCCAGCACGAGCGTCCCGCCCGCGGCGACCGCGCCGAGCGCCAGCGCGACGGCGTCGGGCCCCGGCCGGACGGCGAACAGGACGCCGAAGTCGTCCGTGTCGTGCAGGGCGTGGGCGACGGTGAGGAGGCGGTCGCGGAGCGCGCCGTAGGTGACGGGCGTCCCGTCGGGTGCGATCAGCGCGGTCCTGCCGGGCGCGCTGTCAGCGGTGGCGAGCACGCCGGAGATGATGTCGATCATGCTTTCCTGACCCAGAGGTGCGCGTAGGTCGGGATGAGGACGCCGCGCGCCGCCCGCCTGCCCACGACGCGCAGGTCGTGCTGGAGCAGGGTGGCGGCGACGGCGCGGATCTCGGCCAGCGCGAGCGGGTATCCGATGCAGAAGTGCGGCCCCGCGCCGAACCACAGCCTGCGCAGCTCGGGCGGGTGCGGCCGGGAGAGGTCGAAGGGGCCGTGCGCGCGGGCGCAGTTGTGGGTGGCGATCAGCACGCGGTCGCCCGGCCGTACCGGGATCGTGCCGACGGTGGCGGGTTCGGCGACCGAGCGCAGCATCACCGGGGTGGGGGTGGTCACCCGCATGGCCTCCTCGACGGCGCGGTCGAGGTCGGCGCCCGCGATCCGCCGGTCGCCGCCGAGGTGGCCGTGGTCGTGCAGCAGCGCGACGAGGCGGGGGACGAAGGTGGCCACGGTCTCGGTGCCGGTCAGGAAGAACGCGCCCGCCGCGCCTCTGGCCTCGGCTTCGGACAGTCCGAGCGAGCGCATCCTGCCCATGACGGTGGACGGGTCGCCGGCGAGGTAGGCGGCGGAGGCGATGTCGCCGATCCGGTCGAGGACCTCGCGGGCGGCCACGACCTGGCGGTCCGACAACCTGCGGGTGCGCAGCGACACCATGGCGGCCACGCGTTCCCCGTCGGCGAACAGCGCCCGCGCCCGTTCGGCGGGCACCTCGCCGAGCCCGATCACCCTGCAGATCACCGAGCCGGCCATCAGCCGCATGGCGTCCACGAGGTCCACCCGCTCGCCCTGGTCGAGCCGGGCGGACAACTGCTTCAACGGCGGGTCGAGCACGTCGGCGACGAGCGCCGAGACGGACGAGGGAGTGAAGAGCGGCGCGAGCTTGCCGCGTAGCGCGGCGTGGCCGGCGCCCTCCATGTTGAGCAGCACGGACGGGCCGAGCACCGGTGTCCACAGCTCGCCCGGCGAGCCGGGTCCGTCCTTGCGGAAGCGCGGGTCCATGAGCACCCGGCGGGCGGTGGCGGCGTCGTTGACGACCACGCCGAGCCCGGGGACACGGACCACGGGGCCCATGCGCGCCAGCAGGCGGACCAGGGGATAGGCGAAGGGGTGCGCGGCCAGGTAGAGCCTGGTCTCAGGGGTCATCGGATGTCGATCACGTCTGGCCGGTAGTGGTGGTCGATGTACCAGGCGAGGGTGCGGGCCAGGCCGTAGGCGCGCAGGCGGCGCACCGAGCCGAACACCACGACGTCGCGGCGGGAGCCGTACGCGCCGGTGAGCCTGCGCACGCGGTTGACCAGCTCGCGGTCCTCGTGCATCTCCTCGATCGCGGTGCGGGGGAAGCCGCCGGAGCGCTCGTAGAGGTCCGCGGTGATCGCCAGGGTGGCGCCGGGCATCATCACGTACGGCCCGCGGTACTCGGGCGAGCGGTTGCTCGGCCGTACCTTGCCGAAGAAGGCGGCGGTCTCGACCACGGCGGGGATGAGGCGGCGCTCCCAGAGTCTCAGCGGGAACTCGTCGGTGCGCGCCCGCAGCTTGCCGCCGACCAGTTCGAGGCCGTCGTCGAAGGCGCGGCGGATGTTCGCCGTCCAGTCGGCGCGCGGCAGGCAGTCGGCGTCGGTGCGCGCCAGGTGGGTGGCGCCGTTGGCGATCGCGTGGCGCATGCCGGTGTCGGAGGCGGCGCCGGTGCCCTTGCGCGTCTCGTGGACGACCTCGGCGCCGAACGACCGGGCCACCTCGGCGGTGCCGTCGGTGCTGGCGTTGTCGACGACCAGCAGGGTGAAGTCGCGGTCGTGCTGCTCGCGCAGGGCGCGCAGCGTCGCCCCGATGCTGGCCGCCTCGTTGTAGGCGGGCACGACGACCCAGAGGCGCATCACATCTCCGCCAGCATGACGCCCATGCTGATGCCGCCGCCGAGGCCGAGCATCGCCACCCTGTCGCCCGGCGCCCAGCCGCCCAGCTGGAGCTGCAATGGGAGCGTGGCCGAGGCGCAGTTGCCGTGCTCGGGCAGGCTGACGACCAGCCTGTCCTCGGGGATGCCCAGCGTGTCGGCCAGGAAGCGCAGGTACGGCAGCGCCACCTGGTGCACCGCGACGATCGAGAAGTCCGTCCACGACAGCCCCGTCCGCTTGAGGGCGTTGAGGAAGATGTCGGGCCCGACCTTCTCGAACGCCTCCTTCAACCGGCGGCCGTCGCCGCGGAAGTAGGAGTGCTCGGGGTCGCGGGGATGCGTGGAGCCGCCGCCGGGCAGCGTGCCGACGTCCCACGCGGTGCTGTCGGCGGAGAAGTCGCGGTAGAAGATGCCGCGTCGCGGGTCGGCGGCGACCAGCACCGCGGCTCCCGCGTCGGACAGCGTGTAGCCGGCGAAGGACTCGACGAACTGCCGGCGGTCCTCCACCTGCCATCTGATCGCCCGGCTCGGAGTCTCGCCGGAGCACACCAGCACCCTGCGGTACGCGCCGGACACGATCAGCGCCTCGGCCACCTGGATCCCGTTGAGCAGGCTGTTGCAGGCGTTCTTCACATCGAACACCGGGCACGACAGGCCCAGTTTCGCGGCCACGATGTGCGCGGTCGCCGGCTCGACCATGTCCTGCGACGCGGAGGCGAAGACCAGCAGGTCGACGTCTGTGTCGAGCTGCCTGGCCGCCTCGGCGGCCAGGTCGGAGGCCTGCTGGTCGCCCGCCGCCACATGCCTGCGCCTGATGCCCGTCAGGCGTTCGATGAGCCCGCTGGGCGCCCTGAATCCCTCGATCCGCTCCTCGACCTCGCCGCTCGTCCGCGTCAGGCCGGGGAGGTACGTCGCTATGTCCACGATGCGCGCCTTCACGCGAAGCAGGCTAGTCAACCGACTTGCAGAACACTTGACGGGGCGATGGACGACCCTATGCCTGCCGGGGTCGCCCCGCTCAGGACTGTGCGATCCGCTGGACCTGTGTGAGATCGGCCAGGTAGAGGTGCGGGACGTCCACGAACACCCGCAGGGGGCCGCAGCCCAGGCCGAGATCCCGCGCGATCTCGGCCTGGACGTCTCTGAGCGGCACGTAGTTCAGGTAGCAGGTGTAGGCGTTCTGCGAGCGGAACGACGCCGTCATGACCAGCGCGCCCTCCCTGATCCTGACCGCCACCGCGGCCAGGCACGGCACGGCGTCGTACGGCTCGCCCGGCCTGGTCAGCGACACCCACGCGCTCTTGCTGTACGGCCTGGCCCGCAGCAGCGTGGTCGCCCACTCCAGCTGGGGCGTCAGGCGCTGCCCGTAGCTGTACTTGAACGGCGGGATGACGTCGCCCTCGGTGAACTTACGGGTGTAGAGGGCGTGCTTGGCGGCGTCGCCGTACCGCCTGAGGATCGGGTCGTCGTCCCACCGCACGTCGCAGATCTCGAACAGGACCGCCGCGCCCTCGATGACCGGGCCGCGGTCGTCGTCGGCGGGCACGCCGGACGCCTGCACGTGCCGCATCAGCCATATCCACGCCTCCCCACACGACGCCCACCTCGTGGGCTCTGCCATCAGGTCTCCACGTTCGGGAAGTTGTAGGGGTTGTGGGGCAGGCGGCGCCGCCTGGTCACGTTGCAGCGCACGTAGTAGACCGAGTAATGCACCAGCGCCACCAGCAGGATGCTCAGCAGCAGCAACGGCGGGTTGAGCTCGCCGCCGCTGAGCCCGGTGACGCCGACCGTCAGGTAGGCGGAGTTCACCAGGGCCAGCATCATCACGTTGACCCCCGGCCACGCCAGCGGCGCGTAGGTCTCCGGGTAGCGGGGGTCGACCGGCAGGTTCGGCGACCAGTCGAACTCGTCCTTGAGGCGGGTGACGTAGAGCAGCCGGAAGTTGTTGAGCGCCCTCGCCGTCCTGGCGTGCGCGTTCACCGCCTCGATCAGGCGCAGGAAGGGCAGCACGCCCAGCAGGCCGAAGGCCGCCACCAGCGCGTAGAGGTACCACGGCACGGTGTCCCACCTGGTCAGGCTGGCGGGGTCGACCACCTTGGTGCTGGTCAGCGCGATCGCGGCGGCGAACGGCGCCGACAGCAGGCTCATCGCTAACCGGGTCATCTTGAGCCGCTCCTCCTTGGCAGCCAGATGAACCGCGTAGATCCCGTTGAAATCCACGGCGGCCAGTTGGAGGAACTGCGTCGCTTCGAGCGGCGTCGGGGGTTTCCGCATGAGCGTGCTCCTGGGATGCCAGATGCCTCCAGTATGAGCGGCCGTCCTGAGTTTTGTACCAACAAATCTCAACTTGCTCGGGTCAAAGTTTGCCGCTCCGCGTGGTCGATGTAGGCGGTCGGCAGGCCGTACATGATCGCGGCCATCTCGCTGTCGTGGATCACGGGCAGCGCGGAGACGGCGTCGGCGGCCAGGCCGCGGCAGTACTCGAGGGTGTCGCCGACGATCGTGGTCTCCCTGAGCGCGGCGAGGGTGGCGGCGACGTCGTCGCGCAGCACCGAGGGGTCCTTGGCCATCGCGCGCAGCATCGGGAGGGTGTAGACGCCCTGGCGCAGGTCGTTGCCCGACGGCTTGCCGAGCCGCTCGGCCGGCGCGGTGAGGTCGAGCAGGTCGTCGAGGATCTGGAAGATCAGGCCGAACCGCTCGCCGTACAGGGCCATCCTGGCCTTCTCCTCGTCCGAGGCGTGCGCGCAGATGGCGGCGACCAGGCAGGCGGCGCGGAACAGCGCCGCGGTCTTGCCGGTGATCGAGCGCAGCGCGCTCTCGACTGTCCTGCCCGGGTCGAACTGGTCGGCCGTCTCCATGAACTGGCCCTCGGCCAGTTCGACGACCGTCGCGGCCAGCACCTCGGCGACCGGCCTGGACACCGAGGTGATCGCGGCCAGACCCGCTCTGGCCAGCATGAAGTCGCCGATGACCAGCGCCTTGCCTTCGCCCAGCTCGGCGTTGAGCGTGCGGGCGCCCCGGCGCTGCGCGGCGCCGTCCATGAGGTCGTCGTGGACGAGGGAGCCCGCGTGGATCAGCTCCACGCACGCGGCAGCGGTGATCACCCGGCGGTCGGGGGTCTTCCCCAGGGCCAGGCAGGTGGCCAGCGTCAGCGCGGGACGCAGGCGCTTGCCGCCCGCGGTGATGATCCTGTCGGCACCCGCGTTGATGCCGGGCAGCGCGGAGGAGCCGGCCAGCCGCCTCATCCTGTTCTCCACCTTGCGCAGGCCGTGGGTGATCGCGGGGGTGTTCAGCAACTCATCCATGCCCTCCAGCCTGGGTCGCCCTTGCTGTGGATCGCCTGAGAGCGGCTGTGAGCGGGCTCAGCGCGGGATGCGTGCCGTACCCGCGGCGGAAGGCGATCAGCGTACGCCGCTCGATCGGCAGGGCGGTCAACATGACGCCTACCGGCGGATTCGCCGCGGCGAGCAGGGGGACGAGGGCGACGCCGTGGCCGGCCGCCGCCAGCAGCAGGACGGTGTCGAAGTCGTCGATGTGATGAACGACACGCGGCTCGAACCCGGCGGCGTGGCAGGCGCGCACCGCCATGGTGTGGCACAGCGTGCCGGGTGTGCTGACGATCCACGCGTCGTCGCGGGCCTCGGCGAGGGTGCGCCTGGTCGTGAGGTACATCGGCTCGGTGAGCAGCGGCATGGTCTCGATGCCCTCGTCGACCACGGGGGGTACGAAGTCGTACTCGTGGACCAGCGCGACGTCGAGCTCGCCCGCCCGCAGCGCGGCGGCGACGTCGGCGGGGTCGATCTCGGAGATCATCGGCTCCAGCGCCGGGTGATCGCTCCGCAGGACGGCCAGCGCGCCGGGCAGCAGCGCGCGGGCCGCCGTCGGGAACGCGCCGATCCGCAGCGGCCCCGCCGGGCCGGTGCGCGTGGCGGCCAGCGCGGCCTCGGCCCGCTCCAGGCTCTCCAGGACGGTTTCCGCGTGCTCCACCAGCACCCGCCCGGCAGGCGTCAGCACGACCGTGCGGCCCGTCCGTTCCAGCAGCGGCAGGCCGGCCTCGCGTTCGAGCGCGCTGAGCTGCTGGGAGACGGCCGAAGCGGTGAAGGTGAGCGCGTCGGCGACGGCGGCGATCGTGCCCCTTCTCGACAGTTCGCGCAGGAGGCGGAGCTTCCTCGGATCGAGCATAAGAACACCTTACGGTGCGGCGTAGAAACGTGAACTGGTGGTGATGGTGGTCCGTCCGCCAGGGTGAAAGGCATGCTTTCCGGAATCTACGTACCGCTGATCACGCCGTTCACCGCCTCGGGGGAGGTGGCCTACGACGCGCTGGAGAAGCTCGCCGCCGGCGCGCTCGACCAGGGCGCCGCGGGACTGGTCGCCCTCGGGACGACGGGCGAGCCCTCCTCGCTGACGCCCGCCGAGCGCCACCAGGTGGTGCGGATCTGCCGCGACGTGACCGCCGCGTACGGCACGCAGCTGATCGTCGGCGACGTGGAGCTGGCCGAAGGCGCCACGGCCGCCCTCGTGACCGTGCCGGCGTTCGTCCGGCCGGGCGAGCGCGGCGTCCTGGCGCACTTCGAACGGCTCGCCGAGCGCACCCCGGTGCCGCTGGTGATCTACCACATCCCCTACCGGACGGGACAGCCGCTGACCGCCGCCACCCTGCGGCGGCTCGGCGAGCACCCGATGATCACCGGGGTCAAGTACGCCACGGGCGCCGTCGACCAGGACGCCGTCGCGCTGCTCGGCGACCTGCCGCCGGACTTCTCCGTGCTGACCGGCGACGACACCTACCTGTCGCCCATGCTCGCGCTCGGCGCCACCGGCGGCATCCTGGCCTCCGCGCACCTGCACACCGCCTCGTTCGTGTCCATGGCCGCCTCGTGGGACCGGGCGCTCGGGCACCGGCTGGCCGCCCTGTCGGCGCAGTTGTTCGCCGAGCCGAACCCGACCGTGATCAAGGGCGTGCTGCACGCGCACGGCCTCATCCCCACGCCCGACGTACGGCTCCCGCTGGTACCCGCGACGGCGGAATCGGTGGCCCGAGCCCTAGATTGGGGCGCGTGAACTGGCTGAACGAGACAGAGTACGCCGCCTGGATCGGCTACCGGCGGATGCGGCTGCTCCTCGATCTGGAGATCCAGCGCGACCTGATGCGCGAGTCGGGGCTGTCCGAGCCCGACTACGACGTCCTGTCGAACCTGTCGGAGGCCCCGGAGCACCGCATGCGGCTGACCGAGCTCGCCGTCCACATGCGGTGGTCGAAGAGCAGGCTCTCCCACCACATCACCCGCATGGCCGAGCGCGGGCTGGTCAGCAGGGAAGAGGTCGCCCACGACGCGCGGGGCGCGGCCATCGTCCTCACGTCCAAGGGGCTCAGCACGATCAAGGAGGCCGCCCCCGGACACGTGGCCTCCGTGCGCAGGCACTTCATCGACCTGCTCACCGAGGACGAACTGCGCGCCATCGCCCAGGTGGCGCGGACCGTGCTGGCACGGCTCGAATAGCGGGTAAGCCGCCCACCCCCCTCAGGCGGCCGGCCGGACCGCGGTGATCACGTCGAGGGCCCTGCGCGGGGTCCCGCCGAGCAGCGCGCGCAGGTCGCCCGCCGTACCGGACATGAAGCCATGGGCGATCGACGAGTACGTGCTCATGATCATCGGCTCCTGGAAGGCCCGCAGGCCCAGGAGCGGGAGCACCGACCGGGCCTCGGCCAGCGGGACCGGCTCGTAGGACGCCCCCAGCGCCGCGGCCACGTCGGCGCCGCCGATCGCCTCCTCACCGACCAGTTCATAGGTACGGCCGGCGTGCGCGGCGGCCTCCAGCGTGACGCTCGCCGCGACGTCGGCCAGGTCCTCCCTGGCCACGGCGGACAGGCGGCCGTCGGCGAGCGGGGCGGTGATCCTGCCCTCGGCGTCGGGGACGGTGAGACCGGCGAAGAACTCGGCGTACAGGCCGTTGCGCAGGACGGTCCACGCGGTGGTGCCGCGCCGGAGCCTGCGTTCGGTCCAGCGGTGGGGAAGCGCGTAGGTCAGGTGGTCGCCGTCGCCGCTCAGGCTGGTGTAGACGATGTGACCCACCCCCGCCTGCTCGGCGGCGCTGATGGCGGCCTCGTGCCGGGCGATGACCACGTCGTCCTCGCCGTATCCCGCGGAGATCAGCAGCAGGGTGCCGACCCCCCGGAAGCCCTCCACCAGCGTGGCCGGCTGGTCGAAGTCCACGAGGCGCTGACCGTGCTCGGGGGTGCGGCTGCCGACCACCACGTCGTGCCGCCCCGCCAGACGCTTGACGATCAGCTGGCCGAGCCCTCCTGAGCCGCCGGTGACCAGAATCATGAACAGCCTCCTTGCCAGATGGTTCTCTTTGGTAACCAGTATCGTGACGGGGGTCGTCCGCCATAAGGAGGCACATTCATGTCAGCCACTCACACCGGGGTAACCACCTCGGGCGAGCCTCACGTCTCCTGCGCCGAGGACTGCGGGATCAGGGAGGTGCTCGACCGCATCGGCGACAAGTGGTCGGTGCTGGTCGTGGTGGAGCTGGCGCACGGGGTCCGGCGGTTCAGGGAACTGCAGCGGGCGGTCGACGGGATCTCGCAGCGCATGCTCACCCTGACCGTGCGGCGGCTGGAACGGGACGGGCTGGTGTCCCGCACGGTGTATCCGACGGTGCCGCCGCAGGTGGAGTACGCGCTGACGGACATGGGGCACAGCCTGACCCACCTGCTCAGGGCGATGACCGCATGGTCGGCCGAACACCGCGAGGCCATCGCCGAGTCCCGCCGGCGCTGGGACGCCGACCACCCGGACTCCACCATCCGCTGACCCCGCGCGCTGGGCCGACCGCCGATCCGGCTCGGCGCCGCCGGTGGGTCAGGGGTCGAGGCCGGTGGGTCAGCGGACGGGCTCAGGGGTCGGGGTGGCGGAGGGCGGGGAGGGGAACCCGGCCTGCGCCGCCGGTGGGTCAGCGGTCGGGATGGCGGAGGGCTTGGCCGATGTCGCCCACCCGGTCGGCCAGCAGGCCGATGGCGCCGACCGCGCGGGTCATCGGGTCGTCCTCGGCCCCGCCCAGCGCCTTGGTCCGCAGGTGGGCCGCCTTGATGTCCGCCCACCTCGCCGCCTGCTCGGGAGTGAGCCGCCCGCGCAGCTCGGCCAGCTTCAGCAGGTTCGCCTCCGCGCCGCTGGTGAGCGTCTGCGCCTCCCCGAGGTAGTGGTCGTCGATCACCTGCTCCAGCTCGGCGTCGTTCATCACCGGCACGATCCGCTCGGCCAGCTTGTTCATGTTGCGGTAGGAGCCCTGCAGCCGGTACGGCGGCTCGGTGCGCGAGTCGTCGGACTGGGCGGCCGAGGCGATGTAGGCCTGGTTGTTGGCCAGCACCACCTCCTGCACCCTGACCAGCTTGCGCAGCACGCTGAGGATCTGGTCGAGCTCGACCTTGGTGTAGGGGTGGCTGAGCTGGTCGGTGCGCACGCCCTCCTCGCCGCGCGCGATGCGGACCAGCAGCTCGACGTCGCCCCGGTCGCGGGTGGACAGCGGGGCCAGCACCGGGTTGGAGGTGAGGGCGTTGTCGATGTAGCTGAGCGCGAACAGGTCGTCCTTGCCGGACAGCACGTCGCCGAGGTTCCAGACGTCGGCGCGGTTGGCGAGCATGTCGGGGATGCGGAAGCGCTGCCCCGACTCGGTGTACGGGTTGCCCGCCATGCAGACGGCGAAGCGCTTGCCGCGCAGGTCGTAGGTGCGGGTGCGGCCGTTCCACACGCCCTCGATGCGCCGCTGGGCGTCACACAGCGAGATGAACTTCTGCAGCAGCTCCGGTGAGGTGTGCTGGATGTCGTCGAGGTAGAGCAGGGCGTTGGTGCCCGCCTCCAGGGCGAAGGAGATCTTCTCCACTTCCTGCCGGGCGGTGGCGTCGGGCGCGTCGGCCGGGTCGAGCGAGGTGACCTCGTGGCCGAGCGCGGGCCCGTTGACCTTGACGAAGAGCAGCCCGAGGCGGCTGGCGACGTATTCCATGAGCGTCGTCTTGCCGTACCCGGGTGGGGAGATGAGCAGGAGCAGGCCCATCTGGTCGGTGCGCTTGCCCTCGCCCGCGGCGCCGAGCTGCTTGGCGAGGTTGTCGCCGATCAGCGGCAGGTAGACCTCGTCGAGCAGCCGGTTGCGGACGAAGGCGCTCATCACCTTGGGTTTGTACTCGTCCAGCCGGAGCCGGTCGCGCTCCTGGGCGACGAGCTCGCCGCGGCGCTTCTGGTAGGCGCGGTAGGCGGGGACGCGTTCGGCGCGGAACGCGCGTGTCCTGGCCAGCGTCTCGTCGAGACGCAGGGTGAGCGTCCGGTCGGTGATCCTGGCGTGGGTGCCGAGCAGCCCCTCGACCGTGGCGGTGAGCGTGGCGCTGGAGTCGTGGCGCGGCAGCTCGCACAGCTGGACGGCCAGCGCCTCCGGCAGGTCGTCGGACCGGTCGAAGGCGCTCAGCCACGCGCCGGCGAGCTGGATGCGTTCGGGCAGGTCGAGCGCCCGCAGGTCCTCCTCGAACTCGCGGACGCGGGCGGGTCCGAGCGACTGCCGGAACCGGTCGAGGATGCTCCTGGCGGCGGCGCTGGTGACGAAGCCCTCGGGCCGGCCGGCGAGCTCCTCGACGAGGTATTCGCCGGCGAGCGCCACCGCGGCCGGGTCCGCGGCGCCGAGGACGTGGGGCGCGACGAAGGCGGAGACGGCGGTGGAGAGCTCCGCCGCCAGGGTGTCGAGCGCCTCCACCCGGCCGAAGGCGGCACGGGCTCGCACCAGTGACGCGGCCCGCGTGGCCAATGTTTTACGTGAAACATCATCCAGGCCGAACGCCCAGTAGAGCTGGGCCGCCGCCCGCGCCGCCGGAGGGTAGCGCAGCAGGCCCGCGCCCTCCTGGAGCCGTTGCAGCGCGGCGAGGATCGAGGTCGCGTCGTGGTCGTGGACCCCGCGCTCGTAGCCCTCGTCGTAGCGCTCCTCGGCGGCGAGCCGTACCGCGGCGGCGAGGTCGGCGCCCGGGGCGACGGTGGGCAGCAGCGAGGCGGCCAGGTGTTCGGCGCGGTAGACGTCCGCGGTTTCGGAGACGAGCAGCTGGGACCAGAACGGCTGTGTGTCGGCGAAGGAGGCGGGGACGGGGGAGCGGTAGTCGGTGCCGGTGATGGAGAAGTGCATGGCGCCGTCGTGCGGCACCAGGGTCAGGTCGATCGGCTGGGTGTTGACGGCGAAGGCGTGGCGGCCCAGCCGGAGCGTCTCGCCGTCGGCGGAGAACAGGTCGAGACGGTCACGCAGCGCCCGGCCCGCCTCCTGCTGTGCGGCCTTGATGCGGCCGTCGAGCTCCTCGGCGCGCACGGTGGCGCCGAGCGCCCGCAGCTCGCCCGCCGAGGAGCGGAGCTTGGCGACCATGGGGTCGGTGGCGAAGTAGGTGTTGATCTCGTCGAGGGACGTCAGCGCCGACACCCGCCGGGTGACGCTCGCGACGATGCGATCGGTGGAGGCGGCGATGCGGTCGGCTCGCCGGGCCCGCTCGTCGAGCTGGGTCTGCTTGCGCGCCGAGAAGGCCTCGTAGACGTCTTCGCGCTTGGCGGTGAGCTGGGCGGCGAAGTCGTCGAACTCGCCGAAGCGCGACTCCAGCGTCTCGAGCTGGAGCATGAGGCGGCCGAGCTGCTCGTCGCAGCGCTCGGGGGTGTCGGCCATCGCCAGCGCGCCCGTGACGGCCTGCCCGAGCAGGGCGAACTCGGCGGCGAACGCGGCTCGTCCCTCGGTGGCGAGCAGGTGGGTGCGGCGGCCGTCGAGGACGGCGCGAGCCCGGTTGACCCCGCCGAGCACCTCGCCGATGCGTTCGAGGATGGAGGTGCGGACCGTGGCGTCGGCGATGTCGAGGGAGCCGACCACCTCGGTGACGACCTCCAGCCCCTCGGCCTGGGCGACGAGCCGCTCGGCGACCGGCTCGGCGGCGGCGGCGGTCGCGATGGCGGCGGCGTCGGCCTCGAGCTGGGCGACGGCGGCGTGGTAGCCGGTGAAGGCGTCGGCGCCCTCCAGGAACGCCACCGCCCGCCGGCCGGTGGACGCCAGCTCGTCGGCGAGCGTGGCGGCGAGCCGGTCGAGGGCGGCCAGGTCGATGTAGCGGACCTCGCGCAGCGTCACCAGGCGGCCCTGCGCCCGGCGCAGCTCGGCCAGGCGGGCGACCCAGGCGTCGGCCGAGGCCGGCGTCTCGGCGCCGGCCTGCCGTACCAGAGTGGTGGTCTCGGCGGTGGCGGCCTCCATGGTGGCGGCGGCCTGCCGGGTGAGCTCGGCGACGTTCTCGTACTCGTCGAGGACCTGCTCGGCGGTGGCGCGCACGTCGCCCAGCGGGCCGCGCAGCCCGTGGTCGCCCAGCCAGTGGTAGTGGTCGAAGGCCCGGGTGCAGGCGGCGATCAGCGCCTCGAAGGTCGCCTGGGAGGGCGCCATCTCCTCGACCATGCGGGCCACCGACAGGCAGTCGGAGATGCCGCGCACCAGCTCGGCGTTGCCGATGCGTTCCAGCGGCCCGGTGCCCGTGGGCTGGGCGGCGGCGTAGGTGTCGGAGACGTACGGCGTCTGCCACACCTGCATGGGGTGGACGCGCGTCGGCTCCTCCGAGGTCGCCCTGAAGACCACCAGCGTGCCGTCGTCGAACAGCGAGTAGCCGTGGCACGGCAGCGGGTTGGCGATCTCCTTCCTGATCACGTTGTACGGCAGCAGCAGCGACCGGCCGTCGGCCCGCGCGTGGAAGACGTAGAGCACGTCCTCGCCGTTGGGGGAGCGGATCACCCGCTCGAACTCCAGGTCGGCCACCTGGGTGTCGAAGGTCTTGGACACGCCGGTGGACAGGTAGTAGCCGCCGGGGAAGATGATGCCCTGGTCCTCGGGCAGCCGCTGGCAGGCCAGCGCGATGCCGTCGAGCCTGGTGACGGACTTGGTGCGGGTGTTGAAGACCAGGTGCCGCCACTCGGTCTCCTTGTACGGCTTGACGCGCAGCAGGATGAGCGGCCCGATCCTGGCGTGGTCGACCTCGGCGTCGGCCAGCGACTGGAGCGGTTCGGCGACGGGCTCGGTGTAGATGCCCTCGCCCGACTCCGTGTTGTTCTCGATCTTGATGGTGAGGTCGCCGCCGACCGTCTCGACGAACACCTCGTCCTCGATGGAGATGTGCGGGTGCCGGCCGAGCACGTGGTCGTCTCGCGTGGTCGGCGTCCACTCGAAGTCGTGCGAGGGCGGGAAGACGTGGTCGCGCTCGCCCCTGTTGTCGAGGTAGGCGGTCGCCCCGTGGGTGTCGACGGCCCAGCGCAGCACCCGCAGGTCGGTCGGCCCCGTCTGGAAGACGGCCAGCAGCTTGCCCTCCAGCCGTCGCAGCTGCAGGAGCCTGGTCTCCTTGTAGTAGCGGTACAACTCCGCGAAGTCCTTCCGGAACGCCGGGTCGCTGAGCGCCCCCAACTGTTCCGCGTCGAACCTGAACGCGTCGCCGTCGCGGCTGAACCTGTGGACGGAGAACACGTCATCCACAGCCGTCTCCGGCTTCAGCCCGATGAAGACGTTGTAGCCGAAGAGCATCAGGTCGCCGACCGAGACGATGTCGCGGGGGACGCAGTTGTTCTCCGTACGGATCCGCTCGGTGCCGATCAGGCGGAGTTCGGCACCGCCGAAGACCTTGAGCCGCTCCTCGTTGACCGCCTCGGCCGCCCTGGCCAGCTCCCTGGCCTGGACCGACAGGCGGTTGCGCAGCACCTCGTAGGTGCCCGCCTCGAGGGCCGCCTCCTGCGCAGTGGTCACGTCAGCCCTTCACCGCCGTGAGCGCGGCCACCGACGACTCGGCCACGCCGAGCCTGCGCGCGCTCTCCAGAAGCTCGTTCAGCCTCGCCGTCTCCGGCCCGCCGTGCGAGATGAGCCGCATGAGCAGCGCCGAGACCGTCAGGTTCTTCACGTCCTCGGTGCTGATCCCGCCGACCAGCCTGGCCAGGTCCTCGGTGAGGCTGGCCGACCCGTTGAGGTACGGCTCGGCCAGCGTCCGCGTGACCGACGAGTGCTCGACGAACCCGTCGACGGCCTTGGCCGCGGTGATCGACCCGACCACCCTGTCGAAGAACATGCTGTCGCCGCCGACGATGTCGATGTTGGCCTTGGCCAGGCCCGCCGCCACGACGTTGGCCTGCGATTCGGCGACCTGCCGCTGCACGTCGATGTGCTTGAGCCTGATCTCCTTGTCGGCTTCGAGGCGCAGGCGGTACTCCTCGTGCGCCCTGGTCGCCTCGTCCATGGCGGCCATCGCCCTGGCCTTCTCGACGAGGCCCTCGGCCTCGGCCTTCAGCCGGTCGCCCGTCACCAGCGCCATGGCCTGCTCGCCCTCGGCCTGCGCCTTGAGCCGCTCGCCCTCGACCAGCGCCATCGCCTTGGCGCCCTCGGCCTCGGCCCGTAGCTTCTCCGCGGTGGCCAGGGCCTCGGCGCGGCCGACCTTCTCGATCGCGTCGGCGCCGCGCTCCTTCACCTGGACGTCGGCCAGGCCCTTGGCCGCGGCCTCCGCCTGCAGGCCCTCGGCCAGCCTGATCTTGGCCCGCGCGTCGAGCTCGGCGGCCTGCTGCCTGGCCTCGGCCAGCGTGAGCTCCTCGCGCGCCTTGTGCTTGGCCGCCGCCTCGGCGGCCTCGGCGGCCTTGATGTCCTTGACCAGGCTCTCCTGCGCCTCGGCCTCGGCCTGGATGATCGTGGTCTGGCGCAGCCGCTCGGCCTCCTCGACGGCGCGCAGCTTCTTGATGTTCTCCTCCTGCTCGGCGACCGTCTTCTCCACCGCGATCCGCTCGCGCACGACCTCGGCGATCGACCGCTTCTCGGTCTCGACCTCCCTGTCCTTGGCGATGCGCGACAGCTCGGTCTCCCGCTCGCGGGAGATGACCTCCAGCATGCGGTCCTTCTCGATCCGCTCGGTCTCGATGGCGATGACCCGCTCGCGGTTCTTCTCGGCGACGGCGACCTCGCGGTTGCGGTTCTCGGTCTGGACACCGAGCTGCTCGTCGGTCTTGATGTGCGCGGCCTGCGCCTTGAGCCGCTCCTCGGCCTGCACGCGGGCGATCTCCGCCTCCTCGCGCGCCTTCATCGTCTCGATCTCGCGCTTCTGCTTGATCTCCGCGTCCGCCTGGCGGCGCCTCAGCTCGAGGATGGCCTCGGCGGCGTCGACGTTCTGGCGGGTGATCTCCTTCTCCTCGCTGCGCCTGAACTCGTTGGTGCGCACGTTCTCGGTGGCGGTCAGCTCGGTGATCTTGCGGATGCCCTGGGCGTCGAGGATGTTGGCCGGGTCCAGCTTGGCCATCGGCGTCTGCTCCAGGTAGTCGATCGCGGCGTCCTCCAGGCTGTAGCCGTTGAGGTCGGTGCCGATCACCTGGATGATCCGGTCGCGGAACTCCTCGCGCTTGGTGTAGAGGTCGACGAAGTCGAGCTGCTTGCCGACGGTCTTGAGCGCCTCGGAGAACTTGGCGTTGAACAGCGCCTGGAGCGTCGTCTCGTCGCTGGCCCGCTCGGTGCCGATGGACTGGGCGACCTTGATGACGTCCTCGACGGTCTTGTTCACCCGCACGAAGAACGTGATGCGGATGTCGGCCCTGATGTTGTCGCGGCAGATCAGCCCTTCGCCGCCGGTGCGGGCGATCTCGATGGTCTTCACCGAGATGTCCATGACCTCGGCCTTGTGCAGCACCGGTAACACGACGGCTCCGGTGAAGGTCACGTCGACCCTGCGGACCTTGGAGACGATGAGCGCCTTGCCCTGCTCGACCTTTCTGAACAGCCGGCTGATGGCGAAGAGCAGGCCGATGGCGACGATCAGGATGACGGCCAGCAGGATGCCGAAACCCGTCGAGATGACACTCATGTGTGGTCCTCCATGACGTAGAAGAACTCGCCCTCCGCGTCGTAGTCGAAGATCAACGCGGTCTGGCCGCGGGAGAGGATGTCGCCGCCGGTCGTCCTGACCTGGACGACGGCCGACGCGCCGTCGGGGGCGGTGACCTCGGCCTGGCCGAAGGTGGCGTCGGCCCGGCCGGTGCGCACCACGCACCGCTGTCCGACGAAGTCGTGGCGGGAAGGCTCCTTCCTGTCGGGGAAGAGCCTGCGCAGGGGGATGATCAGGAGTTTCGTGCCCGCCCATCCGGCCGCGAGGGCGACGGGGAGCACGAGCGGCCCGCCGCCGACGAGCACCACGCCCGCCAGGCTCACGAACCAGGCCAGGGCGACGAACAGGGAGAAGGCGACGGTCGCCGGGATGCCGCCGAGGCCGAGGGGAAGCTGCACGTCGTCGAGGTCGACGTCACCGCCCATGACCATCACCACGAGCCAGTAACCGACGACCACGACGAGTAAGAAGCTGAAGAGCACGGCTGGGAAGGCCAGCGCGGCGTCGACGAATGCGGGCATCGGCTCCCTCGGATCATGCGCCCGTAATGGGGCGAATATATCGGCGGGGAGGTTGCAGGCCGCTTGAAGAACGCTTAACGTCCCGGTACGGCCAGCCCCGTCTCGTAGGCGACGATGACGGCCTGGACCCGGTCGCGCAGGCCGAGCTTGGTGAGCACGTTGCTCACGTGCGTCTTCACGGTGTGCTCGCTGACGACCATCTCCGCGGCGATCTCGGCGTTCGACAGGCCGCGGGCGATCAGCGCGAGCGTCTCCTGCTCCCTGGCGGTGAGGACGGCGAGCCGTTCCGGCGAGACCGCCGTCGCGGCCGGGCGCGAGGTGAACTCGGCGATCAGCCGGCTGGTGACGGTGGGGGCCAGCAGCGACTCCCCGGCGGCGACCACGCGGACCGCGCTGACCAGGTCGTCCCTGCGCACGTCCTTCAGCAGGAACCCGCTGGCGCCCGCCCGCAGCGCGTCGTAGACGTAGTCGTCGAGGTCGAAGGTGGTGAGCATGATGACCCTGGTCTCCTTGCCCACCAGCCTGGCCGCCTCGATGCCGTCCATCCTGGGCATCCGGATGTCGAGCAGCAGGACGTCGGGCCGGTGCTCGCGCACCAGCGCGACGGCCTCGACGCCGTCGCCCGCCTCGGCCACCACCTCGATGTCGGGCTGGGCGTCGAGGATCATGCTGAACCCGCCGCGCACGAGCTCCTGGTCGTCGGCCACCACTACCCTGATGCTCATCGGCGCACTCCTTGCCTGACGTGGTCCCGATCGGGGGTGAGCGGGAGCCGTACCGAGACCTCGAAGCCCTGACCGCCGGCGCGGGGGCCGGCGCTCACGGTGCCGCCGCAGGCGGCGGCGCGCTCGCGGATGCCGATGAGGCCGTTGCCGCCCGAGGGTAGCGCCAGGCCCGCGCCCGCGCCGTCGTCGGCGACGTCGAGCGTGAGGGCCTCGTCGCTCCAGCGGAGCGTCACCTCGGCGCGGGAGGCGCCGGCGTGCTTGACGACGTTGGTGAGCGACTCCTGCGCGATCCGGTAGACCGCCACCTCGGCGTCGGGCCGCAGCGGGCGCGGCGTGCCGTGCACCTGGAGGGAGACCGGCAGCGGCACCTGCGCGACCAGCGCGGGCAGGTCGGTGATCGTGGGCTGCGGGGCGCGCGGCCCCTCATCCTCCTTGAGCACGCCGAGCATGCGGCGCAGCTGGGCCATCGCGTCGCGGCCCGCGGTGGCGATGGCGTCGAAGGCGGCCTCGGCGCGGGCCGGGTCGCTCCTGACCACGACCGGCCCGGCCTCGGCCTGCACGACCATCAGGCTGACCGCGTGCGCGAGGATGTCGTGCATGTCGCGGGCGATCCTGGCGCGCTCGCGCTCGGCCGCGCGTTCGGCCTCCAGCGTCCGCTCCCTTTCCAGCTGTACGGCACGCTCCTCCAGCGCGGCGGCGTAGGCGCGGGAGGTGGCGGTGGCCCTGCCGATCGCGTAGGCGGCGACGGCGCACACGGTGCCGCGCACCGCGGTCTCCGACGAGCCGACCAGCGCGATGCCGCCGACCAGGGTGGAGACCAGCATGGCCACCCTGGGCCAGCGGGAGCTGTAGGCGGCGACGGTGTAGAGGCAGACGAGGGAGGAGTACCAGATCGGCTGGGAGGGGAGCGCGTCGGCCAGGTCGTAGAAGGGGACCGGGCAGATGCTCAGCACCAGCGTGGCGACGGGTGCCCGCCGCCGCCAGACCAGCGGCACCGCGGACGCGACGACGACCACGTAGCCCCACCAGTGCCACGCCCCGCTCGTCCACCGCTCCCCGAAGAACGGCGAGAGCTGGACGGCCAGGACGAACGCGGCCAGCGTGAGGTCGACCTGCAGCGGGGGAAGGGCGCGGAAACGCGCCTTCAGGCGGGCGATTTGCGGCAGATCTGACACGGTGTCCAATCTTCCTCCGTTCCGGGAGTGCTGCAGGCCATGGTCGGCCATGCGAGGGCGCGGGCGGATCGCCGGTGGGAGCGGTCCGCCCTCGCTCTCGAGAGGGATCCGGTACGGCGGCAGCGCTCTCCGCCATCCCGGGGATGGAGTTGACCTCAAGTTTGGTTGAGGTTGCACAGTGATCTCACCGAACACGAGGAGTTGATGACGATGAAGGCAGCGGCATTCGCGACCCCCGGCGGGCCCGAGGTGCTTCAGGTGATGGAGATCGAGACCCCGCAGGCGGGTCCCGGCCAGGTGAGGGTGCGGGTCAAGGCGGCGGGCGTGCAGCCGTACGACGCGGCGGTGCGCGCCGGATGGACCCCGCCCGGTGTGAGCGGCGACCTGCCGCGCGTCCCCGGCAACGAGTTCGCGGGCGTCGTCGACCAGGTGGGCGTGGACGTCACCGGGTTCGCCGAGGGTGACGAGGTGCTCGGCTTCTCCCTGCTGAACAGCTACGCGGAGTACATCGTGGTGGGCGCCGACCAGGTGGCGCACAAGCCCGCGGAGGTGCCGTGGGCCGTGGCGGGCAGCCTGACGGCCGGCGTGCAGACGGCGGAGCTCGCCCTGGACGTCCTCGACCTGCGGGAGGGCGAGACGCTGCTGGTGCACGGGGCGTCGGGCTCGGTCGGGACGGCCGCCGTGCAGATCGCCCGCCGGCGTGGTGTGACGGTGATCGGCACCGGCAGGGAGGAGAACCACGCCTACCTCCGCTCGCTCGGCGCGATCCCCGTCGCCTACGGGGAGGGGCTGGCCGACAGGGTCAGGGCGCTCGGCCAGGTGGACGCGGTGCTCGACGGGGCCGGCGGCCACGCGCTCGAGGTGTCCCTGGAGCTGGTGAAGGACCGCGCCAGGATCGTCACGCTGGTGGAGCACGGGAAGGCGGCCGAGCTCGGGGTGCAGCTGGTGAAGGCGGGCCGGACGGCCGAGCGCCTGGGCAGGTACGCGGAGCTGATCGCGAAGGGCGGTTTCAGCTGGCTGGTACGCCGTACCTTCCCCCTCGACCGCGCGGCCGACGCCCACCGGGAGATCGAGTCCGGGCACGGCAGGGGGAAGCTGGTCATCGAGATTCCCTGAGGTGGCGGAATCTTAGCGGTAGGCGGCTTTCCCGCCACTGTCTCGGGGGCGGTGTCCGCGGCCACCATGGGTGCGTGCCAAGCGGTCCGAGAAAGGAACCACCCGATGTCCGTTTTTCCCGCCGTCCCCGCCATCGGCAACGCCGCGGACAACGCCGCGGCCCTCGCCCACTTCGCGGCACGGCTCGCGTTCGAGACCGACGTGTCCGACGTCGCGGCCGACCTCGCGGGCCAGGTCCCCGGCGTCGTGGTCGTCGACTCGCGGAGCGAGGCGAGCTGGGATCAGGGCCACATCGAGGGGGCCGTCCACCTGCCGATCGCCGAGATCGCCGCCAGGGCCGCCGACCTGGTGCCCAGGGACGCCACCGTGGTCACCTACTGTTGGGGCCCCGGCTGCAACGGCGCCACCAGGGCGGCGCTGGAGTTCGCGAAGCTCGGATACCGGGTGAAGGAGATGATCGGCGGCTTCGAGTACTGGGCCCGCGAGGGCTTCCCCGTGGCGACCGCCGCCGGCGTGACCAGGAACCCCGTCGACCCGCTCACCGCCCCGGTGTCCGGCATCGCCTGCGCCTGCTGACAGCTGGGGACCCGGACCGGTCTGGCGCCCCCGGCTGGAAGAACGGCGGCCGGGGGCGATCATGGTTCTACCCCGTCCGCGGTGCGTCAACCACCGAGATCACCGGTTGCCGGTGTCTCCTTCCCGAACGGCCCCGCGCCGGGCGCGCTTCGCCTGCCGGACCAGCGGCTCAGCAGGGCCGCGACGATCGCGATCTCGTGCTGGTTGACCCGGGGCTCGCCGTCCTCCAGGGACCACAGGCCGTTCTGCAGCAGCCGGCCGAGCGTCCACCCGAGCGCGCGCTCCCGCTCCAGCCCCAGCCGCTCGACCATGAGGTCGAACCGCCTGAGCACCGTGCGCCGCACGTCCGCGGCGGGCCACCGGTTGCGCAGCGCCGGCATCAGCTCGAAGCCGGGGTCACCCACCAGCGGCTTGGGATCGATGGCGAGCCACGGCTCGCGCGCCGCCGCCAGCACGTTCTCGTAGTGCAGGTCCCAGTGGAGCAGCCGGTCGCCAGGCTCCCCGGCCAGCTCGCGCACGGCGGCCGCGCCCCGCTCCAGCCACACCCGGTCGTCCGGGTGGGCCCCGGGCAGCAGGCCGGGCGCGTCCTCCAGCATGCGCGCGGCGATGTCGCCGAGGGTGCGGACGCCGTCGGGGCCCTGGTGGGCGACCAGGCGGGCCAGCAGGTCGGCGAGGATGCTCAGCGCCTGCTCGGCGTCGGGCAGGTCGTCGAGCGAGCGGGCGCCGTCGAGGCGTTCGAGCAGGAGGGCGTTGGCCTGGTGCGGCGAGGTCGGTGAGGGGACGGTCGCGTCGTCGAGCAGGTGAACGATCCCGTCGCCGGCCCAGGCGCGCAGGCCGGGGGCCTCGCCGACGTTCTCGCCGGTCGCGGGCTGGAGCTTCAGCGCGGCCGGGGTGCCGTCGGCCTCCCGTACGGGGATGACGAGCGCCACGACACCGTGCATCGGGGCGCCGTCGGGGCGCAGGCCCCAGCGGTCGAGGAAGTGCCCGGCCAGGCCGGGCAGGTCGGCCGTCCACTCGGGCCCCGCGTCGTCGGCGTAGGCGAGGTGGTGGGCGGCGAGCTCGGCCGGGACCTCGATCATCGGAAGCGCCGGGGGGCCGTCAGAAGTGCCAGGGGAACGGTGACCAGTCGGGCTCGCGCTTCTGCAGGAAGGAGTCGCGGCCCTCGGCGGCCTCGTCGGTCATGTACGCGAGGCGGGTGGCCTCTCCCGCGAAGACCTGCTGGCCGACCAGGCCGTCGTCGATGAGGTTGAAGGCGTACTTCAGCATGCGCTGCGCGGTGGGCGACTTGCCGTTGATCTTGCGGGCCCATTCGAGCGCGGTGGACTCCAGCTCGGCGTGCGGCACGACCGCGTTGACCATGCCCATCCGGTGGGCGTCGGCGGCGGAGTAGGTGTCGCCGAGGAAGAAGATCTCGCGGGCGAACTTCTGGCCTACCTGGCGGGCCAGGTAGGCCGAGCCGAAGCCGCCGTCGAAGCTGGCCACGTCGGCGTCGGTCTGCTTGAAGCGCGCGTGCTCGGCGCTGGCGAGCGTGAGGTCGGACACCACGTGGAGGCTGTGGCCGCCGCCGGCCGCCCACCCGGGGACCACGCAGATGACGATCTTCGGCATGAAGCGGATGAGCCGCTGCACCTCGAGGATGTGGAGGCGGCCCGTCGAGGGGGTGCCGTCGGCGTACTGGTAGCCGTCCTTGCCCCTGATGCGCTGGTCGCCGCCCGAGCAGAACGCCCAGCCGCCGTCCTTGGGCGAGGGGCCGTTGCCGGTGAGCAGCACGCAGCCGACGTCGGTGGTCTGCCTGGCGTGGTCGAAGGCGCGGTAGAGCTCGTCGACGGTCTGCGGCCGGAAGGCGTTGCGCACCTCGGGCCGGTTGAAGGCGATCCGGACGGTGCCCTGGTCGACGGCCCGGTGGTAGGTGATGTCGGTGAAGTCGAAACCCTCGACGACCTGCCAGGCCTTGGGGTCGAACAGCTCGGAGACCATGGCTCAAGAGCCTAACGGATCTGTTGCTCGGCCCACTCGGCCCACTCGCGCTGGGTCTCGGTGAACCGCAGGCCCCACTCCAGCACGATCCTGCCGTAGACCGAGAGGTTGTCGTCGCCCGCCTCGACCATCGCCCTGATCTCCTGGAGGGACGCCTGCCGCGCGGCGGCGACGGCGGCCTGCTCCCGGACGAAGGCGCGGGCCTCCTCCGGGGAGAGCTGTCCCAGGAAGAAGACGCGCAGCAGCAGGTCGCTGCGCCCGCCGTGGGTCGGCTGGACCTCCGTCATCCAGTGGCGCAGCTCGGCCGTGCCCTCCTCGGTGATGGCGTACTCCTTGCGCCCGCGCGGTCCTTCGGCGGTGACCGTGATGAGGCCGGTGTCGGCCAGCTTGCCGAGCTCGCCGTACAGCTGGCTCTGCGTGGCGGGCCAGACGTTGGCCAGGGAGATGTCGAACAGCTTCATCAGGTCGTATCCGCTCGCGGGTCCCTCTGCCAGGAGCCCGAGCACCGCGTGTCGCAAACTCATATTCCTATGTTGACATATCGGGAGAGGAAGTTCTAGCTTCGACCTGTCTACATAGGAAGGTCAAAACATGCGTGCCCTGATCGGATTCCTGCCCTGGATCGTCTACGCGGTCATCGCCACCGGCGACCAGTGGCGCTACGGCGCCATCACGGGGCTGGCGATCGCCGTCGTCCTGGTGCTGTGGGACCGGCGCTCGGGACGGGCGTGGGACGAGATCGTGATCGAGACCAGCGCGGCCGTCTTCTTCGCGCTCATCACCGCGATCTCGTTCATCTGGCCGCACACCGAGCTGGTGAAGTACGGCCCGGCCCTGGTCAACGTGTGGCTCGCGGGCACCGCCTGGGGCTCACTGGCCATCGGCAGGCCGTTCACGCTCGGCATCGCCAAGACGATGGCGCCGCCCGAGGTCCACACGCTGCCGGTCTTCTACCGGGTCAACGCCGTCATCACCGCGGTGTGGGCGGCCTTCTTCACGATCGCGGCCGTGGCCTTGACCGTCGTGCTGGCGCTCGACCCGCACGCCACCACCCTGGTCATCGCGATCAAGGTGCTGACCTTCGTCCTGCCGACCCTGTTCACCGTCCGCTACCCGAAGATCGTGGAGGCGCGCCACTCATGACCACCTACCTCGAAGGCCACCTCGCTCCCGTTCCCGACGAGATCGACGCCGTGGACCTGCCGGTCACCGGCGTGCTGCCCGAGGAGCTGACCGGCCGCTACTTCCGCAACGGCCCCAACCCGAAGCCGGGCGTCGACCCCGGCAGCTGGTTCGCCGGCGACGGCATGATCCACGGGGTACGGCTGCGCGACGGCCGCGCCGAGTGGTACCGCAACCGCTGGGTCCGCACCAGCAGGTTCACGCACGACGCGCCCTACGTCACCGAGCGCGGTCCCGACCGGGCGGCGGTCCAGGCCAACACCCACGTCATCCACCACGCCGGCAAGATCCTCGCGCTGGTCGAGGCGGGCTTCCCGTACGAGATGAGCGGCGAGCTGGACACGGTCGGACCGTGCGACTTCGGCGGCCGGCTGACCACCGGCATGACCGCGCACCCCAAGGAACTGGACGGCGAGCTGCACTTCTTCGGCTACGGCGTCGTGCCGCCCTACCTCACCTACCACCGCCTCGACAGCGCGGGCGAGCTGGTGGAGAGCAGGGTCGTCGAGGTGCCGGGCCCGACGATGATGCACGACTTCGCGGTGACCGAGCACTACGTGGTCTGGCTGGACCTGCCCGTCGTCTTCGACATGGAACGGCTCGGCAGGGGCATGCCGTTCAGCTGGAGCGACGCCTACGGCGCCCGCCTCGGCGTGATGGACAGGGCGGGCGGCACCCGGTGGTTCGAGGTGGACCCCTGCTACGTCTTCCACGTCGGCAACGCCCGCGAGGACGAGGGCAAGGTCGTCCTCGACGGCGTCCGCTACTCCCGCGAGGGCTTCGCCAAGACGTGGACGATCACCGGCGGCCAGGACGACCCCACGCCGCGGGCCGGCGTCGCGCTCCTGCACCGCTGGACGCTCGACCCGGCCACCGGCGCGGTCAAGGAGGAGCAGCTGGACGACCGCAGCGTGGAGTTCCCCACCTTCAACGAGGACCGGCTCGGCCGCGCCAGCCGCTACCTCTACGCGGTCACCGACGGCGAGCTGGTCAAGTACGACCTCGAGCGCGGCACCGGCACGGTGACCCCGGTGGGCGGGCACGCCGGCGAGGCGGTCTTCGTGCCGAGGGCGGACGCCCGGGCCGAGGACGACGGCTGGCTGATGTCCATCGTGGACGACAGGCTCCTCGTGCACGAGGCGACCGACCTGCACGAGGTCGCCGCCGTACGGCTGCCGCGCCGTGTCCCCGCCGGCTTCCACGGCAGCTGGATCGCCGACTAGCCCACCGCGCGGCCTTCGCCCTAGCCCACCGCGCGGCCTTCCGCCCTCAGCTCCGCCAGCAGCTCCCCCTGGTCGGCGAGCATGTCGGTGAGGATGCGCCGCGCGTCGATGAGCAGATGGGCCACGTCTGGACTGGACAGTGCGTAGACGACGGTCGCTCCGTCACGGGTGGCGCTCACGATCCCGGCTCTGCGGAGGACTGCCAACTGCTGTGAGAGGCTCGATGCCTCGACTTCGATCTCGGTGAGCAGATCGCGGACCGGTCTGGGACCCTGCCTGAGGAGTTCTAGCACCTGGATGCGCACGGGATGCCCGAGCGTGCGGAAGAAATCTGCCTTGGCCTGGTACAGCGGAACGGGCATGCAACTATCGTAATATAGCGAGTTGCACAATTCTTCAACTTGATAGGATGATGGCGGGCATCGAGGGAGTGGAGCCATGGGGCGAGGCAGAGCCAAGGCGAAGCAGACGAAGGTCGCTCGCGAGCTGAAGTACACCAACCACCACATCGACTACGAGCGCCTGCGCGAAGAGCTCGGCGCCGAGTCGCCGCGGGATGACGGGGCGACCACGGAGCAGTCGCACGACTCCGCGGCTTCCTCCGGCTGAGTCTCGGCACGGCAGAACGGGCGGTCGGCCGGGCATCGGCCAGGTGCGACCGCCGCGACGGGCGGATGACGGGCGATCAGGCGTGGTCGCCCGCACACGGGCATCACCACAGGTGGCGAGCGCGCTGACGCTCGCCGTCCTGGTCACGGGGGCCGGTCGCGCTACGCGCGTGTGGCGTGCACCCGGTCCTCGGCCGCGATGCGCTTCGCCGTACGGTCGGCGCTGGCAGTGGCCCACGTGCCCGTCGTGAGGCAGCCGACCAGCAGGACGGCGGCGCCGCAGCCGGCGATGATCCACCAGGCCACGTCGTTGTCGGCCGGTCCCGTCGTGGCGATGACCGACCCGATGACCGCGACACCCAGTGACATGCCGATCTGGCGGCTGGTCGAGGTGATGCCGGCGGCGACGCCCGCCTGCTCGCGCGGCATACCGGACACGGCGGTGTTCGTGATGGGCGCGTTGACCAGGCCGAAGCCGATGCCGAACAGGACGAACGCGGTGAACATCAGCGCGACGCTCTGCGCGGCGCCGAACCCGGCGAACAGCACGCCGCTGCATGCCATGGTCAGGCCCGCCAGCAACGTCGGCAGCCGGGGGCCGCGGGCGGCCACGATCCGACCCGACAGCGGCGCGGACACCAGCGTCATCGACGCCATGGGAACCATGTAGAGACCCGCGTGCAGCGCGTCCAGGCCACGCACCTCCTGCAGGTACAGCGTGTTGAGGAACAGGAACCCGCCCAGGGCCGCGAACGCGCTGACCGCCAGGACGGTCGCCCCGCTGAACGGCGCGCTGCGGAAGAAACGCAGGTCGATCAGCGGCTCCACCCGGCGCCGCTCGTAGGCCACCAGCCCGGCCAGCGAGAGCGCGGCGAGCGCGAGGCAGCCGAGGATGAGCGGCGAGGTCCAGCCCTCCGCGGGGGCCTCGATGATCCCGAACGTGAGCGAGCCCAGCAGCACGATCACCAGCAGCTGCCCCACCGGGTCGAACCTGCGCGCCCGCGGCGCCTTGGACTCGGCCACGAACAGGGCGGTCAGGATCATCGCCGCGACGCCCAGCGGCAGGTTGAGCCAGAAGATCGAGCGCCAGCCCAGCGTCTCCGTCAACAGCCCGCCGGCCAGCGGCCCGGCCGCCATGCTGATGCCCGCCACGCCACCCCAGACGCCGATGGCCCTGGCCCGCTCGCGCGGATCGGTGAAGACGTTCGTGATGATCGACATCGCCACCGGGTTCAGCATCGAACCGCCCGTGGCCTGGACCATCCTGAAGACGACCAGCCATCCCATGCCGGGCGCCAGGCTGCACAGCAGCGAGCCGAGCGTGAACAGCAGCAGGCCCGCCTGGAACACCCGGCGCCGGCCCACCCTGTCGGCGGTGGAACCCGACAGCATGAGCAACGAGGCCAGCACAAGGGTGTAGGCGTCGACCGTCCACTGCAGGTCGGAGACCGAGGCGTCGAACTCCTGCCTCATGGACGGCAGCGCCACGTTCAACGCCGTGTTGTCGAGGCTGACGATCAGCAGGCTCATGCAGCAGATCGCCAGCACCAGCATCCGGCGGTGATAGCTCACCTTCGCACAGTAACCGTGTGCGCCAGGATCGCGTCGGCCAGGGTCCCGTGCACCGGCGGGGCGAGCATGTGCCCCATGCCCTCCACCGTCAGCAGCTCCGCGCCGGGGATCTCCGCGGCGATGAGCGCGCCGTGGCCCGGCTTGGCCGGCTCGTGGGTGCCCTCGATGACCAGCGTGGGCGCCTTCACCGTGTGCAGGACACCAGCCGGTTCGAAGGTCATGTCCGCCGCCGCCGCGAGCCGGTGGTTGGCCAGGGCGGACAGGTCGAGCGCCCGGTCGTGGAGCCGCTCGGCCTGGCGGCGCTCCTCGTCCTCGTCGAAGGGCAGCCCGCCGCCCGACAGGACCCTGGCCTCGGCGATCTGGAAGTCGATCTGCTCGGCCCTGGTCGCGGGCGGCGCGGTGGTGATCATCTGCCGGTAGAACTCGACGAAGGCGGGGGCGGGCGGCGGCAGGCTGCCCTCCGGCTGCTCCTCGCCCATGAGAGCGCGCATGATGGTCATGCCCTCCCGCCGGCCGAGCGGCGAGGAGCCGATCACGGTCAGCGTGGTCACCCGCTCGGGGTGCTCGACGGCGATCCACTGGGCGAGCAGGCCGCCCGCCGAGTGCCCGACGATGTGCGCCGACTCGATCCCGTGCGTGTCGAGGACGGCGAGCGCGTCGTCCTTGATGTCACGCCAGGTGTAGGGGTCGCTCGCGAAGTCGACGGTCCTCGACCGGCCGGTGTCGCGGTGGTCGTAGCGGATCACCCTGCGGCCACCGGCGGCCAGACGGCCGACGAACGCGTCGGGCCAGCTCTGCGGGCCCTGGGACATGGAGCCCGCGATGAGCAGGACGGGCGGGTGGGCGGTGTCGCCGAACTCTTCGGTCCAGATCGTGTTTTGCATGGCTAAAGCTTCTCGTCCGGCGACTCGCCTGCCATCCGTAGGACTACTAGTGCCAGTTCGGTACGTGAGCTGACACCGAGCTTCGGATAGATCTTGTAGAGGTGGTACTCCACGGTGCGCGGGCTGAGGAACAGCTGCGCGGCGACCTCCTTGCTGGAGGCGCCCGCCGCCACCAGCTTGGCGATGCGCAGCTCCTGCGGGGTCAGCGCGGCGAGCGCCGCGGGCTCGGATCTGGCCCGGGTCTCGCCCGCCGCGCGCAGCTCGTCGCCCGCCCTGCGCGTCCACGGGTCGGCTCCGGCCCGCTCGAACGTCTCCATCGCGTAGCGCAGGTGGGCCCGCGCCTCTCCGGGGCGCTGCAGCCTGCGCAGCCGCTCGCCGTACAGCAGGGCGGTCCTGGCCCGCTCGAAGCCCTCGGTGTGCAGGCCCATGGCCTCGTCGAAGGCGGCGTCGTCGCCGAGCAGCGCCCTGCACCTGGCCAGCAGCGCCCTGGCCAAGGGCGTGCGCGCCTCGGCCGCCCAGCGCTCGTAGGCGCTCAAGGCCGCGCGGGCCGCCTCCAGCTCGCCGCAGCCGACCGCGGCCTCGACCCTGTCGGGCGTCGAACGCCACACCGCCGTGGGATGCCCGGTCGCGACCAGCCCGGTGAACCGGTCGTGGGCCGCCGCGTGGCGTCCCAGGCCCAGGTCGAGCAGGCCGAGCGCGTAGCGGGCGATGCTGGCCCGCATGCCCAGGCGATGCGGGATCGCGATCGCCAGCGCCTCGTGGGCCAGGCGGGCGCAGTCGTCCTCCCGCCCCTGGACGGCGGCGACCGCCGCGAGGTTGGCCAGGTGGGCGGCGACCGAGTTGGTGTATCCCGCCTCGCGGGCCAGCTCCAGGCCCTCCTCGGCGATCGCCGCGCTCAGCGCGAACCGGCCCTCGATGCGCTCGGCCGTCGCCACGAACTCCAGCACCACGGGCAGCTGACCCACCATGCCCGACACGCGTGCGGTGCGCCCGGCCCTGGTGGCCAGCTCGGTCGAGACGTCGGCCTCGCCCAGGTAGCTGGCCGCGGCGGCGGCCCACAGCAGCTGGGCGGCCTCGTCGAGCTCATCGCTTCGGCTCAGCGCCCTGCGCAGCATCAGCGTCCCGGCGGCCCGGTCGCCGGCGAGCGTCGCGCCGATCCCGGCCACCGCGTCGCGCACGAAACCCTCGGGGAAGGACTCGGCCCGGCGGCCGAGCGCGACGATCGCCTCGACGTCGCCCACGTAGGAGGCGGCCTCGGAGGCGTCGGCGAGCATCTCCAGGGTCTCGCCGCCGGACAGGATGCGAAGCGCCTCGGCCGCGTTGCCGGAGTTGAGCTCGAACCGGCCTCTGAGCTGGGCGAACTCTGGCCGGTCGGCGAGTGATCGGGCCTCGGCCAGGCAGCTTTCCGCCTGCCCTGGCCGGCCGCCGAGCCAGGCCGAGGTGGCCGCGGCGGCCAGCCGTACCGCGCGCCGCTCTGGATCGGGGGTCAGCTCCGCGGCCCGCACGAGCGTCGTGGCGGCGTCGGCGTAGCCGCCGCGCGCCCTCGCCCGCTCGGCCGCGGCGGCCAGCTCAGCGGCGACCGCCTCGTCCTGGCCGACCGTCGCCGCCGCCCGGTGCCAGGCCCGCCGGTCAGGATCACCCACCTGTACGGCAAGCGCCCGGTGGACCTCGCGCCGGAGCGCGGCATCGGCGTCGGCGTGGACGGCCGACCTGACCAGCGGATGCCTGAACCTGATGGCCGTGTCGACGCTGACGAGCCCCGCGGTCTCGGCGGCCCGCAGCGCCGGCTCCCCGCTGCCCGCGGCCTTCAGCACCACCTGAAGATCGCCCCTGCCTTCCAGCGCCGCGAACAGGAGCAGCCGCCTGGTGTCCTCGGGCAGCCGCCGCACCTGCTCCCCGAAGATGCCCGCGCCCACCGGCAGCGGCTCGGGCAGCGGGGCGGTGCCGGCCAGCTGCGCGGGCGTCAGCAGCTCGACCGTCTCGCGCAGGGCCAGCGGGTTGCCGCCGGTCAGCTCGACCAGGCGCGCCACCACCTCCCTCGCCGGCCGGGCCCGCGCGGCGAGAAGCGTGCCGGCGCTGTCCTGGTCGAGCCCGCCCAGCGGCAGCTCGGGCACGCCAGGAGTGCGCGTCTCCCCTCGTACGGCCAGCAGCATCGCGATGCGCTCGCTGCCCAGCCGCCTGGCGGCGAACAGCAGCGCCGCCGCCGAGGCCTGGTCGATCCACTGGAAGTCGTCGACCACGACCAGCAGGCCGTCGGGCACCGCCGCCTCGATCAGCAGCGACACGACGCCCGCCGCCACGAGGAACCGGTCGTCGCTGCGGGCGGCGGCCAGGCCGAGCGCCCCGGCCACCGCGTCGCGCTGCGGCCCGGGCAGGGCGTCCAGATCGCCCGTGACGGGGTGGAGGAGCTGGTGGAGCGCGGCGAAGGCGAGCCCGCTCTCGCTCTCGGTGCCGGTGGCCTTGAGGACCCTCAGCGGGCCCGCCTGGCGTTCCGCGTGCTCGACCAGGGCCGACTTGCCGATGCCGGCGTCGCCGCGGACGACGAGCGCCTGGCCCTGGCCCTTGCCCGCCGCGTCCAGCAGAGCGGTGATGGCGGCCTGCTCGGCGGCTCTGCCGTACAGGGTGTCCGTCTGGCGGATCCGCTTGTCTGTCTCGCGCACCCGCCCGAGCCTACGAGCAGGCGCGGGGCCGCGTGCCGCGGGGGCGGGTCAGGCACGAGGTTCGAAGGGCGGCGAGGGCCGGGGCGTGGCATCATCCCCCAATGCGTTTCGAGCTGCTGGGACCGGTACGTTGCCTGCGGGGCGAGCAGGAACTCGACCTGGGCTCCCCTCAGCAGCGGCTGACCCTCGCCGCCCTGCTCCTGGCCGAGGGCCGCGTGGTCGGCCAGGACCAGCTGATCGACATCCTGTGGGCCGACGCGCCGCCCAGGACCGCCGCGAACGTCGTACGGCAGTACCTGTCGCGGCTGCGGGCGGCGGTGGGCGCCGAGGTGATCCAGTCGGTGGCAGGCGGATACAGGTGCGCCGCCGCCACCGACGTGGCGGACTTCCACCGGTTGCTGAGCAAGGCCGCGCAGGCCCCGGCGGACCAGGCGTATACGCTGCTGAACCAGGCGCTGGAGTGCTGGCGGGGCGAGCCGCTGGCCGGGCTGCCCGGCGCCTGGGCGCAGGCGCGGCGCGCCCGGCTGGCCGAGACACGCCTGGTCGCCCTGGAGTCCAGGATCGACGCCGACCTGGCGCTGGGGCGGCACGCCGAGGTGATCGGCGAGCTGACCGCGCTGCACGCCGAGCACCCGACCCGCGAGCGGCTGTCCGGCCAGCTCATGCTGGCCCTCAAACGCGCCGGACGGCAGGCCGAGGCCATCGGCGTCTACACCGACACCCGCCTGCTCCTGGCCGAGGAGTTCGGCGTGGACCCGTCGGCCGAGCTGGCGGCCGTCTACCAGCAGATCATCGCCACCGACCAGCCGGTCGTCGCCGTGAGAGCCGGCGGGGTCCGGCCGGCGCCGGCACAGCTGCCGGCGGGCGTGCACGACTTCACCGGCAGGCGTGACGTCGTGCGGGACCTGGTCGAACGGCTGAAGTCGGCGGGTACGAGCACGATGCCCGTCGTGGGGGTGTCAGGCCCGGGCGGGATCGGGAAGAGCACGCTGGCGCTGCACGTGGCGCATGCCGTACGGGAGAGCTATCCCGACGGTCAGCTGTACGCCAACCTCCGCAGCGGAAACCAGGCTCCCGAGGACGTACTGGCCGGCTTCCTGAGGGCGCTGGGCTGCGCCGACCGCCGGATTCCGCCCACCCTGCCGGAGCGGGCGGCGCTGTTGCGGTCCACGCTCGCCGGTCGGCGGGTGCTGGTCGTGCTCGACGACGTCGCCGGCTCCGGCCAGGTCGAGCCGCTGCTGCCGGGCTCGGCGACCTGCGCCGTGATCGTCACCAGCCGCGTCCGGCAGGTCGGCATTCCCGGTGCCCAGCTGACGGCCCTCGGGCTGCTGTCCGCCGACGAGGGGCTGGAGCTGCTCGGAGGCGTCGCCGGGCAGGCCCGGGTGACGGCCGAGCCGCGGGCCGCCGCCGAGCTGGTCGAGGCGTGCGGGCGGCTGCCGCTGGCGGTGCGGATCGTGGCCTCCAGACTGGCCGCGCGGCCCGGCCTGCGGCTGGAGGCCCTGGCGGTACGGCTGGCCGACGCCCAGCGCCGCATCAACGAGCTCAAGGCCGGGCAGGAGACGGTGGCGTCCTGCTTCGCGCTCGGCTACGAGCAGCTGCCCCCGGAGCAGGCCAGGGCGTTCCGGCTGCTGGCGCTGGCCGAGGGACCGGACCTGCCGGTCGAGGCGGTGGCCGCGATGCTCGGCGTCGGCCCCTTCGAGGCCGACGACCTGTGCGAGGCCCTGGTCGACGCGAGCCTCCTGGAGTCCACCGCCCCGGGCCGCTACCGCTATCACGACCTGCTGCGGCTGTACGGCAGGGGCCTGGTCGGCGACGAGGAGCGTACGGCCGCGACGCGGCGGCTCTTCGAGCACTACCTGTCCGGCATCCGTGGCGTGTGCCGCGTCGCGCTGCCGGGCTTCGTGCACCCGGCCGGGACCGGCCGTCCCGAGCTGAGCTTCTCCGGGGTACCGGCCGCCCGCGCCTGGATGCGGGCCGAGCAGGCCAACGTGGCCGCCACGATCGCGGGCTCCGGCCGCGAAGGTCTCATGCGCGAGGTGCCCCTGCTCGCCCACGTGACCGGGTTCGCCGACGTCGACGACGCCATCTTCCTGCCCTCCGTCATGCTCGCGATGGGCTTGGGCGCGCAGCGCATGGCGGCGACGGACGAGGCGGTCAACCTGCTGTCCGAGGCTCTCGCGCCGGTCGACGCCCACGCCCATCCCAAGCTGAGCGCGATGATCCACGCCATGCTCGCCATGGCGCTGGCCGACGACGGCTCGATCCCGGACGCCCGGCACCACGCCGAGCGGGGTCTGGAGCTCGGCAGGCTGGCGGGCGACCCGCACAGTATCGGGGTCAACCAGATGGCGCAGGGAGTCGTGTGCTTGTGCGCGGGCGAGCTGGACCAGGCCGCCGAGCATCTGCTGGCAAGCGCCGAGACCTACCGCAGGGGCGGCCTGCCGCTGAGAGTCGCCTGGCCCGCCAACCGCCTGATGCTCGTCCACCTGGCCGCCGGACGGCCGCAGGACGCCGTGGCCGTCGGCGAGGAGGCGGTCCCTATGGCCGAGGCGATGCACGACCCCCTGCTGGCCGGGAGGCTCCTGGCAAGGCTGGGCCAGGCATGGGAGGAACTCGGAGACACCCGGCAGGCGCGGCGCTGCCGCACGGAGGCGGCCGCCGTCCTTCTGCCCTACCAGCTCATGGAATGACCTGTTGATAACGTGGCGTTTATCGCCACCCCAGATGATGTGACCTTCCATGACGCGCTGGTGAAGGGAATCACGCAATGCTGGGCCTCGCCGTACCCCAACTCGGTGTCCTCGCCGATCCACGGCTGTCGATCGAGGTGGCGAAGGCCGCCGAGGAGATGGGCTACGACAGCTTGTGGGTGGGTGACCGGCTGCTGAACCCCACCCGGCCCACGACGCCCTATCCGGGCGGCGACGGCACCATCCCCCCGCAGCACCGCAGGTGCCTCGATCCGCTGACGGTCCTGACCGCCGTGGCCACGGCCACGTCCCGGGTACGGCTGGGCACCAGCACCCTCAACGCCTTCTGGACGCCGCCCGTCGTCCTGGCCAGATCGCTGACCACGATCGGCCTGCTCAGCGAAGGACGGCTGGACGTGGGGCTCGGAATCGGCTGGTCGGCGGACGAGTACGCGGCCACCGGAATCCCCTGGCACGGGCGAGGGGAGCGCCTGGAGGAGACGCTCGACATCCTCGACCTGGTGTGGGGCGAGTCCGACGTCATCCGCCACGAAGGAAGGCTCTGGACCATCCCCGAGTCGGTGATCGGCTCCAAGCCGGTCCAGCGGCCCGCGACGCTGCTCGGCGGGTTCTCGCCGGCGGCGCTGGAGCGGATCGGGCGAAGGGGGGACGGCTGGCTGGCCGCCGCGCTGCCCCTGCCGATGCTGACACGTGCCTGGCGCGGCATCCAGCGGCACGCGGAGTCCATCGGCCGCGATCCGGCGAAGCTGCGGCTGATCGTGCGCGTCAATCCCAGGATCACACCGGAACCGGTGCCGGACGAGCAGGTCCCAAGTCGCGGCACCCTCGAGCAGATCGCCGGCTACCTCACGGAGGCGGTCATCACCCTGGGCGCCGAACCGCTGATCGACCTGCACTACTCGACCGAGAACCCCGCCGACTACCTCGCCGTGGCCGGCGACTTCCGCAAGCTCATCCACACCTGAGGTCGGGGCGCCCGCGGTCGGGATTCCCCCGGGCGGCCGCCGACATCTTTCGGGCGACGTCCGCGACGACGAGCGCGGTGGCGATGGCGGCGATCCCTTCGCCGCGGCCGGTCAGCGCGGGGTCGCGGGCCCGGAGAGCGGGTCAGGCCCGGCGCCTGCGGGTCCTGCGCGGGTAGGCCTTGGCGGTTTCAGCCAGCCGCGCCGAGTGCTCGGCCTGCTTGCGCCAGTGGCCGTAGGCGTCGCCGCGCTGGGCCAGCCGGTCCAGCTCGCGCATCGTCTCGAGCGGGATGAAGGCGGGCTCGGCGTCGCGCCACGGGGTGCCCGGCAGCGGCATGAACGTGTGGGTGTGGATGCGCGCGCCCAGGGACGCCAGCTCCGCCGCGAGCGTCAGCGAGGCCGCCTGGTCGGTGCCGTCCTCGCCGGGCATGCCGAAGATGAAGTCGACGTTCGGCCGGAAGCCGTGCTCGACGGCGATCCTGACGGCGTCGCGCACCGGGCCGGCGCCGTGGCCGCGCCCGGAGGCGGCCAGGACGCGGTCGGAGCCGGACTGCGCGCCGATGATGATGTTGTCGTTGGCGACGTACCGCTTGAGCAGGCGCATCGCCTCCGGTGTCACGTGCTCGGGGCGCACCTCAGAGGGGAAGCTGCCGAAGAACACCCTGCCATGGGGAGGGAGTTCCTCCTTCACCCCGGCCAGCAGCTCCTCCACCGCGTCGAGGTCGGGGTCGGGGCCCGGCGAGCCGTACGACAGGGAGGTGGGGGTGATGAACCGGACGTCGCGCAGGCCGTGGGCGACCATCTCCCTGACGTGGGCGCGCACGCTGCCCACCGACCGGTGGCGGAACTGCCCGCCGAACATGAACGGCGTCTGGCAGAACCGACAGGTGTAGCGGCAACCCCTGGTGATCTCGATGGGGCCGAACCGGCCGCGCTCGGCGGGGAAGGAGGGGAAGGCGTCGAGGGGCAGCTGGGGCGCGGGCCTGGTGCGCAGCGCGACGCCGTCGTCGTCCTTGAGGGCCAGGCCGGGCACCTGGGTCAGCGGTGTGCCTTCGCGCAGCGCCGTGACGAGGGAGACAATCGTGGACTCGCCCTCGCCGATCGCGGCCAGGTCCCAGCCGGAGTCGAGGACGTGCTGCGGCTCGGCGGTGGCGTGGACCCCGCCGGCGATGTGCAGGGCGTCGCCGCCGCCGGCCGCGCGGACGGCCGCCAGCTCAGCGGCCATCGCCTCGGCGCCGGGGGAGTAGAACGACCACAGCACCAGCACCCGGTCGGCCGCGGAGGCCGAGATCAGCGCGGCTGTCTCCTCCGGCGTGGTGCCGTAGCGCACCTCGCAGTCGACCTGCGCCGCCTGCAGCGCGCCGAGCAGGGCGTGCATGCCGTACGTCACCGCTTTGCGGTAACGGACCACCACGCAGACATCCAGTCCCACGGCGTCACAGTAGCGAATCGGGGCTCACCTTGTATTGGAATGGACTATTCCGTTCTGCTATAGTTGGAGACATGATCCTCACCGAGGCGCACGAAGCCCTCCGCACCGTCATCCGTAACGTCCCCGCCGACGGCTGGGAGCTGCCCACCCCCTGCGCCGAGTGGAACGTCACCCAGGTGCTCCAGCACGCCGCCGGCGACCAGCTCGGCTACGCGGCGTTCATCACCGGCGGTCCGCTGCCCGAGGAGAACCCCTTCGCCCCCTCCGGCAGGCTCGCCGGCTCCCCCGAAGAGGTGGCCGAGCAGGCCATGAAGGCCTCGGCCGACGCCTGGGCGACGGTGTCACCCGACGCCCAGGAGGTGCCGGTCCCCGTGCCGCCGAACACCATGACCTACACGCTCGGCATCGGGGCGTGCGCGCTCGACGCCGCCGTGCACGCCTGGGACATCGCGACGGCGACGGGACAGCCCTCGCCGCTCACCCCGGCCATGGCGCGCGAGCTGCTGCCGATCGCCCAGCAGCACGTCGAGCCGCCCAGGCAGTACGGCTTCTACGCCGCCGCCCTCTCGCCCGAGGACGGCGACGACGACGTGGCCGCCCTGCTGCGCTACCTCGGCCGCGACCCGCACTGGTCGGCCTGACCTTCCCCAGGCGCCCCTCGGCACCCCCCGGCACGCGCCGGCACGCGCCGGGCACCGGTTGGAGCCGGTGCCCGGCGCGGGCGGGTTCAGGACGGCTTGGCCGGAGCCCGGCGCTGGCCGGCTCGGGGCCGCACGCAAGGGCCTGCGGTGGCGAGCTCGGGGCCGCACGCCGTGAGCCTGCGGGGGCGGGCTCGGGGCTGCCCTGAGCCCGGCGGGGCGTCAGGGGTGCCACGGAGTCCGGCGGGGCGGGCTCAGGGTTGCTTGCCGGAGCCTGGCCTGCGCTTGGTCGCGGCCAGTTCCTGCTGGAGCCGGCCGACCTCGGAACGCAACTGCTCCACCTCCCCGGCCTCCGCCGGGGCCTGGGACGCGCCGGCCTGCGGTGGCACCGCGTGGCTGCCCGCCGCCTCGCTCGCGGCACCGGTTTCCGCGCCACCGCTCTTCATGGCGCCGGTCCCCGCGCCACCGCTCTTCGCGGCGCCGGTCTCCGGGACAGCGGTCTTCGTGGCGCCGGTCTCCGGGGTGACGGGTCCCGCGGGTATCGCATGGGCGGGGTCGGGGCCGTCCGCGCGTGCCGAGCGGGCGGCGGAGTACGGAGAGTACGGCGTGTACGGCGAGTGGCGCGTGGTCGGCCGGTCCTCGGTGAAGGGGCGGGCGTCGGAGGGATCGTCGGAGGCGCGCGAGATGATGACCGCGCCCGTCGGCACCGGTGGTCTCGGGGGCGCGTCCTCGCTGTCGATGCGCTCGTCGCGCGTGGCGGTCCAGCGGGCGAGCAGGCCGTCGGCGCCGAGACGGCCGCCGCCGAAGGCCAGCAGTGCCAGGCAGACGGCCGCCAGTGCCACGACGAGTTCCCAGCCCGGCGTGCTGGTGAAGATGCCGCCGCGCGACTCGACGAAGATCCCGGCTCCGGCCATGTCCACCAGCAGGGTGAACGCCGCGATCCGCACCCCGAACCCGGTGATGAGCATCGCGCCGCCGATGATCTCGGCAGCGGTGGCGAAATAGGCGGCCAGCTGGGGGCTCGGCACGCCGAGGTGGGCGAAGGCGGCCGTGGTGGCGTCCATTCCCGCATGCCACTTCTGCAGGCCGTGAGCGATGAAGATGATGCCGACCATCACACGTGCGGCCAGCAGTGCGATGTCGCTGCCGATTCTCTTGACCATGATGATCCCTCCGCCCTCTTTGTTCCCTCCTGTGTGGTGAAAGTAGTGAATGTCGTAATTTGTGAGGAGAGGTTTGACCGACCAGGAGAGGTGCTGAACGAGGACTGACCGGAAATTCGCCTCACTGGGCGTTGTGTCGGTTTACTCTCCGGGCACATACATCTGGCGTCGCGTTTTCAGGGGGGCACGAGCCAATGGAGCTCTTTCCTGCCATGCCGTACGAGGAGTGGCTCGAAACCAAGGACACCTTCCACAGGTTCGCGCAGATCGTCGGAAAGATACGGCTGGCCGCGAGCCCGCGCCGCAACCACTGGTGGAACGTGCCCTTCCACCTGACCGGACGAGGCCTCACCACCAGGCCGATGGGGCTGCCCGACCCGTTCTCCATCGACTTCGACCTGGTCGGGCACCGCCTGATCGTCGACAAGGCCGACGGGCGCAGCGCCCAGTTCTCGCTGATCGGCCAGTCGGTCGCCGGTTTCTACGCCCGGCTCTTCGAGATCCTCGACGAGTTGGGGATCGACGTGGAGATCCAGGCGGTGCCGTACGACATGGCGGACAGCACCCCCTTCGCCCTGGACACCAGGCACGCCGCCTACGACCCCGCACTCGTCAACCGGTACTGGATCGTCCTGGGCCAGGTCGCGCAGGTGCTGGAGCGCTTCGCCGCCGACTTCTGCGGCAAGACGAGCCCGGTCCACCACTTCTGGCACACCTTCGACATCGCCGTCACACGCTTCACCGGCAGGGCCGTAGGGGCCGCGCCCGAGGCCGACCCCGTCACCAGGGAGGCGTACAGCTGGGAGGTCATCAGCGCGGGCTTCTGGTTCGGCGACGAGGAACGGCCGTGGCCCGCGTTCTACTCCTACACCGCTCCGGAGCCGCAGGGCCTGTCCGAGCAGCCGCTGTGGCCCGACCAGGCGGCGTGGATCCCCTCGAGGGGCAGCCATCTGGCCGTGCTCAAGTACGACGACGCCAGGCGCGGCGACGACCCGGTCGCCACGGTCCTGGGGTTCCTCGGCAGCGCCTACCAGGCGGGCGCCAAGCTGACCGGCTGCGACGCCGCCAGGCTCGCCAGCGTCGAGGGCGTCACCGACCCCTACCTGGAAGCGACGTGACCAGGACGGCCCCGCCTCCCCTCCACCGCCCGCACCGCTGACCCGGCCCGCGCCCTCCGCAACCCGCCCGCCCCGCTCAACGACCCGTCCGGTCCGCCCGCCGACCCGTCCGGTCCGTCTGACCTGCTCGGCGCCTGTCCGATCCGCCTGGCCAGGTCGATCCGCCGGGTCCGCCTGGCCACGCGGCCGGTTCGCCCGGCGACCCATCCGATCCGTCCATCCGCCCGGCGGGCCGGTTGTGGAATCCCGGCGGGCATGCGACCGGCCCCGCCGTGGGGACGGCGGGGCCAGGGGTGTCGCGAGGCGCAGTGGCCGGGCGGCCCCATCGGGCGCGCAGCGGCCGGGCGGATCCGTGGCCGGATGGCGCCGGCGTCGCGTGGCGTGGAGGCCGCGCCGCTCCGGAGCGCCCCGGGAGCGTCCTGGCGCTTCAGAGGAGCGCCCCGGGAGCGTCCTGCGCTTCAGTGGAGCGCGACGCTGTGCCTCAGAGGAGCGCTCTGCGTCTGAGCGCGGCCAGGCCGCCTGCGACGAGCGCCAGGGTGAGCGCCAGCATCACCGCCACCGGGCCGGGCGTGAACTCCTCGCCGGACAGCACCATCGGCAGGTTGGGGAACGGCACGACGTACTTGGCGATCCAGTAGTCGATCCCCATGATCGGGCCGAGCACCTCGCCGAAGAGGTTGACGAACAGGAAGGTCGCCCAGCTGATGCCGGCCGCCGCCCTGGGCAGCAGCCCGAAGGCGAGTACGCCCACGCCTGCCGGCACCCACACGGCCGGTACCTGCACCAGCGTGCCGGGCAGGACGCCCAGCGGGTCGCCGGTCGCCAGGCCGATCCCGAGTCCGGCCGCCGTGAGGATCACGACGCTGCCGCCGAGGGCGAAGACCAGGTGGCTGCCCGCCCAGCGGAGCCGCCCGACGGGGGTGGCCAGCAGCAGTTCGGCGCGTCCCGCCGCCTCCTCGCCGCGCAGCCGCAGCAGGGCGAGCAGTGGGTGGAGGGCGGCGACGTAGCCGAGGCTGAGCGCGATCAGCCACAGGTAGGCGTCGGTCATGCTGACCCCGTCACCCGCGGTGTAGCGGGCGAGGAACTCCTGGACGGCGGCGCCCTGACGCGACACCTCGGGGATCGACAGGGCCAGCGCGCCCAGCGCGAGGCCGGCGATCGCGTACCCGACGGTCCATCCGGCCAGCAGGCCCCGCTGCAGCCGCCATGCCAGCGCCAGCGGGCCGCGCAGCGTGGTGGACCCCGCGGGGCCGGGCCGCTCGGGGATGACGCCGTGGCCCACGTCGCGGCGCCCGGCCAGCCGGTAGGCGGCGGCGACGGTCACGGCGGTGAGCGCCAGTCCGGGGAGCAGGGCGGCCCAGTTGTCGTCCCCGTACGGCTTGACCAGGTGACTCCATCCCTGCGGCGAGAGCCATTTGAGCGCCGTCAGGCCGCTGCCGTCGGCGACGAAGCGCAGCAGGTAGCTGACGCCGAGCGCCAAGGCGGCCAGGCCGACGGCGGTGCGGGCGCCGACGGTGAGCTGGGCGGCCAGCGCGCCGACGCCGGTGAAGACCAGGCCCATGGTGGTGATCGCGGCGCCGAAGGCCAGCGATCCGGCGAGGTCGAAGCCCATCGCGGCCATCGAGAGCCCGGCCAGCAGGCCCGCGAGCGCCACGGCGGCGGCGGTGACCGTCAGCGCGGCCGTCAGCGGCGCGAGCCTGCCGACGACTCCGGCGCCCACCAGCTCGGCGCGGCCCGACTCCTCTTCGGCGCGGGTGTGCCTGACCACCATGAGGATCGCGATCAGGGCGATGACGGTGTAGATCGCGTCGGCGTTCTTCCACACCGCCATCCCCGCCACGGTCGGGGAGTAGACCTCGCCGGCGAAGGCGGTCAGCGCCTTGTTGGCCGCCATCTCCCTGGCGAAGTCGCCGATCGAGGGGATGGCCGTGGCGTACCGGTTGGCCTGGCCCGCCGCGAGCACGGCCAGGAGCAGCATCCACACCGGGGCGATCAGCCGCTCGCGGCGCAGGATCAGCCTGATCAGGGTGGTCATCGCGCGCTCCGGTCCGCGTAGTGGCGCATGAACAGGTCCTCCAGGGACGGCGGCGTGCTGACGAGGCTGGTGATCCCGGCCTCGGCCAGGCGGCGCATGACCTTGTCGAGGTCCTGGTCGTCCACCTGGAAGGTGACCTTCCCGTTCTCGACGGCCGTCCCGTGCGCCCACGGCAGGTCGGGCAGCGCGCCCGAGAGCGTGGCGGTGATCTTGGTCATGGTCAGGTGTCGCAGCTCGGGCAGGGTGCCCGACTCGACCGTGCGTCCCGCGCGGATGATGCTCACCCGGTCGCACAGCGCCTCGACCTCGGACAGGATGTGGCTCGACAGCAGCACGGTCCGGCCCCGCCGCTTCTCCTCCAGCACGCACTGCTGGAAGACGGCCTCCATGAGCGGGTCGAGCCCCGAGGTCGGCTCGTCGAGGATGAGCAGGTCGGCGTCCGAGGCGAACGCCGCGACCAGCGCGACCTTCTGCCGGTTGCCCTTGGAGTACGTCTTGGCCTTCTTGCGGGGGTCGAGTTCGAAGCGGTCCATCAGCTCCGCGCGCCGGGCCGGGTCGAGGCCGCCGCGCAGCCTGCCGAGCAGGTCGATCACCTCGCCGCCGGTCAGCGAGGGCCACAGGTTCACGTCGCCGGGCACGTAGGCCAGCCGCCGGTGCAGCTCGGTGGCGTCCTTCCACGGGTCGCCGCCGAGCAGGACGGCGGTGCCGGAGTCGGCCCGCATGAGGCCGAGCAGGATGCGGATCGTGGTGGACTTGCCCGCGCCGTTCGGGCCGAGGAAGCCGTGCACCTCGCCGGTGCGCACCTCGAGGTCGAGCCCGTCGAGCGCGTGGGCCCTGCCGAAGCTCTTGTGGAGCTCACGGATGCTGATGGCGGTGTTCATGGCTCCACAACCTAGAAAGCCGGGCGATCCGGCGGTATCGGGCAGATGCCCAAGGATGCGGACCGGCATATCGGACATGCCGCCCGCTATCTTGCGTGGCATGCTGCATGGCCGTCAGGAAGAGCTGGAACGTCTGCGCGGGCTCGTCGCCGGGGCGCAGGAGGGGCGCAGCGCCGCACTCGTGGTCCGCGCCGAGCCGGGAACGGGCAAGACGGCCCTGCTCGACGCCGCCGCCGTGGACGCCGGGATCCCCGTCCTGCGCGTCGCGGGGGCCGAGACGGAGGCGGAGCTGCCCTACGCCGCGCTCCACCTCATCCTGCGCCCGCTCCTGCGCGGCCTCGACGCGCTCCCGCAGCCGCAGGCCGACGCGCTGCGCGGCGTGCTCGGGCTGGCCGCCACGACCGGCGGACAGGACCGGTTCCTGACCGGGCTGGCCACGCTGACGCTGCTGGCCGACCAGGGGCCGCTGCTGTGCCTGCTGGACGACGCGCACTGGATCGACCACGCTTCGCTGGACGCGCTGCTGTTCGCCGCCAGGCGGTTGGAGGCCGAGGGCGTCGTGCTGGTCTTCGCGACCAGGACCATGGACCGCGACCTGTTCACGACGGCGGGGTTGGCGGAGCTGCGCCTGGCGGGCCTGGACCGGGCCGCCGCCCTGCGCTTGCTGGCCGAGCGCGCTCCCGGGCTGCCGCCCGCCGTACGCGACCGGGTCGTCGCCGAGTCGGGCGGCAACCCGCTCGCGCTCATCGAGCTGCCCGGCATGAACGTCGACTCCCTGGCCGCCGGGCCGCTCCCGCTCCCGTACCGGTTGCAGGAGGCCTACCAGGCGCGGGTGTCGGCCCTGCCGTCCGACACCCGCACCCTGCTGCTCGCGCTGGCCGCCGAGGGCGAACTCGCGGCGGCGCTCCAGGCGACGGGACTCGGCATCGGCGCGCTGGCCCCCGCCGAGCGGGCGGGCCTCGTCGCCGACGCCGCCTTCCGCCACCCGCTCGTGCGCGCCGCCGCCTACCAGAGCGCCTCCTTCGCCGAGCGCGTCGCCGTCCACCGCGCGCTGGCCGGCGCCACCACGGGGGAGCGCCGCGCCCGGCATCTGGCCGCCGCGGCCACCGGCCCCGACGAGGAGGCCGCGGCCGCCCTGGAAGCCGCGGCCGGCACCGCCCGCGAGGTCTCCGGGTACGGCGAGGCCGCCACGGCCCTCGAGCGCGCCGCCAGGCTCACCCCCGACACCGCCGAACGGGCCCGCAGGCTCACCGCGGCCGCCGCGCTGGCCGCCGACGCGGGCCAGGGCGAGCGCGCCCGCGTCCTCCTCGACCAGTCGGCTCGCCTCGGCGGGGCCTCGCGGGAACTGGTACGGCTGCGCGCGCGCATCGAGTTCGAGCACGGCTCGCCGGAGACCGCGTCGCGGCTGCTCCTCGACGCCGGCCAGGACCTGCTGGTCGAGGCGGCGCGGGTGGCCTGGACGGTCGGCGACGCCGACGGCCTGCGCGCCGTCAGGGACCGCATGGACGACGGCCCCGCGAGCCTGATGACCGGCGCCGTCGAGCTGCTGGCCGGCGACCCTGGAACCGGTCTCGACCTGATCAGGCGGCACCTCGACCAGGCGCCCGAGCGCGGGGACGGCCTCCCGCTCACCCCCACCTCCCTGGCCCTGCTGTCGGGCGACTACGCCACCGCCCGCGACCACCTTCAGGCGGTGGCCGCCGACATGCGCTCCCGCGGGGCGATCGGCTGGCTGCCCGGCGTGCTCGCCGTCCTCGCCGAGACCGAGACGCTGCTGGGCCTGGCCAGGACGGCCGAGGCGACCGCGGCCGAGTCGCTGCGCATCGCGGAGGACACCGGTCAGCGGCGGCACGCCGCCGTCGCCCGCGGGCTGCTCGCCCACGCCGCGGCCCTGCGCGGTGAGCAGCCGGACCCCGGGCTGCGCGGGGACTGGGCCGATCGCGCCCGCGCCGTCCTCGACCTGGTCACCGGCAGGTGGGCGGCAGCGCTGGAGCGTCTCGGCCACCTCGCCCACCGGCCGTACGGCGCGTGCTTCGCCGCCGACCAGGTGGAGGCGGCCGTGCGGGCCGGGCGTCCGGCGGCGCGGGAGCTCGCCAGGTTCGAGAGCTGGGCGCTGGCCTCGGGTGTGGCGTGGGCGCTGGCCGTACGGCACCGCTGCCTTGCCCTGCTCGCCGGCGACCCCGAGGAGCAGCACGCGCACTACGAGCAGGCCGTCGCCTGCCCCGACCTGCCGCTGCAGCAGGCCAGGAGCAGGCTGCTCTACGGAGAGTGGCTGCGCAGGTCACGCAGGAAGAGCGAGGCGAGGATCCAGCTCAGGTCCGCCCTGGAGGTCTTCGAGCAGGTGGGGGCGGTGCCGTGGGCCGACCACTGCAGGGCCGAGCTGCGCGCGGCGGGCGAGACGGTCGCCGCGCCCCCGGCGCCTGGCGCGCTCCCCGAGCTCACCCCGCAGGAGCTCCAGATCGTCAGGCTGGCCGCCACCGGCGCGACGAACAAGGAGATCGGCGCCCAGCTGTTCCTCAGCCCCAAGACCGTGGGTCACCACCTGTACCGGGCCTTCCCCAAGCTTGGCGTCTCCAACAGGACCGAACTGGCCAGTTTGCACCTGGTATAGGCCCTTATAGTCGGGCAAATGTCCCCTCCCCCTCCCTCGCGCCTCGGCTGGCTCGACGCCATCAGAGGGCCCGCGGCCCTCGCGGTGGTCCTGCACCATGCGGGCTGGACCTACTTCCCCGGCCTGTGGGCGGAGGTGGACCGCCGGATCGACGTCGGCACCTGGGGCGTCTTCGTCTTCTTCCTGGTCAGCGGCTACATCATCCCCGCCTCTCTGGAACGCCGCGGCGACGTGCGGGCCTTCTGGACCGGCCGGTGCCTGCGGCTGCTGCCACTGCTGCTGGTGGCCGTCGCGCTGGCGTTCACGCTCGCCGCCTTCGGCGCCTACGAGCCGCACCCGGGCCTGGCCACCACGCCCCCGTTCCTGGTCGCGCTGGGGAACCTGTCGATGCTGCAGGAACTGCTCGGCGTGCCGGCCGTCATCGGGGTGATGTGGACGCTGTCGTACGAGATGGCGTTCTACCTGATCACCGTCGCGCTGTTCAGGATCGGCCAGGCCCACCGGTCCGCTCCGGCCGCCGCGGTCCTGGCGCTGCTCGCCGTACCGCTGGGGCTGCTGCTGCCCGGGCCGGTGATCGGCGGGTGGGTCGCGCTGCTCGGGATGCCCGTGCTGGCGGCCGTCGCCGTGACCGTGTGGGGGCGGGGAGCGGCGCGTACGGCGGCGGCCGTGGCGGGTGGCGCGCTCGGGCTGGCGCTGGTGGTGCTCGGCAGCAGGATCGGGGCGTGGCAGGGGCTGGTCATCCTGGCGGTGATGTTCGCGGGCACGGCCGTCCACCGGGCCGAGCACGGGCAGATCCGGCCGCGCACGGCCGCGGCGGCGCTGGCGGTCGTGCTGGCATGCGCGCTCTTCGCCAAGGACGACCCCGGCTGGGCCCCCGCCATCGTGGCGGCGGGGGCGTGCTTCGCGGCGGCGTTCGCGCTGCGGCGGCTGCGGTATCCGCGCCTCCTGACCCATCTCGGCGTGATCAGCTACTCGACGTACCTGCTCCACCCGCTGCTGCTGCGGTTGCTGCCGTCGGCCTGGTCGTACGTCCTCGTGCTGCTGCCGCTCGCGTACGCGACGCACCGGCTGGTCGAGTTGCCGGCGCAGCGTCTGGCCAGGCGGCTGGCCGACCGCGTGCCGCGCGGGTGACCGAGTCCGCATAATCAAGGCGTGCGCGGCTTCTCCCGGCGGTCGTTCCTCCATCTGGGCGCCGTCGCGGTCGCGGCCGGGGCGGTGCCGGCGGGCCGGATCGGCGACCCCTTTCCGGCGTCGGCGGCTCGGACCGGCCATCCCGTTCCGGCGACGGCGGGCCGGGCCGGCGATTCCTTGGCGCGGGCGGGCCGGGCCGGCGATCCCTTCCCTGCGCTGCGCCGGCGCTGGCGCGAGGTCACGGCGGAGCCGGAGGGCGCCGTCGCGGCCGGGCCGTACCGGAGGAGGGTGGCGGTGCTCGGGGCGACGGCGGCCGGCTACCGGGACACCATGCGCCCGGACGACGGGTCGCTCTGGCCGGGGCTGGCCTTCCCCTCGTTCGACGAGACCCCCGCGCGGCTGCGGGCCATGGCCCGCGCGTACGCCGTGACGGGCACCGGCCTGACCGGCGACCCCACGCTGGCGGCGGCCGTGGCGACCGGCATCGACCACTACCGGCGCCAGGTGTACACCGCAGGCGCCGAGCCCGCGGGCAACTGGTGGAACTGGCAGATCGGCGTCCCCCTGCGGCTCCTCGACGCGGCCGTGCTGATCGGCCCGCACCTGGGCGAGCCGCGGAGCCGGGCGCTGGCCGAGGCCGTGGACCACTTCCTGCCCGCATGCGTGCTCGAGGACTACAGCGGCACCAGCACCGGCGCCAACAGGGTCGACCAGTGCACGGTCATGCTCCTGCGCGCCATGCTCGCCGCCGACGGCGACAGGGCCGCGCAGGCCGTCTCGGCGCTCGCCCCCGTCTTCCCGTACGTGCGGGAGGGCGACGGGATCTACCCCGACGGCTCCTTCATCCAGCACGCCACCATCCCCTACCAGGGCGGGTACGGGCTGGTGCTGCTGTCCGGCCTGGCGACGCTGTTCGCGGTGCTGCGCGGCACGCCGTGGCAGCTCACCGACCAGAACGTCTTCGACGCGGTCGAGCGGTCGTTCGCGCCGTTCGTCCACGACGGGTTCTGCATGGACCTGGTCAGCGGCAGGGGAATCGGCAGGCGGCCCTACGGCGACCACCGGAAAGGACACGAGATCGCCGCCGCGATCCTGCTGCTGGGCGAGTCGGCCTCGGCCGCCGAGCGGATCCGCTGGCAGGGCATGGTCAAGGGATGGGTACGGCGGGCCGCGCACCGCCCCGCGCTCGACCCGGCCGCCCACGCCCGCCTGGCGGCACTCATGGCCGACGACACGATCCCCGCGCTCGCCGAACCCGCCGGGCACCGGCTGCTGCCGAAGAGCGCCCGAGCCGTCCACCGCAGGCCCGGCTGGTGCGCGGGGCTCAGCATGGCCTCGGCCAGGATCGGCCACTACGAGCACGGCAACGGCGAGAACCTGCGGGGCTGGCACACCGGCTCCGGCATGCTCTACTGGTGGGCCGACGGCCACGGCGAGCAGTACTCCGACTCCTTCTGGCAGACCGTCGACCCCTACCGCCTGCCCGGCACGACGGTCTCCACCCGGCGGCTGCCCGACGGCGCGGGCGGCGCATGGGGCGACACCTGCCCGCCGGGCCGCTGGGTCGGCGGCGCCACCGACGGCACGTACGCCACGGTCGGCCAGCACCTCAACGGCCTGGAGAGCACGATGGAGGCCGTCAAGTCGTGGGTCTTCCTCGATGACGCGGTGGTCTGCATGGGCGCCGGCATCACGAGCGACGACGGCGTCCCTGTCGAGACCGTCGTGGACAACCGCAGGACCGACGCGCCGCTGACCGTCGACCGCGTGGCGGGCTGGGCGCACCTCGAGGGCCACGGCGGCTACGTGCTGCCCTGCGCCCCGCTGCGCACGCTGCGCGAGAGGCGTTCGGGCGGCGCGGCGACGCGCGGCTACGTGACGCTCTGGCTCGACCACGGCGTCGACCCGCGCGCGGCCGGATACCTCTACCTGCTCATGCCGGGAGCGAGCGCGGCCGCGACCCGGGCACGCGCCGCCGACCTGGGATGGCTGCGCGTGCTGGCCAACACCTCGGCGCAGCAGGGCGTGGCCGTCCCCTCGCTCGGCGTCACCGCCGTCAACTTCTGGACCGAGGGCGGCGCGGGAGCGCTTTCCGCCTCCGCGCCGTGCGCCGTCCTCGTCAGGGAGAGGGACGACGGCACGGCCACGCTAACCGTGGCCGACCCGCGGGAGGCTCTGGACGAGCTCACGGTGACGTGGGAACGGCCGGTGGCCGGGGTGCTCGGCGGGCACCCGCTGCTGTCGGCCGCCACGACGGGCGCGGCGCTGACGCTCGTGTGGGGCCCGCTGGCCGGTGCCGGCGGCGGCTCGGCCACGGTCACCGTACGGCTGGGCTAGGGCCTGTCCCGAACTTCTACTGCGCCGATTGAGCCTGGACCTTGGCGGAGTCGAACTCGACGTATTCGATGATCGCGCCGCCGGGGTGGCGGATCGTCAGGTTGCGTCCAGTGGGGACTTCGTTCGGGCCGTCAAGGGTGTCGCCTCCCTCGCGCTCAACGATGGCGAAGACATCATCGAGGCTGTCGACGATGACGGTGGCCTGCACGTCGCGGTAGGGCGCCAGCGCCTCTGGGGTGCCTGAGACCAGGAGGTAGTCGCCGATGCTCGCCAGCTCGAGGTTCCCGTAGGGGAAGCGCAGCCCCGGCCGGGCGGCGGTGAGGGCTTCGAAGGTGGGCAGAGCGGTGTCCAGGTCGTCGACATAGATGCGGGCGTAGGTGGTACGGGTGGCCATGCGACACTCCATGATCATTTCCATTTTCTCGAAATATGGAAATGATCCTATGCTGGTCGGATCGGGACATGTCAACTCAGACCGACATCAGGAGAGCGGGATGCGATCGCCGACCGAGCCCAAGACGGCAGACATGGATCTGGTCGCCGTGCTACACGCGCTCGGCGATCCCGTCCGCTTGGGCCTGGTGCGCCTGATGGCCGCAGACGGCGAGGTGCCCTGCAGCCCGCAACACCTGAACGTCCCGCGTTCCACGCTCTCCAATCACTGGCGCATTCTGCGTGAGGCGGGCATCACCTCGACTCGCTCCGAGGGCAAGGCCCGCTACATGACGCTGCGTCGTGACGACCTGGAGGCTCGCTTTCCGGGCGTATTGGAGCCGATTCTCACGGTCGCCGCACCCGAGGCGGCCGTCGGCGCCACGTCAGCCGGTCGACCAGGGCGCGTCCAGTAGCTCACACGACAGGATCCCGAAGCCAGATCCGGATCGATGCGACGGTCAGTACACCTAGTCGTGCGGTCTCTGCTCCCGCTGCCCGACCCGCTCCTTGATCCGCAGGGACATCAGGCTCGCCGCCGTCGCCAGGACGACCAGGTTGAACGTCATCTGGACCAGGAGGAGCCCCCTGCCGAGCTGGCCGGAGGCGTGGATGTCGCCGAAGCCGACGGTGGCGAAGGTGGTCATCGAGAAGTAGAGGGCGTCGGTCTTGGTCGTCAGCCCGACGAACTGCCCGTCCAACCGGGTCGCGACGGTGAAGTCGGCCAGCGCGAACAGCACGAGGCCGCCGAGCGTGAGCAGGATGAGGCCGCTCACCGGAAGGTATGCCCGGTCCGTCGCCGCCTGCCGCCGCGCCGCCAGCACCACACCCCAGACCAGCAGGAGCACGCCGACCACGAACACGCCCAGCCGCGCCCACGCCCCCCAGCCGTACCTGGCCTCCTCCAGCGGCAGCAGGTAGTAGAGCGCCACGATCAGCGCGGCGTTCCACAGGGTCGACCAGAAATAGGGCGGCATCACGTCTGCGGATGCGGGGTGCCCAGGTACGGGAAGTCGGGCAGCAGGTCGGTATGCGGGCCGATCCCGTCGTCCGGGACCCTGCCGTCGGTGACCATCCCGATGCGGACGTCGGTGACGTCGTCGTCGAGGCGGCGGCCGTTGGGGTAGGCGGCGGGCGCGGACCTGTCGAAACGCAGGATGTCCGGCAGGACGGTGGCCAGCCGGTCGCGTGCGGCCTCGGCGGTGTAGCCCCCGGTGTGCTGGAGCGCCGCGGTCCAGGCGTCCAGGTAGGTGGCCACGTCGTCGGCGGGCTCGCCGCGGTTGTAGCCCTCCTTGGCCTCCTCGGCGTTGAAGTAGGCGGTCAGCGACGGGTGCGCGCCGCGGTCCACCGAGACCAGCTCGCCGTCCCGGCGCAGGCAGACCCGGCCCCACACGCCGATGCCCGGCTCGGCGCCCAGGACCCGGTCGGGCACCTCCAGGACGATGCCGACGACGTTCCTGCCCGCCATGGTGTCGGCGCCGGTCCACTGGAAGCCCTTGCCGATGCCCTCCAGGTCGGCGAAGAACGGATCGCTGCGCAGCCCGGCGGAGAACCGGAGCCAGTCCGTCTCCGCGATCTCCGGCTCGGGCCCGAAACTCACCGGGACGTCGGTGAGCACCTGGTCACCCGCCGCCTCCCACGACCTCGCGGCTTCGCCGGTGCCGTGGAAGACGGTGACGGTCTGGCGGCCTTCCCTGGGCGCGGAGAAGACGAAGCTGAAGGCGACGTCCGCGCGGGCGTCGCCGTCGTTGTCGATGTTGAGCCGGTAGACCGCGTCAGGGTGGAGGTGCGGGCCGTGGGTCGGGTCGAACGAGAACGAGTTCACGTCCATGACCAGCACGGTGCTCTCCGGAGCGCGCGGCGGTCGGAAGGCGAACACGTCGGTGAGGTCGAGGCGCGCGTCACCGGACGGCGGTCGCAGGTTCGGGCCGCTGAGATGGTGGGACATGACCTGCCTCCGATCACGGTGGTGTGTGCTGCCAGGGCCACCTGACCGGGGGAGACGCCGGATGCCCAGCACGAGGCTAACCCGGCTCGCGGTGAGATCGCAGGTTCGCCGCCTTCGGTGTGTCAGCCTGATGGCCCCGGCCGCCCGCCCGGGGCCATCAGGAGCGTTTCAGCAGGTGGTGCCTGCGGCGGGCAGCGTGCCGTACAGCAGGTAGTCGTCGATGGCGTTCTTGACGCAGGCGTCGCCGGTGAAGTAGGCGCCGTGGCCGTCGCCGTCCAGCGTGATCAGCGTGGCCGTCCGCAGCTTGGTGGCGAGGGAGACCGACTGCTCGTACGGCGTCGCCGGGTCGTTGGTCACGCCGGCGACCAGGATCGGCGCCGAACCGGTCGCGTCCACGCGAGCGGCCGAACCGTCACCGCGGGGCCACCCGGCGCAGCTCATGAGTTCGGCGACGGTCCAGGGGCCGAACAGCGGGGAGGCCTCGGTGAACTCCGGGACGACGCGCGCGAACTCGTCCAGGGCCGGGCGGTAGGCCGTGTCCGCGCAGAACGTCACGTGCCATCCGCCGGTGACGCCGGAATACGCCGTCGCCATGTCCAGCAGCGCGGCGCCGTCGCCGTCGTAGGCCTGGGTGAGGGCCTCGCGCAGCGCCGGCCAGGAGTGACGGGAGTAGAGGGCGGCGCCGATGCCGGTGATCGCGTCCGTCCCGGTCAGTTTCTTGCCCTTGGCGACATCGAGGGGTTCGGCGTTCAGATCGGCGACCAGTTCCGTCACGCGCGCGTACGCCTTCTCCCGGCTGCCGCCCAGAGGGCAGGAGCTGCTCCTGACGCAGTCGTCGAGGAACCTGTTCAGCACCCGCTCGAACGCCACGACCTGGCTCTTGACGAACTCCTTGCCGTCGACGTAGAGGTCGCCGTCCATGGCCGAGTCGAGCATGAAGCGCCCGACCTTGCCGGGGAACAGGCCCGCGTACACCCCGCCGAGCATCGTGCCGTACGAGGTGCCGAAGTAGTTGAGCTTGTCGTCGCCGAGGGCGGCCCGCAGCGTGTCCATGTCCCTGGCGACGTTCTCGGTGTCGAGGTGCCGCAGGTTCACGGAACCTTTCGCGCAGGCCCGGTTGAACGCGACGAACTCCGCCCTGATGGCCCTGCGGCCGGCGGCGGTCGCGAGGTCGGGTGCGGTCGCGCCGGCGGGCCGGTAGCTGCTGCAGTCCACCGGCGTGCTCTGTCCCAGCCCTCGCGGGTCGAAGCTGACCAGGTCGTAGCGGGTGTGCAGGGTGGCGTAGGCCGGGGCGTCCTCCGGGAGCATCGAGACGCCGGTGGCGCCGCCGCCGAAGTTGAACACCAAGGACCCCAGGCGCCGGCTCGGGTCGGTCGCCTTCGACCGGATGACGGCGACGCTGATCGACGTCCCGGACGGGTCGGCGTAGTCGAGCGGGACCTCCAGCGTGGCGCACTGGAAGCCCTTGGCGTGCGCGCACGGAGCCCACGCGAGACGCTGCTCGCTCGGTGCCGTGGCGGGAACGCGGGACGGAGCGGCGGTGCCGGCGGCGGCGCCTGCCACGGGGCCCGCGACCACCACGGTGGCGATCGCCGCCATGGCGGCGAGCCGGCGCCTGACGCCGGCCGTGGAGGGCTTGTCGGATGTGGGCATACGGTCGTTCACCTCGGAGACGTGGCAGGAAGCTCGTCTCAAGTAGGTCAGACACGACATCAACCGTCATGCCACGAAATTTCGGGACTTGAGGGGTTGGCTTGGCCCGGTTATCCTCCGGCGGCCCCGGTCAGGCCCACGCGGTTCTCGCGGTTTTCCCGCCATCGCCGGGGAACGTTCCGGACGAGGGTTGCCGAGCATGGCGAACGACACACGACCGGGCCGCCGTCAGGAGCGGCTGCGCGTGCGCGGCGTCGCGCTGCCGTCCGAGGAGTGGGCCGAGTTCTGGATCGCGAACGGCAGGCTGACGCGCGAGCCGCTGCCGGACGCGACCACGGTCGTGGACGGCGGCTGGCTGCTGCCGGGGCTCGTGGACGCGCACACGCATCCAGGCGCCCTTCGTCCGGGCGACCCGCTCGACCCGGCGCTGCTCCGCAGGCACGGCCGCGAGCACCTGGCGGCCGGCGTGACGCTCCTGCGCGTGCCCGGCTCGGCCGACCGGCTCCCCGCGTGGTTCGGCGCGGAACCGGACCAGCCGCGCGTCGTCTCGGCCGGTCGCTGGCTGGGCGTGCCAGGCACGTTCTACGACGGATGGGCGCGGCACGTCGGCGAGCCCGAACTGGCGGACGCGGCGGTCGAGGAGGCCCGCGCGTCCGGCGGCTGGTGCAAGGTCTACGCGGACTGGGTGGTCGGCGAGGAGGGGCTCGACGCGCCGCCGCTTCCCGTCGGCGTGCTCACCGAGCTGACCCGGCGGGTGCACGCCATGGGCGGCCGGGTCGCCGTCCACGCGCAGACGGCGGCGGGCGCCGAGGCCGCCGTCGCGGCCGCGGTGGACAGCCTCGAACACGGTCTGGGCCTCGACCCGGCCCTGCTGGACCGGATGGCCCGCCAGGGGACCGCCCTGGTGCCCACGTTCACCGTCTGGGAGACCTTCGAGCAGGTCGCCCGCTCCTCCGGCTCCGAACGGTTCCGCTCGTGGTTCCGGGCGGCCCACGCCCGCCTGGCGCCGCTGGTGTCGGCCGCGCACGAGGCCGGCGTGACGGTGCTGGCCGGGACCGACAGCTACGGGACGCCCGAACTCCCCCACGGCCGGGTGGCCGGCGAGGTGCGCCACCTGGCGGCCGCCCCCATGCCCGCCGCCGCGGCTCTGGGCGCGGCCTCCTGGACGGCGCGCGCCTTCCTCGGCTTTCCCGTGCTCGACCACGACGCCCCCGCCGACCTGGTCGCCTACGACCTGGACCCGCGCACCGATCTCGCCGTCCTGCGCACACCCGCCCGCGTCATCCACCGCGGCCGCGTCATCCGCTGACCACGGCCACCGGCCGCTCCCTGAAGGCACGCTTCTCCTGGAACTCCGTCACACGGGTCTACCTGTCCCGCCGCGCCCCTCGCGCGGTGAAAGGCGGACTCGGCGCCACGGCGGTCACGGCAGGACGAGCCACTGCCTGCCGTCGATCAGCTCGCGGCCCGCGTCCAGGTGCCCCGCATGGCAGGCGGTCTCGGTGATCACGTGGAGGAGCACGTCACGGTGGGTGCGCGGCCGCCAGTCGCCGAACAGGTCCTGCGGCCACCAGGCGGTCGCGGCGTCCTCGGGAGTGGCGGTGATGACGGCGTCCGCGAGGTCGATCTCCTGGCGGTAGCGGTCGAGCACGTCACGGGCGGGTACGTCAGGCCCGACCTGCCAGGCGTCGGCCGTCCCGGCCAGCTCGTCGATCGCGGCCCGCCGGCCGCCGACCACCGCGCCGAACCAGAACCGTTCGACGTCCAGCGCCAGATGGTTGACCAGCCCCAGGCACGACCAGCCGGACGGCAGCACCGGCCGGCGCAGCTGCTCCTCGGTCAGGCCGTCCACGATGCCGAGCACGTGCCGGCGCTGGCCGTTGAGGGCGGTGAGCAGGTCCATGGACGTTCCCTTCTCGACGACTCTCTACAGTTCGGCGGCGCGGACGAGCAGCCCCCGGCGCTCGGACGCGCTGTGGGTCCGTGCTGCCGCCTGCCGGAACAGGACGGCGGCGCGTTCCCGGTCGCCGGCGCGGGCGGTGAGGTCCGCCTCGGCGGCGATGGCCAGCGGGTAGTCGTCGAGCGCGCCGCCGGCGTGAGCCTGTTCGAGCAGGGCGAGCCCGGCCGCGGGCCCGTACGCGTAGCCGTGCGCCACGGCGCGGTTCAGCTCGATCACCGGACCCGGCTGGAGCCGTACGAGCCGGTCGTAGCAGGAGGCGATCCGGCGCCAGTCGGTGTCGGCCGCGGACGTCGCGGTCGCGTGGCAGGCGGCGATCTCCGCCTGCAGCGCGTAGGGCCCGAGGTGCCGCAGAGCGGCCAGGATGCCCACGGCCTCGCCGATCGCGGCGTGATCCCAGCGGGACCGGTCCTGCTTGTCGAGGGTGACCAGGTGGCCTTCGGCGTCCCGGCGGGCGTGGCGCCGGGAGTGCTGGAACAGGAAGAGGGCGAGCAGCGCCGCCGCCTCGGGCTGTCCGGGCATGAGCCGCACCAGCAGCCTGGCCAGCCTGATCGCCTCCTCGGCGAACGCCGGCTCCCCGTCGGCGTTGTAGCCGTGGGTGAACAGCAGGTACAGCACGGCCAGCACGCCCGGGAGCCGCTCGGTCAGGGTCACGCCGGTGGGGACCTGGTACGGGATGCCCGCCTGCGCGATCTTCGTCTTCGCCCGGGTCAGCCGCCGGGTCATCGTGGACTCGGTGACCAGGAACGCCCGCGCGATGTCCGCGGTCGGCACCGCGCAGATCGTGCGCAGCGTCAGCGCCACCCGCGCCTCCGGTCCGAGGGCCGGGTGGCAGCAGGTGAAGATCAGGCGAAGCCGGTCGTCCACGATCTCCTCCGGTGCCGGTTCCTCGGTGGCGGCGGTGAGCGTCGCCACCGCCAGCTCGTGCAGCTTGCGCCGTTCGACGGACGCCCGCCGCAACACGTCCAGGGCCCGGTTGCGGGCGACCGTCATCAGCCAGCCGCCCGGGTTGGCCGGCACGCCGTCCGCGGGCCAGCGCTCCAGCGCCAGGGCCAGGGCCTCCTGTGCGCAGTCCTCGGCCAGGGTCCAGTCGCCCGTGACGCGGATCAGCGCCGCGACGATACGCGGATAGGCGTCGGCGGCCGCGGTCGCGGCCGCCTGGACCGCCGTGGCCCCTTCCGGACCGGTCACTGCTCGAAGTCGGCCAGCGGGCGGATCTCGATGCGTCCGCCACGGGCCATCGGATGGGTGCGGGCGACTTCGATGGCCTCGTCCAGGTTCGCGCACTCGAGCAGGTCGAAGCCCACGATCACCTCCTTGGTCTCGGCGAACGGGCCGTCCGAGACGAGCAGTTCGCCGGTGCGCACGCGCACCGTCGTCGCGGTCGACTTCGGCGCCAGCACCATCCCCTGCAGCCGCCGGCCGGCGGCGTCGTTCTCGGCCACCCACGTGTCGATGTCGGGCGTCGCGGCGGGGTCGGTGTCCGGTTCCGTGTCGGTGCAGACGAACATCACGTACTTCATCGCCAGGGTCTCCTCTCGGTGGTTGCACCCTAGTGACGATCGGCGCGGCCCGATCCGGACAGCCGCGCGGAAACTCGTGCCATCGGATCGCCGGAGGGCGCTGTCGTCCGTCTGGCACCGCCAGTTACTTTCCTTACGAGAACTTTGTCGGATCGGTTACTAGCGCTATCCACAATCAGGGAATGACCACCGCTGAATGGGCTCGGCAGTACCTGCCGGGATCGGTGAGAGGAGCTCGCGATGACAACCGCCTCCACCCCGCACGGCCCCACCTTCCGCCAGCCGATGCAGACCGGATGGTACGGATTCGCCGGGATGCTCGGCGTCATGATGGGCGTGTTCAACGTCATCGAGGGGTTCATCGCCCTGGTCAAGGAGAGCTACTTCCTCGCCCCCGACGGCCGGCTCCTGGTGCTCGACTACAACACGTGGGGCTGGATCTGGCTGGTGATCGGCGCGCTGCAGATCGCCACCGGCGCCGGTCTCCTGATGGGGCAGGGGTGGGCGCGATGGGCCGGCATCTTCATGGCGGCGCTGGCGATGCTCGGGCAGTTCCTGTTCATCGCCGCCTTCCCGATCTGGTCGCTGATCGGGATCGGCGTCTGCATCATGATCATCTACGGCCTCATCGTCACCCCCCAGGGCTGACCCCCGGGCTCCGCCCGGCCCGCGGCGCGTGCCGTCGGCGGGATGCGGTACGCCCGTCGCGGGTGATGCTTGTCTGCCACCTGCTGTAGTGGAACGCTTACCGTATGACGATGTTCGCCGGTGGCAAGATCGAGGCGTTCGTCGGGCCGACCGAGCTGGGCGCGGCAGACGACCTCGAGCACGTGATCATCGATTTCATCGACGGCGCCCAGCGGTCCCTCGACATCGCCGTCCAGGAGCTCGACTCCGAGCCCATCGCCCAGGCCGTGCTCGACGCCCGCTTCCGCGGGGTGGACGTCCGCATGGTGCTGGAACAGGACTATCTGGTCTCCGCGAAGCTGCCGAAGATCATCCCGCGGGCGGGGGAGGACGAGGCGGCCGCGCGCCGGCGTGTCCAGTGGGGGGAGGAGACGGGCGCCCGCAGCCTGGAGCCGAACAGGAAGATCCTGGCCGCGTTGCTGCGCTGCGACGTCGACGTGAAGGCCGACTACAACCCGGCGATCTTCCACCAGAAGTTCATCATCCGCGACTACCGCGAGCGGGCCCTGCCCACGTCGGCGATCCTGTCGGGGTCGGCGAACTTCACCGGCACCGACTGCCACCGCAACCTCAACCATGTCGTGATATTTCATGACGCGCGGGTCTGCCTGGCGTACACGACCGAGTTCAACCAGATGCGCGCCGGGCAGTTCGGCCGCGGTGCCCACGGCAAGGTCCCGGCCGCCTACAGCCTCAACGGCATCCCGGTGAAGGTGCTGTTCGCCCCGGACCACGCGCCCGAGCTGGAGATCATGAAGCAGATGCTCAAGGCGACCGACCGGGTCGACTTCGCCATCTTCACCTTCTCCGGCTCCTCCGGCATCGACGACGCGATGATCGCCCTGGCCGCGGCCGGGCGGGCCGTCACCGGAGCGATGGACCCCGGCCAGGGGGCGCAGAAGTGGGCGGCCACCCATGACCTCGACCGCGCCAACATCGAGCTGTACTTCCCCAAGCGCGGCCCCGCCTTCGGCAAGCTCCACCACAAGCTCATGGTCATCGACGACGCCACGGTCATCGCGGGCTCGTTCAACTACACCGAGCCGGCGAACAACTACAACGACGAGAACATCTTCGTCATCGGCAGTCCCTACCCCGACCTGCCCAGACGCGAGGGAGGCCCGGTCGATCCGGCCGCCTGCGCCGAGCTGGCCCGCTTCTTCAGGACGGAGATCCTGCGCATCGAGGCCGCGGGCGAGCGCTTCATCGGGGAGGGCTGAGGCGTTAACCTTCCGCTGGTATGAGCAAGGTCCTGTACGTCATCGTGTGCGCGGCCGTACCGGCGGGAGGCGTCGGGCGGCTGGTCGCCATGGCGCAGGACGCCGGATGGGCCGTCCAGGTCGTCTCCACCCCCTCCGCGCTGGGCTTCATCGACGTCGCCGCGCTGGAGGAGCAGACCGGGCGCCCGGTACGCAGCAGGTACCGCGGGCCCGACGAGCCGAAACCGCCGCGGGCCGACGCGATCGTGGTGGCGCCCGCCACGTTCGACACGGTCAACAAGTTCGCGACGGGCATCACCGACACCTACGCCCTGGGCGTCCTGGCGGAGGCCCCCGGGCTGGGGATCCCGGTGGTCGTGCTGCCGTTCGTCAACAGCGCGCTGGCCTCGCGGGCGCCGTTCGTCAGGAACGTGGCGAGCCTGCGGGCCGAGGGGGTCGCGGTGCTGCTGGGCCCGGGAGAGTTCGAGCCGCCACCGGCCACCGCGGACGCCGGCCACGCGGCGGCCTTCCCGTGGGGCCTGGCGCTGGACAGGCTCGCCGACCTGACCGGCTGAGCCTCACCGCAGGCAGGCCTCGAACACCGCGGTCAGGCGGTCGATGTCGTCGGCCGACGGATCCGCCGGGCCGAGCAGCCGCCGTACCGACCCGATGCCCAGGAAGACCGCCGTCGCCAGGCGGGCGCGGGCGTGCGCGTCGTCCCCGCCCAGCCGGGCCGCCAGTGGTTGCACGACCGCGGTCCTGAGCCGTTCGGTCATCAGCGCCTGCACCTCGGGGTCGCCGGCCGACCGCTCCAGCGTGCGCAGGATGGGGCTCTCGGGGTCGGAGTGCATGCGCTGCGCCGCGTACTCGGCCAGCCGCCTGGGCAGCCCTGCCGTGTCGCCGTCCAGCACCCTGGCGACCGACGGCTCGCCCGCCAGCACCTCGCCGAACAGGCCCGCCTTGGAGCCGAAGTAGCGGCCGACCAGCGCGAGGTTGGCGTCGGCCGCGGCGGCGATCATGCGTACGGTGACCTGCTCGTAGCCGTGCTCGGTGAACAGCGCGCGTGCCGCCGTGAGCAGGCGTTCCCTGGTCGCTTCGCGATCCCGTACCCGGACCTCCATGGCTGAAGCCTAATCGCACTTGCCGCGCGGCTAGTAAACAGACGTATACTCGCTGGCATGGCACAAACCAGGCAGTACACCCACAAAGAGATCCTCGAGGTGATGTCGGGGCTGATGCTGGCCATGCTCACCTCGATGATCTCGACCTCGGTCGTGGGTACGGCGCTGCCGACCATCGTGGGCGAGCTCGGCGGGCAGGAGCAGTACTCCTGGGTCGCCTCGGCCACCATGCTCACGATGACCGTGTCGACCCCCCTGTGGGGCAAGCTGTCCGACGTCTACGGCCGCAAGCTGCTCTTCCAGATCGCCCTCGGCCTGTTCGTCGCCGCCTCGCTGGCCGCCGGGCTCTCGCAGGACATGGGCCAGCTCATCGCGGCGCGTGCCGTACAGGGTCTGGGGGTGGGCGGTCTGTCCGCGCTGTCCCAGGTGATCCTCGGCGACATCGTGCCCCCGCGCGAGCGGGGGCGCTACTCCGGCTACATGGGCGCGGTCTTCGGCATCTCCACCGTCGCGGGCCCCCTGCTCGGCGGGTTCATCGTCGACGCCGACTGGCTGGGCTGGCGCTGGTGCTTCTACGTGTGCATCCCGTTCGCCGTGGTGGCGTTCGCGGTGATCCAGAAGGTGCTCAGGCTGCCGGCGACCAACCGGAACACCTCGATCGACATCTGGGGCGCCACGACGATCACCGCCAGCGCGAGCGCGCTGATGCTCTTGCTGACGCTGGGCGGGCACGAGTTCGCCTGGAACTCGTTCTGGACCTACTTCCTCGGCGCCGTCGCGGTCGTCATGCTGCTGCTGTCGGTGTTCGCCGAGCGCACCGCCCGCAACCCGATCCTGCCGCCCCGGCTGTTCCGCAACCGGACGTTCGTGCTCACCAGCCTGGCCTCCCTCTTCGTGGGCATGGCGATGTTCGGCGCGATGATCTACCTGCCGCAGTACCTGCAGATCGTCAAGGGCATGAGCCCGACCGCCTCGGGCCTGATGACGCTGCCGATGGTGTTCTCGCTGTTCCTGTCCGGCGTGATCTCCGGAAAGATCGTCACGAGGACCGGCAGGTGGAAGATCTTCCCGGTCGTCGGCCTGCTGCTGGTCGCCGTCGGACTGTTCCTGCTCTCGCGACTGCACGTCGACTCGACGCAGTGGCTGATCGGCGTGGACGTCGCGGTGCTCGGCATCGGGCTCGGCCTGTCGATGCAGATGCTCATCCTCGCCGCCCAGAACGGCTCCGAACTACGCGACATGGCCGCCACCACCTCGGGCGTGGCGTTCTTCCGCTCGCTGGGCGGGGCGGTCGGCGTCGCCGCGTTCGGGGCGATCCTGTCCAACCGGCTCAAGGACGAGATGGCCGAGCTCATGCGGGCCGCGCACGTCAGGCCGCCCGGCGGCGGCTCGCTCAGCCTCGGCAGCCCCGCCGACATCCAGCAGCTGCCCGAACCCGTCAAGGGCATCGTGCTCGAAGCCTTCACCAGAGGCCTGGAGACCGTCTTCCTGGTCGGCGTGCCCATCGCGGTGCTCGGCTTCTTCGCGGTGCTGTTCCTGAAGGAGCTGCCGCTGCGGGGACACGGCCCCGCCGAGGCGGCGCCGTCCACACCGCCCGGCAAGGACGACCTGGTCCTCGCGGGCCTGCTGCTCGAACTCATCGCCCAGCGCGTCGAGCACGCGGACGGCAGGCCGTCCGCGCTGGTCAGCGCGGTCGCCCGGATGGCGCCACCCGACAACAGACCCGAAGGCGACCGGGCCAGAGCCGTCGCCGGCGCCGTGCTGCGCCCCACCTCGCGCGCGCTGCTGGCCCGCGCCGTGCCGTCCGTCAACACCGTCCCCGAAGGAGCCGCACGATGATGCGCAGGTTCGTGGGCGCGGTCACGGCCGCCCTGGCGTCGATCGCCGGGCTGTGGCTGATGGTCGCACCCTTCGCGCTGGGCACCCAGCCCGAGTTCGACGACTGGATCGACGCCACGAACGTGGAGTTCTTCACCGGGCTCGGCGTCACCGTCGCCGGCCTGGTGGGCGTGGTGGCGTTCGCCGCCGCCATCCACGAGGACCTGGTGGCCCGCGGGCTGGTCACCGTACGGCAGCGCGCCCCCGAACCCGAACCAGAACCCGCACCCGAGCCCGCACCCCCCGGCATGTCGTCGGCGGAACTGGCGACCATGCTCGCGCCGCTCGTCGTGGCGTTGCGCGAAGACCTCACCACCACCAACGGACACCGGCGATGAAGACCACACTGGGCCTCGGCGCCCTCGCGCTGCTGTTCGTCGGCGGCCTCTGGCTGGTCGCCGCCCCCTTCGTGACCGGCTACCAGCCGCGCGGCGCCGCCTGGACCGACGCCACCGTGAACGACGTGTGGATCGGCGGCCTGCTGGCCGCGGGCGCCTTCCTCACGCTGGCCGGCTACGCGGCCGCCACGCTGCGCGAGCTGGCCCGTCGCGGCCGGCACGCCGTGGACCTCACCCGTTGAGAGCGGCGCCGTGGAACCGCTGGCCAACCGGCTCCCCGACGGCCGGTTCGAGATAGGCAAGGACGGCGCGGGCCTGCTCGTCGTCGGCTACGACGGCACCGGCCCAAGCCGCAACGCCCTCGCGTACGCCGCGGGGCTCGCCCGCCGCGACGGGGCCGGCCTGCTGGTCGCCTTCGTCGAATCCCTCACCAGCACCACCCTGTGGTTCTGGGTCGGCTCCCCGGTCATCCCCGACCCCGCCGAGGACCTCATCGACGACCTGCGCGAGGAGATGGGCCACCACGGCGTGCCCTGGCGCTTCGTCAGCGTGCGCGGCGAGGCCGCCAGAGAGCTCGAAACGCTCGCCGCCACCCACCGGGCCGACGCCATCGTCGTCGGCCGCTCCCGCTCGCCCTGGCACGCGTCCGTGTCCCGAGGTTTGATACGGCACGCGCGGCGAACGGTACTGGTCGTGCCGTAGAGCGCGCTACTTTGGAAAAGGTGAAACGCGTCATCGCCGCCGTATCGTTGCTGGTCACCGCATGCGGCGCCAACACCGCCCCCGTCGCGTCGGCGAGCCCAGGCGCCACCGGCCCGACGCCCGCGACCGCCCCGTCCACCGATCCCGCGGCCACGTCGACCTCCACCGCCGACCCCGCCGCCTCCACCGCGCCCGCCGTCGACCCGACCCCCGCGCCGTCACCCACCGGCCCGCCCGCCTTCCAGGCGAAGGTGAGCAAACTCGACCCCGACCGGCTCCCCCACTCCTGGCGCCCCGGCTGCCCCGTCCACTACCGGGACCTCCGCCTGATCACCATGACCTACTGGGGCTTCGACGACCAGGCCCACACCGGCGAACTCGTCGTCCGCGAAACCGTCACAGACGACATCGTCACCGTCTTCAAGAAGCTGTACGCCATGCGGTACCCCATCAACCGCATGGAGCCCGTCGACGTCTACAAGGGCAGCGACTACGCCTCGATCGACGCCGACAACACCTCGGCCTTCAACTGCCGCCGCGCCACGGGGTCGAGCAGCTGGTCCAACCACGCCTACGGCCAGGCGGTCGACGTGAACCCGCGCGAGAACCCGTACGTCACGGCGTCCGGCTCCACGGCCCACGACAACGCCCGCGAGTTCACCGAACGCCCGATGAAGGGCAAGGGCGTGATCAACCCCGGCGACCGGGTGGTCCGCACGTTCGCCGCGGTCGGCTGGGAATGGGGCGGCTACTGGTCCGGCACCAAGGACTACCAGCACTTCAGCAAGGGCGGCGGCTGAGCCCCGCGCCGATGCCGCCGGATGGCCGCTGACCTGCGGTTCGGCACCTCGCTGTGTCTCGCCTTGTCTGGTGGTTTCGCGCTCTGATGTGCCCTCGTCGTGCCCTGCCTATCTGGGGTACGGGCATCCGCTCACCAGTCTTCGGAACCGAACGCTTCTGGATCATGGGCGCTGTTCCAGATCGCTTCGTCATCCCGGGCGGCGTCTCGCTGGCGTTCGCGGTTCTTGAACTCCGGGGTTCCCGGTGTGCGGGCTCGGCCACGTGCGAGGGCGGCTTGCGTGGCTCGTCGCTCCTTCTCCCCCGGAGGGATCTTCCACTCTTGCCCTTGGTTCTCGGCGGCAGCCCGCCGTGCATCGTGTTCGCTTTGGGCTCGGCGCATGGCGAGCTCCTCGGCACTCGCGGCCGTCGCGGAGTCCGGCTTGGCTGGCTGACGCTTGTGAGGCTTCCCCATGCCGGTCATCGTGAAGGGTGCCCTGGTCGATGACGAGACGCCGTCAAGCCGCTGTATCACTTGAGCGAGCTGATTCGAGCCCCTCGGTTATTGGTGCTGGAGAAGGATCTCGATCGCCTGGAGCACGCCCGTGACTACGTGATCCGCGGGATGGTCGTGCTCCGGCCATGTGCCCCGATCGATCCAGATGGTACGGAGACCGGCTGATCGTCCTCCGCCGATATCGGCAACGAGGTGGTCACCGACCATCCATCCCCCGTCGGCAAGGGTCGTCCCGCACCTCTTGGCGGCGACCTCGAACAGGCCGACGTCGGGTTTGCGCATCCCTTCGATCCCCGACAGCGCGTAGGCGTCGACAGCCTCAGCCAAGCCGGTCTGCTGGATCTTGCCGAGCTGGTTGTCGGCCATCCCGTTGGTGACGATCGCCACCTTCCATCCCGAGGCGCGGAGCCGGGCCAACCCGTCGAGCGTCTCGGACCGGCAGCGGACGAGCTGGCCCCAGAACCAGCGGGTGAGGGTGCCGACCATGCCGCCCTGGTAGGTGCTGGGCCGGTTGGCGGGGGGCGACCGTACTCACGCCGCGGGTGTCGCCGTAGATGGCTGCCAGACGTTCGCTGACGCCGCGGTACCAGGCGTCGAGGATGCCGTAGTGCTGGTAGATGGGCTGGGTGTTGCGGGGCGGCCAGGTGCCGCCGCTTGGCAGCGGCATGGATCTCTCCCCAAGTACGTGATACTGACGAAATGTGACGAAGGAGTACGCCTCGCTGCTCGCCTAGGTGATTCCGGTTATCGCGATTGCGGTCGCTCTCGAATTGCGTGCATACACAGTTCGATACGTTGAGTTGCGCCGGAGGGCGAAGATGACGCAGAGGACTACAGGTTCAAGTGGATGGGCGTGCTTATAGGCACGATGGCGATGATCCAGATCGTTCTTGCCCTCGGCGAACTCCGGGTCCTACAGATCGCGAGCGGTCTTACTGAACCTGACGATTCTGTACTTGCACAGATGCTCACGTTCGGGATCATCCTCGCGTTCAGCATCCCTGCAGCGGAATCGCTGATCCGAATGGTCTTCGCTATGGACCCTTCTCGCACGAGGCGGGGGAAGCGAAGTATCTGGGTGATCGGAGTGATCCTAGCGGTCATCGCGTTCGGGCAAGCCGTATCCGCCTTCATGTCGTGATCTATTTCACGAGCACTACTCGGTGATCTTGAATGTGGAGCTTGGGAGAGGAACTTCCCAAAAGCTAATTATCAGTAGAGCAGTGCTCTTGGTCGTCTATCGCGACCCGCGCCTGGGTACAACCCATCGCATAGTCTCGGCGAGAAAGGCACAGTCCCCCATGTTCCTCCTTTTAGCGATCGTCGCGATTGCGGTTGTTGCAGGTGTGGTCACATCAGGCGCCGAGATCTCGAAGGCATCGGCGTTTGGATGTTGATCATGTTGGCAGGTTTCGCGTTCTGCATCCTGCTCTACCTGGCAGGACTCGTCTTTGGCTTCGCATAGCCCTCACGCTGCGAGAAGCGTCGGCTCTCGCAAGTGGTACTGCCAGACCGCGCGTTGTGTGAACCGCGTACCGGCCAGCGTCCAGGCTGTGATCGTCAGACTTGATCGGTTCGTCGGGGCCTTTCTCGGCCTTCTCGTCATCCCACGAGTAACCAGGAACCTCCTCGAACCCGGTGCACGAGCGGTGGACCTTGAGCCGGTCCGTGGCGAAGAGGCTCACCATCATCCTCAACCCTGGTAGGACCTCGTTGTTGCTGAGCGTGGAGGCGATGCTGTACGGCGGCTGATGCAGCTGCACGCGGAAGCTGGCCGCGCTCGGCTCGACGACGACGTACTGAGGGCGCGGGTGGCCGCCGACGTCCATCCAGCGGTATTCGCTGGTGAGGTGGCCGTCGGCGCCGAGGCCAAGCACGAGCGCGGCGAACGGGTTGACGGTGCCGTAGCCGACGCCAGTTGCGATCCACCGCTCGATGGGCGGGAGCAGGTCGACGACAGATGTCCCCGTCCCACATGTCGTAGACGGCGCCCTCGGCGAGGCACCAGGCGCCTTCGATGAAGTGGCAATACCAGAGGCCGACGTACTCCTGCTTGAGGGAGCCGACGTAGGCGGGGTCGAGGGCGACATGGCTGCACGTGGCCGGCCTGTACCTGAAGGGCATCCAGGGGGCCTTTCGGCACAGCCGGATGGCGACCACGGCAGATATCTACACGCACTTCACCGCCGAGGTGCAGCGGCGAGCAGCCGACTCCCTCGACGGCACCCTGGCGAACTTGGGCCGCCGCCGAGTCCCTGGCGAACCAGGGTGAACGATCTTTGGCTGCTACAGCTGTTGCTACAGCAGACCTCTAGAAATGGCTCAGGGAGCCCCTTGAGATCAAGGAACTTCCTGGTCAGACCCTACGCGGCCGAGAGGACTCGAACCCCTAACCTTCTGATCCGTAGGAAGATTCAACTCGAAGACTCATAGCTCCTACCAGCAACAGCGCCGCCGATCGGCTCGCCACAAGCCCTATGTGGGAAGCATTGGGAAATAGTCATGCTTGTGAGCCCTTCTGCCGTCCTCGGTGCGGGGCGCGAGTAACGGTTGGATCGCGCCGAGGACACCCGTCAGTGTGCCCCTACAGAGCCTCCGTCTTCCACTAATCGGTTGCGCGTCGCGCCTCTCGGCAGGCTCGCCGACCGGAACGTGGCGAGAAGGCCCCTAAGCGGCCACCTGGATCATGTGTCCGACCTTTGGCGAGCCTGCTTCCTAGCCGCTTGCGCCCATGATCGGCTACTCTCACCTCCGTGTCCGATGCCGAAAGACCGCCCGGTCCTTCGACCAAGCCGCATACTCCTGTTCCAGGCACTTCTCCCAAGAAGAAGCGCAAGAAGGCGATCAACGATGGCACCGTAGCGATGGCACGCCCAGTAGAGCGGGGATGGAAGCGGCACCGCACTCCACGCATAACACCGCCCACGCAAGCGGAACTTGATGCCCTTCCAGTAAGGGATCGTCAAGAGCTATACGACATGCGTCGTGAACGCCGCTGGCAGCGGATCACATCGTTCGGTGTACTCTTTGGTCTTATTTTCACCGCGGGCGGCCTTCTTTATACTGCACGCACTTGGGAGACTGGTCAGAAGACCTTAGAGTCTCAGATTCAAGGTCAGATAACAGATCGCTACACAAAGGCCATTGAGCAAATAAGCTCCGAAAAGTCTATCGAAGTCCGCATTGGCGGCCTGTACGCACTGCAGCGGATAGCTCAAGACTCTTCATATGATGCCTCCATCGTTCAGGAAGTTATCGTGGCCTTCGTTGTCCAGCATGTTAGCGCCAGCAAGAGTTCTCTCTCCCCTACGGCATCACGCACTTCGCCCGAGTTGCCGCCACCACCGGATCCACCATGGGTTCCGCCGCTGACTAGATGGCAACCAAGTGCCGATATATTAACGGCATTGAGAGTGTTGGGAACAGTTACGGGCATCACTCGTGAATCCGTGGCGCTCACGACAGTTCGTTTCGAGCAAGCGAACTTCCATTGGGCTAATCTCCGAGGTGCCCACTTAAGCAATGTATCCCTGGAGACGTCTAACCTTGCATTTGCGGACTTGAGTAACTCGAACCTCAGTCGTGCTCGCTTAATGGGTTCAGACCTGCTGGGCGCTTCGTTGAGGAATGCCAGACTTGTCGAAGCATTCTTGACTAGGACTAATCTTTCCAGTGCAACTCTCTCGGGTGCAGATATGGGGTCTGCCGTGCTTTATGAGGCCAACCTGAACGCTGCTGATCTAACAAGAGCAAATTTGAAATCTGCCGATCTCACCAATGCCGTGCTAACGAATGCCGACTTATCCTTCGCGAATCTTTCGAGAGCCAATATCCGGCAAGCGGATTTTAAGGGCGCGAATCTACGCGGCATAAAAGGTGTATCCATCGAAGAAATCAAGAAGCTTGCCATAATCGATGGATCTACACGGTTCTAGGGTGAGCGCCGCATGCAGTGCGTGGCCGCCAGCTCGAACAGACGGCACCGCGTCATCCTGTCCAATGCAATGGCCCATGCCGTCGAACTCAAGCTGATCGACAGGAACCCGATCGTGGACCTGAAGTGGAAGGTCGCAAGACCTCGTTTGGTGGACCGACGTTCTGTCATCAGCCGAACCAGGCACGCGGCGGCCGGATCGCCCTGCTCCGGCAGCTCATGAAACCGAACGCCGGCTGTCCACACGGTTCGCGCGATTGTGATCACGTACCATCTGTCTCCGTGTCCCGGCGATCATCGATCCTGTGGGTGGCGGCCCTGCTCACCGCGGTGAGTCCCACCGTCTACTTCTGGATCGACGATGACGTCAGGTTGTTCGCGTGGGGGTCCTCTGGGTGGTGCTTAGGCAACGAGCTCAGCGGTCAGCTGTGGTTCGTGTCGGGCGCTGATCGTGCTGGGCTTCCTGAGCTGGTATCTGGCCATTCGCGCCGGGCGGGAACGGCTCGCCCGGGCCCTCGCTCGGGTCGCGGCCGGCGCGCTGATCCTTCGCGATGTTTCAGGCTTCCTGCTGCTCGTCCTCGACGCCGCGATCGGCCCCGAGTGCCTGGACGCGTGGGGACCGCCGGAGCTGGTGAGCAGGCGCGTGGGCACCGGCCTCCTCTCCTTGGCGCCGCCCCTGCTGATACTGCTTGCCGTACGCGGGCCCTTTGTGCGGAGAGGTCGGTTCCTCCGCGCCACGTTCGCCGCCCTGTCGGTGATGGCGCTCCTCTTACTCCCGGCGAAGTCCGCCTTTCCCGGCAGGGCGAGCACCGAGAGCGAGCTCGACTGCGCCGGTTTCGGCGACGGCACGGCCCGAGGGTTCAGCAAGGCGGAGAAGGACTTCCTCTGCCTTGCCCGCGGCTATACCGACTTCCACGGCGAAGGGGACGCCTTCGCGGCGGTTCCGGACCAGGTGCTGCTTGCGCGTGGGTATCGGCTCTGCAAGATGGCGGAACATGACATGCAGGGCGCACTGCGGTCGGAGTACGCGCGAGCGCTGGGGAGCCTGTGCCCGGTGGTGGCCAAGGCGCAGGAGGCCGAGGGACGAAAGCGGCAGGCAGAGGAGCGGGCGTACTTCGCCAAGGGTGAGAAGGCCTGCGCCACGCATCCCGCGCACCGGCCGCGGGTGAAGCCTGTACGGCAGGCGCGTGCCACCATGTGGACCGAGTTCTGGACGATCAACGGGTGGGACGAGGGGTTCGAGGGGTCGATTCCCGACCTGGTCGAGGAACTGGTCGGGAGCGAGCGGGGGGCGCTGGCGATCTGGGCGGCTGACGAGATCGGGCATGCGTGCGTCACCGGTGAGTCGTACGCGAAGCCGCCGCCGCTGGAGACCAAAGGATGGGACGAGGTGGTCGAGGTCGGCTACGAGAGTCCGAGCGGGTCGCTGGTGATCGTCGACAACCAGGGCAACGCGCTGCCAGACCTCACACCGGGTGGTCCGGGAACCTATCGTGTGCGGGTGCATCTGCGTGGGCGGAAACTCGTCTACCAGGTGCCCGACCCGCCGGACGGGGCGGTCGAGCTGCTGATCACGGTGTTTCCCGGCAAGGAGACCAAGCCGGTCGTCTACAAATGAGCCCGAGGACTGAAGAGGCCTGGATGGCATGACCAGGGCCATCGCGTGGCGCAACCGGGTACTCGAAACCCGGCCTTCCTCGTCAGCGGCGCCGCTTGCCTGATGAAGTGGTTGATGCGGGCCGGTGCCTGGTGATCGTGTGTGGCGGGTGTAGCTGTACAGCATTCCTGGTGAGCTGAGCACGGTCTGTCGCTGATTGGTCCTGAGCCAAGATGATCTCGGCACGGTGACGCAGGAGGGGGAACATGGCTGTGTTCGCATGCGCGGACTGTGGCACCGTGCTGACCTCGTCCGTGTCGCAGGTGGCGCTCCCCGCCCACGCCCATCAAAGGTTCGGCCATGAACTGCTTCCCGCGCTTCTGGAGCCGGGGACCTACGCGGTGAATCCAGAACCTTTCGGGCCGCCGTGGCGGCAGTGGGAGGAGATCGGTGCGGAGGAAGCAGAAGCCCGCGGCGTGTACGCGCCGGTCCACGCTCTGTCGTGCGGGTCGCCGGGAGCGGTCGCGGTCGCACCGGGTGACGTCCGCGGGACCGTTCTGATTCCGGAGCGATGCGACGGCTACTGCTACGGTCTGGACGGCGGGGACGGCCCGAATCTTGCGTGCGCGCGATGCGGGCACGCCGTGGCCACCCTCATCGACGATTGCTCGTACTGGCGGGTGGTGTGGCTGGACCCGCGCGCCGTACGTCTCCTCGACGTCGATGCGCCCTCCCGCAGCGTGCTCAGCTGGGAGGAACTGCGGGAGGAGCAGCAGGAGACACCGCCGGTTGAGCCGATCGGGGCGTGGAGCCCGGTGTGGGAGGCGGCGGTCTCGGTGGCGCTGGCCCACCTGCTGGCCGCGTCGGGCGGTACCCGGGTGGAGGTTCCCGACGGCCCTACAGCCGATGCGTTCCGTCCGGCGCTCGATGCCCTGCTGCCACCCGGGCCGCCGACGAAGAGCCTGGCCCTGGCCGGGCCGGGCTTACCCGCCACGGCCGCGGACATCGCTTTGGTTCCGCGGCATCCGCAGACCGGGGAGACATGGTCGTCCGGCGCGGGGGCGGCGGTGCCACTGGCTGCCGATGTGTGGACATATCTAGCCTTCAACCGCCTTCGGCGGCTCCGTCCCGCGTCGGGCGGGCTACCCGAGGGCGTCTACCGCGATGACCCTCCACCGCTGCTGCCGCCCTTTCCGTTCCGGCCCGACCGGGAGGTGTTCCTCCACACGCTGGCGCGGCAGCCGGAGGTTCGTCAGCCATGGCTGCGTACGATTTACGACCACGCGGAGAACAACAGATCCAGTCTCCTGTTCTGGCGGTAGGGAGACATCACTACCGGCACTGCCGTCACCACTGGGGCGTGCTTCCGTCTGTAGGACCATGTCCTCATGTCAGTGACCGAGTTCGCCGGCGTGAGCGAGGATAAAGATCGTGGCGTCACCCCCAAGGCAGGGCTGTACGAGTTCTGGACCGAGGAGGGCGCCCATGTCTACCTCCACGACACCGACTTCACGTGCCTGACCTATGAGCCCGGCAGACCGCCGGTACTGGAGTTGGAGTTCCTCCATGACCCGCAGTGGACCCCGCCCGAGCTGTCGAAGACACCTGTCGTGATCTTCCGGTTCGAGGATGTCCGGATCATCGAGTGGTGCGAGGACCAGGAAGGCCATGACTGCGTGACCGCCCAGCACGACGCTCCACCGGGACAGGTCAGCTGCTTCGACTGGGATGGCAACGACCTGTTCGTACTGGACACTTTCACGTTGCGTCTGGCCTTTCAGGCCCGACGAGCAGAAGTGACCGTACACACGAAGTAACACAAGGTCCCGGTACACCCGCAGCTGAGGACCGCACGCGCAAGGCCGTCGATCGTGTCTTCCGTGCTGACCTCGTCGGAGCCGTGTGTCCTGGATGTGCCCTCCCAGGAAGCATGACCGGCGCCACCGCAGGTCAGCAGGCCAGGCAGTGACTACCAGGGCCACAGCAAGGGCGGCGGCTGACACCGACGTGGCCGTGTCCAGGGACGTTGTCAGCAACAGCGTCAGCGAGGTCGACCGTCATCGGGTCGCCGTCCGTCGTGATCCGTGTGCTCCAGCAGAGCGCCCCGACATCGTCGCCGAGTCCATCCCTCGGCTCGACGACCACGAGGTGACCCCGCTGATGTCCTGAGGACATCGATGTCCCGAGAACGCCGAAGGGTGAGACGTTGGGATATGTGGAGAAGACGGAAGGCCATTCTCCGGACCGGTCCAACCTTCCTAGGTTGATCACAGCGAACCGACCAACCAGGGAGCATCCCATGCGCGCTGTCATCCAGAACTCCTTCGGCGGCCCCGAAGTCCTGCAGGTCGTCGAGGCGGAACGGCCCACGCCGTTGTCCGGCGAGGTCCTGATCAGGGTGCGAGCCAGCGGCCTCAACCCGGTCGACGCCGCCGTGCGGTCCGGCGCTTACCCGCTGCTCGGTGAACCGCCGTTCGGGGTCGGCTGGGACATTTCCGGCGTCGTGGAGGAGGCGGCCCCCGGCGCCAGGTACAAGGTCGGCGACGAGGTGTACGGCATGCCGTTCTTCCCCCGCGCCGCGACCGGCTACGCCGAGTACGTCGCCACGCCGTCCCGCCAGGTGGCGCGCAAGCCCGCCTCCCTCGACCACGTCCATGCTGCGGCTCTGCCGCTGGCCGGGCTCACCGCCTGGCAGGGGCTGGTGGACGCGGCGAAGGTCGGGGCGGGCGACCGGGTGCTGATCCACCGGGCCGCGGGTGGGGTCGGCCACCTGGCCGTGCAGATCGCCAAGGCCCAGGGCGCGTACGTGATCGCCCTCGCCAGTGCGGGCAAGCACGAGTTCGTCCGGTCCCTCGGCGCCGACGAGGTGATCGACTACCAGACCGTCGACTTCACCGAGGCGGTCCGTGATGTGGACATCGTCCTCGACTCCAACTCGCAGGGTGACCGCTCGCTGGCCGTACTCAAGCCCGGCGGGGTGCTTGTCAGCATCATGGAGCACTGGAACGCCGAGCTCGCCGCACGGGTGGAGGCAGCGGGGCGGCGCTTCGCGGGAGTGTCCGTCGAGCCCGACTACGTGGCGCTGGCAGCCATCGCCGAGCTGGTCGACGCCGGTCAGATCCACCCGCATGTCGAGGAGACCTTCCCGCTGGAGAAGGCGGGGAAGGCGCACGAGGTGCTGGAGGCGGGCCAGGTCCAGGGCAAGCTCGTCCTGACGCTATAAAGCAGTACATGGATCTCCTCACCGAGGCGTTGGAGTCGATGCGGACCGGGCATCCCACCTCGATCCGCACCGACGGCCACGCGCCGTGGGGTTTGCAGCTGCCGTCGACCGCGGGCGCCGGCTTCCACGTGGTGCTGTACGGGTCGTGCTGGCTCGTCCCCGTGGACGCCCGGCACCTGGAGCCGATCCCGCTGAGCACCGGTGATGTGGTGTTCCTCCGCAGCGGCGCCCGCTACATCCTGGCCGACCACCCCGCCACCCTGCCGGAGGTGCCGGGACCGGAGCGTTACACCAAGGCTCCGCCGATCGGCTCGGTCGTGCTGGGCGGCAGCGGTCCGCGCACCACGCTGCTGTGCGGCAACTACCATCTCGACATGGCCCGGCCCCACCCGCTGGTCCGGCAGTTGCCCGAGGTGGTCCACCTGCCCACCCGGCATGGCCGTCATAGCGAGCTGAACGCCGCGGTCCAACTGCTCGGCGCGGAGCTGGACAATCCTCGTGCCGGCTCGGACGGCATCGTGCCCGCGCTGATCGACTCGCTGCTGCTGTACATCCTGCGCGCCTGGCTGGACGAGCAGCCCGCCGCCGCCAAAGGCTGGTCGGCCGCGCTTCGCGACTCCGCGATCGCCCCAGCGCTGGGGGCCATCCACGACGCGCCCTCGGCCCCGTGGACGGTCGAATCGCTGGCCGTACGGTCCGGCCTGTCCCGTGCCGCCTTCGCCAGGAGGTTCGCCGCCCTGGTCGGCGAGCCCCCCATGGCCTACCTGACCCGCTGGCGCATGACGCTGGCCGCCAAGCTCCTGCGTGACTCCGACATGCCGCTGACCACGGTCGCCGCCCAGACGGGCTACAGCACGGAGTTCGCCTTCGCCAAGGCGTTCAAACGCGAGTACGGCATCGCGCCCGGCGGCTACCGCCGCCAGGCCAGGGCCGCCTGACCTGACGATCCGCGTCCCTCGGCGGCCGGCGCCGAGCTGCCGTCCGCCTGGGCTCCGCCGACCCCGCGCGACCGGGGCGGGTACGTCTTCGGCGGAGGTCGCCGCTTCGCCGCCGGGTCCCACGAGGCCCGTCCCGCCAGGGGGCCGGGGGAGCGGTGCGGACGGCCGAGCCCGTGCGTGTTCGGCACGGGCTCGGCGTCGTGGTCGTCACCGGACCCACGGCTCGCCGGACCCACGGCTCACCGGACCCATGGCTCGCCGGGCCCGCGGCTCGCCGGACCCGTGCCTCGCCGGGCCTGCGGCTCATCGGGCCCGTGGCTCGCCGGGCCTGCGGCTCGCCGGACCCGTGGCTCGCCGTCCAGGAGTCGCCGCTCGAGACGCCGGCCGAGACCCGCGCGTCGGCCCGCGCGTCGGCCCGCGCGACGGCCCGCGCGTCGGCCCGGCTGAGGTGTCACGGCCGTGTTCCGTGGGGGAGTGTCACTCGCTCACCGCCTGGTCGGGATCGTGGTCGTCACCCCCGCCGCCCGCGCCGGGAGCGGTGGAGCCGGGGGTTCCGCCGCCGGGCAGGTCCTTGCTGTAGGCGTAGACGGCCGCGGCGGTGGCGACGGCGCCGGAGTTGATCGCCAGGGCCTCGTCGTTGATGTTGGTGACGGTGTCGCACTCCTGGTGGTAGCACTTGTCGTAGGCCGCCCCCGCCTCGCCGCCGAACCTGGTGGCCTCGGCCTCGGTCTTGACGCCCTCGGCGCCGGTGAACAGGCCACCGGCCGGGATGCCGGCCTCGATGAAGGGGCCGTAGTCGGAGCGGCCGGTGAAGTCGGTGCCGACGAACGGCCTGCCGACGGCCGTGAAGTACTGCTCGAAGAGCTTCTCGATCTCGTCGGAACCGGGCGGGCCAGCCGGGGCGCCGACACCGTCGGAGTTGTCGCCGTCGTAGATGCCGAAGACGTAGTTCGGCGAGGCGATCATGTCGAAGTTCAGGTAAAGCTTGATCTTGGCCTTCTCCTCGGCGGACAGGCCGGCCACGTAGTGCTTCGAGCCGAGCAGTCCGAGCTCCTCGGCGCCCCAGAAGTGGAACCGGAGCCGGTTCCTGGTCGGCAGCGGGGCCAGTCTCAGCGCGGTCTCCAGGACCGCCGCGCTGCCGGAGCCGTTGTCGTTGATGCCGGGACCGGCGACCACGCTGTCGAGGTGCGCGCCGAGGGCGACGACCTGGTCGGGGTCGCCGAAGCGGTTCTCGGCGATGACGTTGCGGGTCTTGCGGTGGGGGTCGCTCTCGGTCATGGTCTTGACCTGGACGACGGTTCCCGCCGCGGCGAGCTCGTTGCCCGTGGCGAAGGTCGCGCCCACGACCGGGATGGTGGCGGGCACGCCGACGGTGCCGTTCAGCAGGCCCTCGCGGCCGGGCTGGCCCTCGTTGAAGACGATCACCGCGCTGGCGCCGGCGGCCTGCGCGTTCGCCACCTTGGCCTGGAAGGTGCAGGTGCCGCGCTGGAGGAGGGCGATGTTGCCCGGGGTGAACCCGGCGAAGTCGCTCGGCTCGCAGCCGGAGGTGGAGCTCGGCGCGGGGGCCGGCGGGAGGACCAGGTCCACCGCCTGTACGGTGCCCGTGACGTCGCCCGAGCCGGAGTACGTCATGGTCGCGAAGTCCGTCGCCAGGACGTAGGTCTTGGGAGTGGGGGCGGTCCTGGCGAGGGTCGCCTTCTCCAGTTCGCGGAAGAACGGGAACTCGAACTCCTGGAGCGTGACCTGGTAGCCCGCCTTGCGGAGCCTGCCGGCGACGTAGTCCACCGACTGGTCGAAGCCGGGGGTGCCCGAGGCGCGGGTGCCGCCGTTGGCCTCGGCGATCTGCTGCAGTTTCTCCAGGTGCCGCTTCACCCGGGGTGCGGTGATGCTCATGCCGAACGCCGCGGGGTCGGGGTCCGCGCCGGCCGGGGCGGCCGAGACGAGGGGGAATGCCATGGCCGAGACCGCGGTGACGGCGGCCAGCATGCTCCGATACGCGCGTATGCGCATGCGAAACTCCTGTATCACGAGTAGAGCCGGACAATCCCCGTAATCGCGATTAAATGGAACGCCTTGGGGCTAATGCGATCTTGAAAGGTCCGCTTCGAATTCGTTGCCGAGTGGAGTCAATGCAGTCGCCGTGGCACTCGAAGGCGCCCGAGGTCCTGCAGCGGCCGGACAGCCCGCACCGAGGCGCCTGGGCCCGAACCGTGTTCTCTCACGACGTCTGATTACCCCCGCCCAGGTCAGCGGACGGCAGGGCAAGTACCAGCATTTCCGCAAGGACGGCGGTCGGGACCCTGCGGTGACGTCGCCGGATGGCCGCCGACCTGCCCCTCGTCCTGCGGCGTCGTGGCGTCGCGGCCCTCACGGCCTGGGGCGGTCACGTGACCCCCGGAAGCAGGATGGTGAGAGTGCTGATCCACATGAAGATCGTGGAGCCGATGATGAAGAGCACGATGTAGGTCTCGTACCACCGGATGAAGGCGGCCTTGCGCGGCGGCTTGCGAAAGCCCGGGCGGACGAACTCGTCTGCCAGCTCGCACTCCTCCCGGCGGTAGTCGAGCCAGGAGACGACTCCGATGACGATCATCATGACGGTGAACGCGGCGACCACCGTCTCGAGCCACATCAGCGCGACCAGGCCCGATCTGGCGACTGCCGGGTCGATCCGCCAGCCGCGGTGGCCGACGAAGAGCGCGAGGCCGGCGCTGGCTATCGCGACGGCCAGCGTCTGGTAGACGGCCAGGAAGCGGTAGACGTTCTCGTTGATGGTGTGGATCTGCTGGAGGATGTACTTGTAGCGCTCGACGGCGATCTCGGGCGTGTCCGCGGGCAGAGCGGCGGGCACCTCCTTCGGCCGCCTGGCGCTGAGCCTCATACGAGCGTCGTCTCCGCCCGCGGGCGACGGACCCGGAAGGCCGTCACGCGAGCGGGAGAATCGCTCGTGAACGTGGTGAGTTCGAGGCGGTTGTCCCTCTCCCGGTCGATATAGAGCGACTCCATGCCCCTGACCACGTCGTCCACGTCCGCCTTCCACGCCTCGGCGATGGTTCTGACGACCACGCCCGCCGCCCCGTAGTTGCCGTGCTCGCACCACCAGGCGCAGGCGCTCCACTCCTCGCCGTTCTCCGCGGCCTCGGTGAACCGCTCGTCGCGAGGACTGGGCACGATCTCCTCAGGAAAGACCCACATCGGATAGAGCTCGACGATCAGCCCGTGTGCCGGGAGGCGGACCCCGCGGCCGTCATACGTGAAGAAGGAGCGGCGATAGTTCGGCGGATCGAACAGCGTGTCGAACGCCATGAGGTCGCCGTACGAGATCAGCAGCACCTCCGACTTGCCGCTGGCCCACGCGACCAGATCGTCCCTGTCCAGGGCGCCGTCCGCCGAGTGCGCGCACGGCAGGGTCTCGGGTGAAACGCCGAGACCGCCGACGAAATCGGCGATCATCCATTGGTGTCCGGGAGTGGCCCACGGACTCGACCGTGCGACGTCCACCTGCGACCGTGCCCAGTCCTGGAGGTTTTCCGGCCGGCCGAGGGGAAAGGACGTGAGCCGGTCGGCGGTCATGGGGAAGCCCTGGAAAGCTCCCATGGTGTAGAGGAAAGCAGACGACTGCAGGCCGCCGACGTAGACCATGCCTCGATAGTTGCCGTGCCACCAGAGGTCCTGCGTCTCCGACGCTTCCCTCCCGGAAAGCAGCATCGCCCGGCCGATGGTGTTTCCGTCGTCGTCCAGGACGCGGGTCTCGTGGTCGATGAAAAGCTTCTCATGCTGCTCGTAGAGCATGCGCTGCATGTAATCCATGTCGGAGCGCCGGTAGAGACGCTGAAAGAGTTCCGCGGCCGGGATGTCCAACCAGTCGCCGGCCGCGATGACGTGTCTCGGCGCGGGATCGTCCGGGCCCTTCACGGAGACGTCGACCTCGGACAGCGCGCACATCCGGTTGATCAGCTCGTGCAGCAGCTCCGTGTGGCCGACGCGTTTGCTGTTCGTGCGGAAGATTCCCTTGATGTTGCGGGGGTCCTCCCGCAGCCGGGCTCTCACCACGGTGCCCGGTTTCCTGAGGCACTCCTCGAACTCCGCCTCCCGCAACAGCGGACGACCACCCGACAGCCCGCGCCTGAACTCGAGCACGTGGGTCGAGCGCGCGGCCTCTCCCAATGCCAGGCTGCGGACCTGCACCTCGTCGGCGACCATGAAGATCGCGAAGAAGCCGATGCCGAACTTGCCCGTGGGCGTGAAGCCCTTGGCCTGGAGCCCGGGGAACTCCTCGACGGTCGCGGCCGAGCGCCAGTGCGAGTGCCCGAAGTCGGTGAGTGCGGCCACCATGGTCTCGGGACGCATGCCGATCCCCTGGTCGGCCACTTCCAGCCACCAGTCGTCACCGCACTGCTCCAGGGTGATCGTCACAGGCGACATCCGGATCGACCCCTCGAAGGCGGCGCGGGCCTTGACGGCGTCGCCGGCATTCGCGATCAGCTCCCTGAGGGCGATGTCCGGGCGGTTGCCGTACATGTCGCGGCCGCCGATGTTCGAGATCACCTGCACCGTGTCGGTGACGCGAAGACGCGCGTCGAGGGGTCTCCAGCCGTCCGTGGGAATGGACCTGGCCAGCCGCTCGGGGGAGTCGGCGCCCACCACCGACCGGACTCTGAAACGCTGCCTGCCGCTGTCCGCCAGGAGGGCGTCTACGTGCCGGAGCTCGTCGTTGATGAGCTGGATGGTCTCGAAGGCGAGCCACCAGGCCTCGGTCTCGTCCCGGCTGAACGGTGCCGAAGCGGTGTACTCCAGCCGATCGTCCACCACGCGCGGTCGGAACAGGCGCTCCTGGAAGAACCAGTGATTGCGCGAGGTCCCGGACGGCCGTCTGAAGGCGTGCAGGAGCATCGGAGCCCTGCGGTAGTCGATGTGCGCGGCGTCCGCCAGGCGCAGCATGCAGGCCAGCTTCAGCGGATCCACATCCCACGTCGGCGGGTGCAGCGGGCACGACCCCTGCCGCTGGGCCAGCCGCTGCAGCTCGGACACCCCCCACCAGTGGCTGTGCGCGATCCGGCCGATCTGCGGTCCGAAGAACTGCCGGAGCTCCACGTCCTGCAGAAGGTGGAACGGTTCGCCGGAGGAGGTGTGGAAGACCTGGCCGACCAGCCGCTCCGCCTGCCTGGCGTGGCGCAGGCGGAGCAGCTCGACGACGACCTCCTCGTGCGCCGCCCTGTCGAGGAGCTCACTGCCGGCGGCCGCCTCGGAGTTGCGCAGCCGATTCTTCGCCCCGGCCAGCAGGTCGTCGTATTTGGGATCCGCTTTCAGGTCGATTCCGGCCGCGGAATACGAGGCCAACCCCATTCCGAGGTCGTGCAGCAGGAATGCGCCGCCCAGGACGAACGCTTCGGCCGGGTTGATGGAGATGTCTTCGCCGCAAATGAGGGAGGCCATCTCCCAGAGTGCTTCCGCGTGCGCCATTCCGTGCTCGGTGAACATCGGCAGCGAGTGGGCGATCGACGTGGCCAGCGGTTCGACGGTTTCCCGGAGCTGAAGATAGGCGGCCCGCAGCCGTGCCCGCTCGTCCCCATGCGGATCGTTGTCGCGAGGCGCCAATGACCTTCGCCAAAGAGAGGTCTGCTCAAACGAATGGGGCATGGAGGCTCCACGTCAATTGTTTGACCTGGGCTTGACTATACCCTGCTTGATCCACTTGAACCGATGGAAACGGATATCGGGCAGCACCGTCGCCTCTGCTGCCCGACACCCGTTTTCCCCGCCTTCCACTGGAGCCGACCGCACGTCCGCGTGGCCGGAAGGGTGACCGGAAAGGATGGCCTGAACTGTCAGTGGCCGGGAGCGAACTGGCTCAGGGACACCTCCTGGGCCGCGGCGACCTCCTCCTCCGTCGCCGTGCCCGACTTCTCGACGGCCGTCACCCAGGCGAGCACCGACTCCTTCGAGAAGGCCAGCGCCTCGGGTGAGTGGGCGGCCGCCACTGGGTCGCCGCCCGCCGTCTGGCCGCTCAGGTAGAGCGAGAGCCCGAGGACGGCGCCGTCCCAGCCGGGGCCGACGTACAGGGCGCCGGCGCCGCTGCCCGCGATCTCGATCGGCACGGTGTGCTCCATTTCCAGGACCGTCGCGCCGGGGCCGTCGGCGGCCAGCCGTACCTCGACCACGCTGGTCTCGCTGCCGAACGTCACCCTGAAGGCGTGCGGCGGCTCGCACGCCAGGATCTCGCCGCCCGCGTTCCCTTCCAGCTGGAAGGTGCCACCCACCCGAAGTTCGCCGCTGATCGGCATGAACCAGCGCTTGATTCGGTCGGGGTCGGTGAGGGCGTCCCAGACGTCCTCGACGGCGGCGTCGTAGGTGCGGCGCAGCCGTACGGTGACGGTCTCGCCGCCGGGGGCGGGCTGCCGGGCGACCTCGCGGCCGATGGCGGTGATCTGCCGGGCGATGTCGATCATGGTGTTTCCTCCTCGTTGGCTTCCTGGTCCTTCTGCCGCCGTTCTCGTGCGCCCCGGGCCAGTTCGGTGGCCAGGGCGTCCAGGTGCTGGTTCCAGAAGCGGCGGAAACGCTCCAGCCACACGTCGACCTCCTGGAGGGGTGCGGCGTTCACCGCGTAGAGCCGCCTGGCGCCGTCGGCGCGGACGCTGGCGAACCCGCTGTCCCTGAGCACGCGCAGGTGCTGGGAGACGGCGGGCTGGGAGATGCCGAACTCCGCCCTGATGGCGGAGGTGACCGCTCCCGACGACTGCTCTCCTTCGGCGAGCAGTTCCAGGATCCGGCGCCGGACGGGGTCGCCGAGTATGTCGAATGCGTGCACGAGCCGACTGTATAAGATCAGCCTTATATAAGACAAGTCTTATATACGCGTGTCGCTTGCTCATCGGCTCGACACCGCCGGGCTACGCTGCCATCGACTTCCGGTCATGAACGCAGGTCATGTTCGAAACCGCAGGCCCCCTCCCCGGCCCCGAGGAGACCCATGTTTCGACGACTCGGCCTCGTCATCGCGACCGTGATCGCCACCCTCCCCGCTCCCGCCGCCGTCGCCGCCCCTGCGGCCGCGGTCGTCAACGTCGCCCACCGCGGCGCCTCCGCGTACGCGCCCGAGAACACCGTCGCGGCCTTCGAACTGGCCGACGACCAGGACGCCGACATGGTCGAGCTCGACGTCCAGGAGACGAAGGACCACGAGCTGGTCCTCATGCACGACACCACCCTGGCCCGCACCACCGACGTCGAGCGGCGCTTCCCGCGCCGCGCCCCCTGGCGGGTCGGTGACTTCACGCTCGCCGAGATCCGCGGGCTCGACGCCGGATCGTGGTTCTCCCCGGACCACCGGGGCGAGGCCGTGCCCACCCTCGGCGAGGCGCTGCGGGCGATCAGCGGGGACGGGCTCGGACTGCTGCTGGAGATCAAGGCCCCGCACCTCTACCCGGGCATCGAGTCGCGCGTGGCCGAGGAGCTGCGCCGGAGCGGATGGTCGAGCGGGTTGGTGGTGCAGTCGTTCGACTGGGGCTCGATGAGCCGGTTCCACCGGGTCATGCCGCAGGTCCCGGTGGGTCTGCTCGGCACGCCGTCGACGGGGGAGCTGGCCGGGCTGGCGAGGTTCGCCACACAGGTCAACCCACCCCACCGCGACCTCACCGCCGACTACGTCAGGCAGGTGCACCGTCACGGCATGGAGATCTTCGCCTGGACGGTCGACGACGCCGACACGATGCGTCGCCTGATCTCCTATGACGTCGACGGCATCATCACCAACCGCCCCGACGTCCTGGACGAGGTCACCGACACGTAGCCCGCGGATCAGCCGCAGGTCCCAGCCGTCGCCTTCAGATCGAACGGCACGCCCGCCGCCCGCGGCCGGTCACGGTCGCGGGCCGGGATCGCCGGCACGCGACACCATGGGTGCCAACCGCTACGCGAGTGATGGCGCTGGGGGCAGCTGGGCCACTTGGTCCAGAACCGGCTTGAGTTCGCGCCGTACCAGTCGGCGTATGGTCCAGACGTGCCTTATTCGCGGCACGGTCGGCGGGAAACGCGTGAACTGCGGACGCCATTGGCGGTCGTAGGACAGGATTCCTGTGAGGGGGAAGTCCCATTGGAGCCCCTTGGTATGGGGGGCGGGTGGAATGTCCGGTAATTGCGGTAGCGGTGGCCACTCGGCTCCGGCTGCCTCGGCGGACGACCTCGTCGCGTACTCCTGTGCGACACCTTCCCGGAAGGCGTGGTAGTCCGCCTCGCCATAGATCAGCAACAGCAGTCGGGTGGGTGCGATAGTGCGCAGCGCTTCGGTGAATTCCCACATCGTCCCGGGACCGGGGGCCGCCGTCATGATCACTGCGTGAGCGCCCTGGAGCAACCTGCTCACCGTGTCCTGCCAGTCGTCAACGGGCACGTAGCCGCGTTCCGCCCCGATCTCCGGCAGACGCTCGCCGGGTTGCCCGATCGCGACGACACGGCCGAGGCCACGGAACTGCCGCACCACGAATTCCTCCTGCGTAAGCCCCGGCAGCTCGAAGGGCGAGCGAAAGTACCAGCCCGGGGCCTCGGTCGGTGGTAAGGCCATCACGGGGTCGACGGCGAAGGGCCGTAGGTAGAGCAGATAGCGCTCCCCGATGAGATCCTCGAACAAGGGGATGATCCGGTGGCGGTGCTGCCTTCCCCGTTTCAACAGAGCGCTGCTGCCGGCGAAGAGCAGGCCCCCGGTCGCCAAGACCGCGGCCATGATCAGCAGGCGTACCCACAAGGGGAGATGCGCCACGTCGCCATCCGCCTCGGATACAAGGCTCTTGTACAGCGCGTTGCCACTGAAGAGCATCAACAGCCCCAGGGCGCCCAGCGTCCACGCCAGAATGGTCAACGCGCATCCTCGGACAGGGCTTTGATGTGCCCGTCCGCCAACGGACTCGACAGTCGACGTTTCCGCGTCAGGATCAGTTGTGGCGTCGAGCTGGCTGCCGTGGCCACTTGATCGCTCGACCGGACCACCGACATCCATCGCAAGGCCGAAGTTGGCGCCAACCACGATCCACCACGGGTGAAAAAGCTCGAAGGTGTATGCATCGGCAACGACAACCGACGCTCCAGACGCGGTGGTGGCGATCAGCGTCACGATATGGACGAGAGTCTGCGATCTGTCCAGTTGTCCAACAATCAGGCTTCTGGCGATCGCAACGAACACCGCGCATGCCAGAGGAAAGACGATGAAATGGATGGCCACGTCGGCAACGAAGATCATGAACCGTAGGAATGTGGCGTTCTGCAGCTCGTCGCGGATCGCAAGATAGGACAGCCTGCCGAACTGCCTGCGTTCCCACACGTGGTTGACTGTCGCCATCCACAGTGCGATGAACACCGAGACAAGCAGGCCTCGCTTGACCAAGACGTTCACCGCTGCCGTACGCGAACCGGACCCACTCGTTGTGCGGCCTTGACGGACGTGAATGACCGCTGCGATCGCCTGGACCGACGCGGCAGCGATAGCGATCCACATGACGACATCGAGCACAGGAGACACTCGCCGATTGTCTTCGACGATCTTCTCAGTGGGGCTAAAAACCTGAGCCTTGCCTTTTTTCTGCTTATCTTGGCTGCCCCGCCACGGCCGCCCGCGCGTTCTCCTGGAGCGCGGTGATCTTCAGGACCACCGCGATCGCCAGCCCGCCCGCGACCACCCACAGCCCGAGGGCGGCCAGGAGGACGGGCGCGTTCCACGCGCCGAGGTCGGCGTACCGCCCGCACAGGCCGGCCCCGCCGGAAGCCAGACAGGTCAGCCACCAGGCCCAGACGAGTCCCGACCTGCGGACCCTGGACAGGTCCCTGCCGGGCGGCTGGCCCCCTGGCTGGGAGGTGGCCCAGATGTCGTCGATGATCCCCTTGGGCACGAACAGGTTGAGGATCGGAAGGATCCAGCCGGCCACCAGGAAGACGGCGGCGTAGGTGTGCAGGACCCCCGGGGAGATCGCGTAGGAGTTCGCGCGGGCGCGGAGCAGCCACGCCAGGAAGCCGACGCTCGTGATGAGACACACCCCGGAGACCCCTACCTCGTCCAGGCCGCCGACGAAGGGCGCGACGACCCCCGCGATCACGAACAGCTCCATGAGGACGGTCGCCACCACCGCGAAAGGGCGGATCGGGCGGAGGGGCCGGACGGGTACCTCCGAAACGCCTGAAGCCATGATCTTCCTTCGTCGGGGCGCGGCCAGTATGCCGGAACGGCGGTGTGGCCGGTAAGACTGGAACCCTGCGCGGCCGGAGGTGAGAGTGGTGGTCAAGGACGGTGACGGGTGGATCCTGTGCTCGCAGGGTCACACCCACTGGGGCCGGTACGGCGCGGCGGGCCTGCTCGCCGTCCACTGGGATCAGGACGGCGTGCCGCGCGTGCTGATGCAGGAACGCGCCCCGTGGAGTCACCACGGCGGCACCTGGGGGCTGCCGGGCGGGGCGCGCGACAGTCACGAGGACCCCGTCGAGACCGCGCTGCGCGAGGCCAGGGAGGAGGCGGCGCTGTCGGGGGAGGGGCTGCGGGTGCGCGGCGTCTACCGTGACGACCACGGCGGCTGGCTGTTCGACACCGTGATCGTCGAGGCCGGCACGCTGCTGCCGGCCGTACCGGGGAACGAGGAGAGCGCGCAGCTGTGCTGGCTGACGCCGCCCGAGATCGCCGGCCTGAAGCTCCATCCGGGGTTCGCCGTCACGTGGCCGCGGATCCAGGCCGCCCTGAACCCGGAGCTGGTGGTGCTCGACGTCGCCAACATCGTCGGCGCGCGGGCCGAGCACGGCTGGTGGCGGGACCGCAAGGGCGCGGCGGCCAAGCTGCTGGCGGAGACGGCGAACGCGAGCCTGCGGCACCTGGTGCTCGCCGAGTGGTTCCCCGACGTGGTCGCGGTCGTGGAGGGCGCGGCCCGCGGTCTGCCGCCCGTCGGCGGCATCGAGGTCGTCGACGCCGACGGCAGCGGCGACGACGCGATCGTCGAGATCGTACGGCAGGCGAAGCCCTGGGAAAGGGTGCTCGTCGTCACGGCGGACAGGGGGTTGCGCGAGCGGGTCACCGACCTCGGCGCCGGGGTGACCGGCCCGAAGTGGCTTCTTGGCCGGCTCTGACCTGGCACCATGTGCGCATGTCTGTCCCCCGGACGCTGGAGATCCCGCCCGACGAATGGGGCCGGCCGCGCACCGGCAGGCAGCTTCCGTGGCTGTTCCTCGGCATCGTCGCCGCCCTGCTGGCGGGCAGGTTCCTGCTCGCACCCCAGCTGACGGATCCAGGGCTGCAGACGTGGGCCACGATCTTCGTGGCGATCTGCGTGCAGGCGCTGCCGTTCCTGGTGTTCGGGGTGGCGCTGTCGGCGGCGATCGCGGCGTTCGTGCCCGAGGGTTTCTGGACCAGGGCGCTGCCGAAACGGCCCGCGGTGGCGGTGCCGGTGGCGGGACTGGCGGGGGCGGTGCTGCCCGGCTGCGAGTGCGCCTCGGTGCCGGTGGCGTCCGGGCTGATCAGGAAGGGTGTCACGCCCGCCGCGGCGCTGGCGTTCCTGCTGTCCTCGCCCGCGATCAACCCGGTGGTGCTGGTCGCCACGGCGGTCGCCTTCCCCGGTGAGCCGCTGATGGTGCTGGCCCGCTTCGCGGCGTCGCTGGTCGCCGCGGTGTGCGTGGGCTGGCTGTGGCTGCGCTTCGGCAGGAGCGAATGGCTGCGCGCCAGGGGCCACCACCACGGCTCGTTCCTGGCGGCCATGCGCCACGACCTGCTGCACGCGGGCGGTTTCCTCATCGTCGGCGGGCTGGCCGCCGCCACGCTCAACGTCGTCGTGCCGCGCGAGTGGCTCACCGCGGTGGCCGGGGTGCCGTGGTTGTCGGTGCTGGTGCTGGCGGCGCTCGCGGTGCTGCTGTCGATCTGCTCGGAGGCCGACGCGTTCGTCGCCGCCTCGCTGTCGGCCTTCTCTCCGACGGCCAGGCTGGCCTTCATGGTGGTCGGTCCGATGGTCGACCTCAAACTGATCGCGCTGCAGGCCGGGACGTTCGGCAGGGCGTTCGCGGCGAGGTTCGTGCCCGTCACGCTGGCCGTCGCGATCACGGCCAGTGTCCTCGTCGGTTGGATCCTGCTGTGAGCCGGATGTCGCAGAACCTGGTCCTGATGCTGCTCGGCGGCGCGCTGCTGCGCATCTCGGCGTTCTCCACCATTTACGTCAACTACGTCAAGCCGGGCTTCCGGCCGTTCCTCGTCGCGGCGGGCCTGGTGATCTTCGTGATCGGGCTGCTCGGCCTGGTCCGCAGGACCGCTCCCGGCGACCACGACGGCGACCATCACGGGCCGAGAGTGGCGTGGCTGCTGTGCCTGCCGGTGTTCGCCGTCTTCCTGATCGCGCCGCCTGCTCTCGGCTCGTTCGCCGCGGCCAGGTCGGACGCTCCGCCGCCTCGGCCGCAGGCGCTGGACGCCTACGCGCCGCTGAAGGGCGACGAACCGGCCGAGATGCCGATGAGCGAGTTCATCGGCAGGGTGTTCAGCGACTCCAGCCAGACGCTGAAGGGCAGGACGGTCAGGCTCACCGGCTTCGCCACGCCGTCCAGGAAGAAGGGGCAGTGGTACGTCACGAGGATGCAGCTCGCCTGCTGCGCCGCCGACGCCTACGCGCTGAAGGTGATCGTGCGTGACGCGCCCCCGCCGGAGCCGGACACGTGGGTCGAGGTCACGGGCACGTGGGTGCCGACCGAGGTGGACGAGGACACCACCGGCGTCGTCCACGCCGAGCTGGCCGCCGTCGATGTGAAGCCGGTCGCGGCCCCGTCGGAACCGTACGAGTAGGCCGGCGGGATCAGGGGAAGGCGGCGTTGAGCCCGGTCACCTCGAGCACCCGCCGCAGCACGCCGTGGACCCCCGTGAGACGTAGGCTGCCGCCGCGCTCCCGCACGTGACGCAGATGGTCGATCAGCACCCAGAGCCCGCTGGAGTCGCAGAAGTCCAGCCCCGCGGTGTCGACCACGATCGTGTGGACGCCCTCCTCCAGCAACTGCGACAGGTGGTGGTCGAGCACCGACGCGGTGAGCTTGTCGAGGTCACCCTCCAGCCGCACGACCGCCGCCCCCGTGGAGCGCTCCACCTCGACATTCAGTTCGGCCAACGCGGTTGCCTCCGGTGTAGGAGCCTTCTCCCGACGGTACACCTCTGCCGGAGGCAGCGTTAGCCGCTATGGTGGTGTGCGCACTGGAGGGTTCGCATAGTGGACGAGTGCAGCCGCCTTGAAAGCGGCCAGGTCAGCGATGGCCTCAAGGGTTCGAATCCCTTACCCTCCGCTCACGCTCCCGCGAAGCCGTCTCCGACGGCCGCGGCGAGCTGCAGATAGGCGTCCCTCGTCGGCTCCTGCAGCCGGTCGAGGTCGATCTCGGCGCCCTCTTCCAGATGCGGGTCGTACGGCACGCGGACCACCGTACGGCACCGCGCCGCGAAGTGCGCCTCCAGCTTGGCGATGTCCACCGCGGACTTGGAGCGCGGCCGCACGCTGCACAGCACCACCGTCGCGCTCCCGACCAGGTCGCCGTAGTGGTGGGCCTCCAGCCAGTCGAGCGTCGCCGAGGCGGCCCGCGCGCCGTCCACCGACGGCGAGCTGACCAGCACGATCTGGTCGGCCAGGCCGAGCACACCCGACATCGCCGAGTGGAGCAGACCGGTGCCGCAGTCGGTGATGCAGATGGAGTAGAAGTTCTCCAGCACCTGCGCGACCTGCTGGTAGTCGGCGGCGCTGAAGGCCTCCGACACCGACGGGTCGCGGTCGGAGGCGAGCACCTCGAGCCGCGAGGTGGCCTGCGAGGTGAAGGGCCTGATGTCGACGTACCGCTTGATCTGCGCGCGCTCGTTGAGCAGGTCGCGCACGGTCGCCGAGGTCTCCAGCTCCAGCTTGTCCGACAGCGTGCCGCGGTCGGGGTTGGCGTCGACCGCGATCACCCTGTCGCCGCGGACCTGCGCCAGCGTGGCGCCCAGGCCGACCGTCGTGGTGGTCTTGCCGACGCCGCCCTTCAGGCTGAGCACGGCGACGCGGTGGTGCCCCGCCGAGACAGGGGTGCGTGCCCTGGACACCAGCGCCCTGCGACGGCGGACGTCCGCGGGCTCGCCTGGCTTGATCCATCCTGCCGACGCCTTGTAGACCAGGCGGCGCCAGCCCTTGGCGGGAGCGTTCCGCCTGCCGCGCAGCAGCGAGTCGGGGTCGAGGCTCTCGGCGGTCGGCCGGTCGCCGGCGGGCGGGCGGGGCGGCGCGGCGAACGCCGGAACGGGCGGCTGGGGGCGGCGCCGTACGGGGAAGGGCTCCTCCTGCACGACCACCTCCACCGAGGTCTCCACCGAGGTCTCCAGCGCGGGCGGCTCGATCCACGGCCGGGTCTCGTGGCGATCCTCGTCGTACTCGGCCTGGTGCCGCGTCGGCTCGGGGCGCGCGGGCTCGTGCCAGGCCGGCTCGTGGGGCTCGGTCACGAAGCGCGGAGGCGCGGAGTCGGCCTCCCTGGGCAGGCCGAACGAGAAGCCCTCGAAGGCCGGCTTGTCCTGGCGCGGCGGCTGGACGGCCGGTTCGGTGTCGACCACCTCGCCCTCGACCGTCTCCACGTCCGTGATGCCCTCGAAGCTCTCGGCGGGCGGCTGCGGCCACGCCGGACGCGGCCAGGAGGGGTCCGTGCGCTCCTCGGCCGGCAGCGGGTCGAACATGCTGCCCGCGGGCTCGCTCTCGAGCGGCTTGTCGAAGGCCGTCATCCGGTAGGAGTCGGTGTCGTCCGGCCGGGGCAGCGGCTTCAGCGGCGCCATGAAGGCGTCGTCGTCCCGTCCGAAGGCCGGGGGCCGGGGCTCCGCCGGCGCCGCCTCCTCCGCCGCCGCCTCCTCAGAGGCTGCCTCCTCCGGCACCTCGTCCTCCGGAGAGTCCTCGGCCGGGGGCTCCTGCGCCGCCTCGGGGCCGTACACCGAGTCGACCGCCGCGCGGAACAGCGGCGGGGTCGGGGTCTCCTGCTCGGTCGGCACCGACAGCCACGGGTCTTTCGGATACGGTGAAACGACGGTGTCGTCCGCGGCTACGGCGACGGCACCGGTCTTGGCGCTGACCTTGACGGACTCCTCGTCGTTCTCCTTGATGGCGTCGAGCCAGGCGAGCTGTTCCTCGAGAGATTCCTCACGATCGTGCCGGGCCACCGTGTTCCCCCTCGGGACGGGTGTAAAGGGGCAGCAAACACCTTGCAGATTAACGCCCTGTGTTCCGTCGAATGCAGCCAACCCACAAGTTCCGTGCCCGGCTACGGTGGGTCGCATGCGAGCGATTGTCATCACCAAGCCCGGTGGACCTGAGGTTCTGGAGTGGCGGGAGGTGCCGGACCCTCGCCCTGAGCGGGGCGAAGTCGTGATCGATGTCACGGCCTCCGCGGTCAACAGAGCCGATGTGATCCAGCGGCTGGGCTTCTACGACCCGCCGCCCGGCGCCTCGCCCTATCCGGGCCTGGAGTGCTCGGGGGTGATCTCCGAGGCCGGCCCCGACGTCGTCGGGTTCGAGGTCGGCGACCGGGTCTGCGCGCTGCTGGCCGGCGGAGGCTACGCCGAGCGCGTCGCCGTGCCGTGGCAGCAGGTCATGCCCGCGCCCGGCGGGCTGTCGCTGACCGAGGCGGCGGGACTGCCCGAGACGGTCTGCACGGTGTGGTCGAACGTCTTCATGACGGCCAGGCTCCGGCGCGGCGAGACGCTGCTGGTGCACGGCGGCGCGAGCGGCATCGGCACGACCGCCATCCAGCTCGCCAAGGCGTTCGGCGCGCGCGTGGTGGTGACGGTCGGGTCGCCGGAGAAGGCCGAGCGCTGCCGGGAGCTGGGCGCCGACGAGGCGATCGACTACCGCACCGAGGACTTCGCGGAGAAGGTCCAGGCGGACGTGATCCTCGACATCATGGGCGCCAGGTATCTCCCGGGGAACGTCAAGGCGCTCAGGACCGGCGGGCGCCTGGTCGTGATCGGGCTGCAGGGCGGCGCCAGGGGCGAGCTCGACCTGCACGCGCTGACCAGGAAGCGCGCCGCCGTCCACGGCACCACGCTGCGCTCCAGGCCGGTGGACGAGAAGGGCGCGATCGTGCGCGGGGTGGTGTCCGACGTGTGGCCGCTGGTGTCGGCGGGCGCGGTCAGGCCCGTCGTGCACGCCCGGCTGCCGATGGCCGAGGCCGCCCGCGCCCACGAGCTTCTCGACTCCGGGTCGCACGTGGGCAAGATCCTGCTGGAGGCCCGTCCCGATGAGTAGAAGCTTCGGCTACCACGAGGCACCTGCGCCAGTTGCAGGTAGGTTTGAGGGCATGAACGCTGAGGAGAACACCCCCCACATCGTGGTGGTGGGACCCGAGGGCATCAGCGCCCAGGGCGATAGTGATGCGCACGACGAGCGGTCGATCACCAACCTGGTCGAGCAGCCCGCCAAGGTGATGCGCATCGGCAGCATGATCCGCACCCTGTTGGAAGAGGTCAGGGCGGCGCCTCTCGACGAGGCCAGCCGCAAGCGGTTGAAGGAGATCCACGAGAGCTCCATCAAGGAGCTCGAGGACGGTCTCGCCCCCGAGCTGGTCGAGGAGCTCGAGCGGTTGTCGCTGCCGTTCACCGACGACAACGGCACCCCGCCGAGTGACGCCGAGTTGCGCATCGCCCACGCCCAGCTCGTCGGATGGCTTGAAGGCTTGTTCCACGGGATCCAGACCACCCTCTTCGCGCAGCAGATGGCGGCCCGTGCCCAGCTGGAGCAGATGCGCAAGGCGCTGCCCGGCGGGTTGACGCAGCAGGACGCGCAGCGGGCCAGCGGCTCCGGCCCCTACCTGTAGAGCTCTTCCAGCACCGCCGCCACGCCGTCGTCGTCGTTCGCCGCGGTCACGTGGTCGACCGCGGCGAGCACGTCGGGATGGGCGTTGGCCACGGCGTAGGAGGTGCCTGCCCAGGCGAGCATGGGCAGGTCGTTCGGCATGTCGCCGAACGCGATGACCTCGTCGGGCTCGATCCCGTGCGCCGCCGACAGCGTGGCGAGGGCGGAGGCCTTCGTCACGCCCTGAGCGCTCATCTCGACCAGCGCCCTGCCGCTGGAGTGGGTGGCGGTCACCAGGTGGCCGACAAGCTCGTGGACGGCCGCGTGGAGGCTGTCGGGGTCCATTCCGGGATGAAGGGCCAGGAGCTTGGCACAGGGGCGCGAGGTGAGCGTCGAGGTGCCGACTCGCAGCCCCGCCACGGCCTTGCTGTCGATGCCGCTGAGCCGGAAATCCGACTCGTGCGCAAATCCGCCTTCGTACTCGACCGAAAATGTCAGATCGGGGACGTTCGCTCGAAGCTGAGCGACGACCTCTTCGAGGATGTCGGCCTCGATGAGGTGGGACTCCACGATCCGCTCGGTGTGGAGGTCGTAGAGCAGCGCTCCGTTGGCGCAGATGGCCAGTCCGCGGTGCCGTACGGCATTGGCGACCACCTGCATCCACCTGGGCGGACGGCCTGTGACGAAGACCAGCATCGCCCCGGCGCGCTCGACCTCGGCGAAGGCCGCGGCGGTGCGCGAGGACACGGTTCCGTCGGCGCGGAGGGCGGTCCCGTCGAGGTCGGTGGCGACGAGTCGAGGAGCGGGAGAGTGGCTCGGCATAACAGCTTCCAGTTTGCACTGTGCGGCCGCAGTCCAGAAATCTTCCCGGCGCGGGAACACCAACGCGGCGGAATGGTGTTAGATGTGATGGCGTTGTATTAGCTGATCCCGAAGTGAAAACCGGCACGAGATTGTCTGAGCCACCCCGGGTGCTTGCTGTACGACACACCGGGATTCGCGAGGTGCGGGTCCCATAGATTCACATCCTGAGGGAGAGCTTTTATGGCTCAGGGAACCGTCAAGTGGTTCAACGCCGAGAAGGGCTTCGGCTTCATCGCCCCGGACGGCGGTGCGCCGGACGTGTTCGTGCACTTCTCCGAGATCGTCGGCTCCGGCTACCGCAGCCTTGAGGACGGCGCGCGGGTCGAGTTCGAGATCACGCAGGGCCAGAAGGGGCCGCAGGCCTCCCAGGTTCGCGCTGTCTGACCTGATAGCTACGAGTTGAGAGCGGGGACCATCCAGGTCTCCGCTCTTCTCGTGTCCGCCTCCTCGTGGCCGTCCCCGGCGCTCAGCGGTACACCAGCCCCGACAGCCGCCACGCCAGCCTCTTCCTGAAGACCGGGAGCACCGCCAGCACCCTGAGCAGGACGTTCCGCAGCGGGCGCCACCGCCTGCCGACCGTTGCCAGCCCGGTGAGCCGCCCGGCGAACCTCACCACCTGCTCGGCCGCAGGCCGCCGCCGGGCCGCGTAGCCGTCCAGCGGGCCGTCCGAGCCGGTCCGCAGCGCCTCGCCCAGCGCCTCTCCGAGCGCCGCCGCGTCCTGCAGGCCCGCGTTCATCCCCTGCCCGCCCGCCGGGCTGTGTACGTGGGCGGCGTCGCCCGCGAGCACCACGCGCCCGGCACGGTAGCTGTCGGCGACCCTGTGGTGCACCCTGAAGCGCGATCCCCAGACGACCTCCTCGATCACCACCGGCTCCTTCGCGGGGCCGCGCAGGTCGAGCAGGCGCTGCACGAAGGCCACGTCCGGCTTGTCCGGCGCCTGGTCGACCGTCGCCACGATCCTGAACGCGCCTCCCGGCAGGGGCGCGACCACCACCAGGCCCTCGGGGGAGAAGAACAGCTCGACCTCGTCAGCGGGGACACCGCCGCGCAGCCGTACGTCGGCCAGCGAGAACGACTCCGCGTACGTCCCGCCGGTGAAGCCGATGCCCGCCTGCTCACGCACGGTGCTGTGCATGCCGTCCGCTCCGACGAGGTACCTCGCCCGCACCTGGCTGCCGTCGTCGAAGGCCGCCGTGACGCCCTCGCCGTCCTGCTCCAGCCCCACCAGCCGGTACGGCCTGGCGACGCGCCCGCCGAGCGCCTCCAGCCTGGCCAGCAGGATCCGCTCGGTGTCGGCCTGGGAGATCATCAGCGTGTAGGGGTAGGCGGTCGGCAGCCGCCGGAAGTCGACGGGCACCAGCACCCTGTCCCTGTCCCTGATCGTGAAGCGGGGGGAGTGGATGCCGCGCGCGGTCATGGTCGCGGTGACGCCGAGCGGTTCGAGCACCTCGAGGGTGCGGGCGTGGACGACGGCTGCTCGGGAGGTGTTGTCCCCCTCGGCCTGGTCGTCGGCGACGGTGACGTCGAAGCCCTGCTGGGCGAGGGACACGGCGACGGCGAGCCCGGTGGGGCCGGCGCCGATGACGAGGACGTCCGTGCTGGTGTTCATCTCGCACTTCCTTCCGGCCAACGCTTGTTGGCATCACTATGACCCCGCGGCGAGTGGCATGTCAACACTTGTTGGCCTACAGTTGTTGACATGAGGAGAACGTCCGAGGACACCAAGGCGGCGATCCTGGCCGCCGCCAGGGAACGCTTCGCCGCCGACGGCTACGAGAAGGCCACCATCAGGGCCATCGCCGCGGACGTGGGCATCGACCCGGCCATGGTGATGCGCTACTTCGGCGCCAAGGAGAAGCTGTTCGCCGCGGCCGCCCACATCGACCTGCGCTTCCCCGACCTGACCGCGACGGCCCCCGAGGAGGTGGGGGCCGCGATGGTCAGGCACTTCCTGTCGCTGTGGGAGGCCGACGAGGCGCTCCAGGTGCTGCTCCGTACCGGTGTCACCAACGAGGCCGCCGCCGGGCGCATGCGGGAGATCTTCGCCGCCCAGCTCGCGCCCGTGGCCGCCCGCCTGTGCCCCGATCCCGCCTCGGCAGCCGTCCGGGCCGGCCTGGCGGCCTCCCAGATCCTCGGCATGGCGCTGGCCCGCTACATCCTGCGGCTGCCGCCGGTGGTCGCCATGACGCACGACGAGATCGTCGCCTGGCTCGGTCCCACCCTCCAGCGCTACCTGACCGCCTGACCGGCCGCCGCGACATGATCACGGTGTCTAGGGTGTCGGCCATGCGAACGATCTGGCGGATCGTCATGGTGTCAGCCGCCCTCGGCGGCATCGCGTGCCTGGTGGCCGTGCTCAGGAACCCTTGGGTGGCCTTCACGGTGCAGAGCAACATCCTGCTGGCCGCCTACTACCTGTGGCGGCTGCTCGGTCGCGAGACGTCGGCCACGGTCAAGGGTGCCGTGACGCTGTACCTGGTGATCACCGGCATGGTGGCGTTCGTCGCCCTGCCGCTGCCCGACCTCGGCGGCGGGCCGCGGCACTGGGGCAACCTCCTGCTGCACGTCGTGACCCCCGTGATGGCGCTGGTCGACTGGACGGCCTTCGACCGGTCGCGCCGTCCGCACCGGGCCGACCCGCTGAGATGGCTGGCCTTCCCGCTGGCGTACGCGGCGCTGGTGCTGGTGGCGGCGCCCGGCCTGCCGCGCCGCATGGCCGGCAGGCACCTGGGTCTGGACACCCTGGCCTGGACCGACTACGCGGTGGCGGCGCTCGCCTTCGTCACGCTGTTCGTGACGGCCGGCTACGGCCTCGTCGCCCTCCACCGTCTGGCCGCGCGCCGGGAGCGGGCCGCCTGACCCGAGAGACGGGCGACCTGCCCCGAGGGTGATCGACCTGCCCCGAAGGTGATCGACCTGCCCGGAGGGACGGGTGACCTGCCCCGAAGGTGATCGATCTGCCCCGAGGAGCGGCCTGAAGGGGTGATTCGCCTGGTCCGAGGGGTGATCCGGCTGGCGCGAAGGTGATCGACGTCGTCTAAGGTGGAGACATGCTCTGACGCCTGCCCGGGCCCCGGGCACCCCCGCGATCTCCTTCGCCCGCCTGTCACATCCGACTCCGGCCCGACGAAGGAGACACCTCACTCATGACCATCGACGTCCCCGACGCGTTCGCCGCGTCCTACGGCGCCAACGGTGCTGAGGCGCGCGCCTGGCTCGCCGTGCTCCCCCGCCTCGGCGGCGACCTGCTGGAGCGCTGGGAGCTGCGCCCCGACGGCCCGGCCGCCCACGGCATGGCCTCGCTCGTCCTGCCCGTGCGCCGGGCCGACGGCACGCCCGCCGTCCTCAAACTGCAGCAGCTGAGGGAGGAGACCGCGGGCGTCGCCACCGGCCTGCGAGCCTGGAACGGCGACGGCATCGTGCGCCTGCTCGACCACGACGAGGAGAGCGGCACCCAGCTGCTGGAACGCCTGGACGCGGCCAGGACGCTGGCCACGGTGCCCGGCGACCACGCGGTCATGCCGGTCCTCGCCGACCTGATGGCCCGCCTGACCGCGCAACCGGCCCCGGCCGGCCTGCGGCGGCTGGCCGACATCGCCGCCGCCATGCTCGACGAGGTACCGCAGGCCGTCACGGCCCTGCGTGACCCCGCAGAGCAGCGGCTGCTGCGCACCTGCGCGGCCGCCGTGGCCGAGCTGGCCGGTGAAGCAGGCGACCGCCTGCTGCACTGGGACCTGCACGACGGCAACGTCCTGGCAGGGGAGCGGGAGCCCTGGCTGGCCATCGACCCCGAACCGCTGGCCGGCGACCCCGGGTTCGAGCTGCTGCCGGCGCTGGACATCCGATGGGATCAGGTGGCGGCGACCGGCGACGTCGAGCGTACGGTGCTGCGCCGCTTCGACCTGCTGACCGAGGCCCTCGGCCTGGACCGGCAGCGGGCGACCGGCTGGACGCTCGGCCGCGTCCTGCAGAACGCGCTGTGGGACATCGAGGACGGCAGGGGCGCGCTCGAGCCCGCCCAGGTCGCCATCGCCACCGCCTTGCTGGACCGCGCGGCCCCTGCCGTACGGGGGTGACGACGTCGGCTCCCACGCGACAGGCGCGGGGCCGCTAAGGGTGACGGCCCCGCACGCCGGGCACGGGGCCGCTAAAAGTGACGGCCCCGCACGACAGGCGCGCGGGGCCGCTAAGGGCGACGGCCCCGCACGCCGGGCGTGCGGGGCCGCGGGCGGGTTACTTGGCCGGCTCCAGGACGTCGAGGCCCACGTAAGGCCGCAGCGCCTTGGGCACCACGACCGAGCCGTCGGCCTGCTGGTGGTTCTCCAGGATGGCGACGATCCACCGGGTGGTGGCGAGCGTGCCGTTGAGGGTGGCCAGGAACTGCGGCTTGCCGTCCTTGTCGCGGAACCTGGCGCCCAGCCTGCGCGCCTGGAACTCGGTGCAGTTGGACGTCGAGGTCAGCTCGCGGTAACGCCCCTGGGTCGGGATCCACGCCTCGCAGTCGAACTTGCGCGCCGCCGACATGCCGAGATCGCCCGCCGCGGTGTCGATGATGCGGTACGGCACCTCGATCTTGGCCAGCATCTCCTTCTCCCAGGCGAGCAGCCGCAGGTGCTCGGCCTCGGCCTCCTCCGGCCTGCAGTAGGAGAACATCTCGACCTTGTCGAACTGGTGGACGCGGATGATGCCGCGGGTGTCCTTGCCGTAGGAGCCCGCCTCGCGCCGGAAGCACGACGACCAGCCCGCGTAGCGCAGCGGCAGCTGCCCGCCGTCGACGATCTCGTCGCCGTGGTAGCCCGCCATCGACACCTCGGAGGTGCCGACCAGGTAGAGGTCGTCGTCGGGCAGGCGGTAGATCTCCTTGTCGTGGGCGACGTGGAAACCGGTGCCGGCCATGGTCTCGGGCTTGACCAGCACCGGCGTGATCATCGGGATGAAGCCCGACTCGATCGCCTGCTGCATGGCCATGTTGAGCATTCCGAGCTGCAGCCGCGCGCCGACGCCGCGCAGGAAGAAGAAGCGCGAGCCGGACACCTTGGCGCCGCGCTCCATGTCGATGGCGCCGAGCAGCTCGCCGAGCTCCAGGTGGTCGCGCGGCTCGAAGTCGAACTGGCGCGGCTCGCCGACGGTCTCCAGCACGACGTAGTCGTCCTCGCCGCCGTGGGGCGCCTCGGTCGAGACGATGTTGGGGATGGTGCCGAGCAGCTCCTCCAGCTCGGCGGCGAGCTTCTCGGCCTCGGCCTCGGCCGTCTTGACCTGGCCGGCGAGGTCCTTGGCCCGCTGCAGCAGCGCCTGCTTCTCCTCGCCCGAGGCCTTGGAGACCGACTTGCCCATGGACTTCTGCTCGGCGCGCAGAGACTCGAACGAGGTCAGCGCGGCGCGGCGGCGCTCGTCCAGGTCGAGCAGCGTGTCGACGACGGCGTCGTCCTCACCGCGGGCACGCTGCGAAGCCCGTAGCCGGTCGGGGTCCTCACGAAGGGTACGCAGGTCAATCACACCCCAAGGCTACCGACCCGTCACCTCCGCCCGCGCCCGCTTTCCCATCTGGTGCGGCGTCCCGGGCGGACGCGCTGGTGGCGCCGAGGGACGCCGGTCAGACCCGGCCCGACCGGATGCGCGCCAGCCAGTCGCCGGCCTCGGCGAAGTCGGCGTCCGCCGTACCCCTTTTGGCCTGGGGGGCGACCCCGTCGGCCCGCGGGTAGCTGCCGAGGAAGCGCACCTCGCCGCAGACCCGGTGCAGGCCGGACAGCGCCTCGCCGACCCGGGCGTCGGCGACGTGACCCTCGAAGTCGAAGTGGAAGAAGTAGCGCCCGATGCCCTCGCCCGTGGGGCGCGACTCGATGCGGGTCAGGTTGACCCCGCGCACCGAGAACTCGGTCAGCATCTCCAGCAGCGCGCCAGGGTGGTCGTCGGTGAGGAAGACCACGAGCGTGGTGCGGTCGGCGCCGGTCGGCTCGGGCAGCGGCCCCGGGCGGGCGACCCTGACGAAGCGGGTCACCGTGTCGGACCTGTCGCCGATGTCGGCGGCGATCTCGACCAGGCCGTAGTGCTCACCGGCGATGCGCGCCGCGATCGCCGCGTCGTACGGCGAGCCCGGCAGCGAGACCTCCTGGGCCGCGGCGGCCGTGGAGGGGGCGGCGACGACGACCGCGTCGGGCAGCTCCCTGGCGATGAAGCCCCTGCACTGGGTGATCGCGGCCGGGTGGGTGTAGACGCGCTTGATGTGCCTGAGCTCGGTGTCGGGCCTGGCCAGCAGCGAGAACTGCACCGGCAGCAGCAGCTCCGCCGTGATGAGCAGCGGCTCGCCCCAGGCGAACTCGTCGAGCGTCGAGGTGATCGCGCCCTCGAGGGAGTTCTCCAGGGGGACGACCGCCCCGTCGGCCTCGCCGGTGCGGCAGGCGTTGAGCGCCGCGCTGACGGTGGCGCAGGGCAGGCGCTCGGCGTCGGGCGCCATGAGCCGCAGGGCCTCTTCGGTGAAGGTGCCCTCCGGCCCGAGATAGGCGAGACGAGACATGACTACAGGGTAGTCAACGCCTCGCCATCTGTGGTTCGAACTCTGGTCCGAGGCCGAGCCTGGCCGCGCGTACGGCCTCTTCCTCCTCGGGCGACAGCGGCTGCGCGCCCTTGCCGCCGACCACCGGACGCACGTAGGTGCGGGTCTCGGAGCGGCCGTTGATGGACGTGAGCACGATGCCGTCGCCCAGGCCGTTGATCATGGCGATCGAGAACGAGAGGCGGCCGGTCATCTCCTGGAGCGCGTCGTAGCGGTAGACCGCCACGTCGCGGATCGCCTTGAGGTCACCCCTGCCGGCGGCCTGCCGGGAGAGCATCCGCCGGCAGTCGTCGAGGGCCTCGCGCGCCCGCCTGAGCGCGAGCCAGCCGATGACGGCGCCACTGACCCCGGGGAGGACGCCCACGACGAGCCAGAGAGTAATCAGCACATCACCAAGAGTGTCACAAGATCTGGCGCCGTTTGGGCAACCAGACGCCAAGCAGCCAGACGAGCGCGACGGCGCCGAGCCCGAAGGCGTTCTGCACGATCTTCCCGACGACGGGGCTCACGACGGGGATCTCCGCCGCCTTGATCGCCACGCCCCACCACGGGATCGGCAGCACGTAGTAGAGCCACACGCCGACCGCCACGCGCAGCCGTACGACGTCGTGGCCGTTGCCCACCAGCGCGCCGAGGACGACCACCACCCAGGCCAGGTGGTGGATCCACGCCACGGGTGACAGCAGCACGGCCATCAGCCCGACCAGCGCCACCGAGGTCATGAGGTCGCCCCTGTCGAGGGCCTGCCTGGCGAAGCGGAAGCCGTACCAGCCGACGACGGCCACGAGCGCGATCCAGAGGATCGACGTCAGCGTGGGGTCGAGGTAGAGCCGGATGAGCATGCCCCGCATCGACTGGTTGGTGGTGGCGGCGTTGGCGCCGAGGCGCTCGGGGTCGAGCAGCGCCCTGAACCAGAAGTCGACCGCGTCGCGGGGGATGACGGCGAACGGCATGAGCGTGAACAGCGCCGTGCTGAACGTCGCCATCCAGAAGGTCTTCCACTGCCGGGTGACGAGCAGGTAGATCAGGAAGACGCCGGGGGTGAGCTTCACCGCCGTGGCCAGGCCGATCAGGAGGCCGCGCGGCCACCACGGCCGTTTCGCCGCGCAGTCGGCCAGGCACAGCGCCACCAGCAGGATGTCCACCTGCCCGAAGCGGACCTGGTCGCGGATCGGCATCAGGTACGCGCACGCCACCATCAGGAACGCGAACACCAGCGGGTTCCTGTTGACGACCGGCCGGAAGGCGAAGCCCACGGTCACGGCCAGCGCGGCGTAGATCCCGGCCGTCCACACCCACTGCGCGGTCTCCCACGACATCCACGCCAGCGGTACGGCCAGCAGCGCCGCGACCGGCGGGTAGGTGAACGGCAGCAGCTGCGGGGCCGGGGTGAAGAAGTCGTAGACGGGCCGGCCCTCCAGCACCATCTGCCCGCCCGTACGGTAGACGTCGAGGTCGACCAGGCGCTGGTCGCCGGCGTTTGTCAGCCACGTCTCGACCAGCGGCCAGACCGCCAGCGCGACGAGCGCCACGGCCAGCGGCCACAGCCACCATCGTCGCCCGAGCGCGGGCACTGCACCACCTGTCACGATGTGGCACGTTACCGTGGCTGCTACCGATCGAGCGCGCCGACTGCTACGACCACGGGGGTCCCGCCATGCCGCACCGCACCCTGGCACGCCTGTGCCTGGGCCTGCTCGCCGTGCTCGCCACCGTCCTGGTGGCGAGCCCTTCACCGGCGGCCGGGGCGACCGCGCGGGGGCGGGTGGCGCTCATCGGGGTGCCGGGGCTGCAGTGGAGCGACGTGCTGGACGCCAGGCTCACCCCGACGCTGTGGCGGCTGGTCGGCGAGGGCGCGTCCGCGTCGCTGTCGACGAGGGTGGTGCCGCCGCCGAACCGGGGCACCGCGTGCCCGATGGCCGGGTGGCTGACGGTGTCGGCCGGTCAGCGGGCCGGGGCGCCCGGCTGCGAGCTGCCCCGTCCTCCCGCCGGCGGGGTCGTCCCTGGCTGGGCCGAGCTGACCGCCTTCCAGGGGACGACCGGCTACGACGCGGTGCCGGGCACGCTCGGCCAGGCCGTCGCCGACGCGGGAGGCAGGGTGGCGGCCGTCGGGCCCGGCGCGGCGCTGGCCGCGGCCGACAGGGCGGGGCGGGTGCCGCACTACGCGGCGACCCCCGAGGAATTGACCGATCCCGCCAACTTCGACCTGCTGGTGATGGAGGCCGGCGCGCTCGCCGACGTCTGGAACGCCCAGCCGCGCGACGCCGACGGCGTCCCCGCCGACCTCGACCCGGCGCAACGGCTGACGGCCGCCGCCCAGGCCGACCACCAGATCGGCGCCTTCGTCGACCGGCTGCCGCCCGGCACCACGATCCTCGTCGCCGGGCTGTCCGACACCTCGGGAGCCGCCCAGCTCCACGTCGCCGTCGCCGAGGGCGCGCCGTTCCGCCACGGCCTGCTGACCGCCGCCTCCACCCGCCAGGACGGGCTCGTCACGATCACCGACGTGACCGCGACCGCGTTGCGCCTGCTCGGCATCGAGCGCCCCACCGGCGTGGTCGGCAGGACGTGGGAGAACGACGGCGCCGCGCCGCCCACCGTCGCCGAGACCGCCGCCACGCTCACCGACCAGAACCGGGCCAGCCAGACGCTGCGCGAGGTGAGAGGGCCGTTCTTCGCCGTCTTCGTGGCGGTGCAGGTGCTCTTCTACGCGGTCGCCGCGATCGTCCTGCGCCGCCGCAGGTCGGCCGCCTCCGGCGCCGTACCTGACGGGGCCGCCTCCGCCGCCGTGCCCGACGCGGCCGCCTCACGGGTGCTCGTCGCCGTCCAGGTGGTCGCGGTGCTGAGCGGGTCCGTCGCGGTGTCCACCTTCCTGGCCCAGCTCGTGCCGTGGTGGAGCGTGGGCGGGCCGATGCTCGCCGTGATCGTCACCATCGTGGCCATCGCCGGGATCATCACCGGGCTCGCCTTCGCCGGCCCCTGGCGGTCCCACGTGCTCGGGCCGCTCACCGTCGTGGCCGGCATCACCTCGCTGGCGCTGGTCGTCGACGTCATGACCGGGTCCCGGCTGCAGGTCAACGCCGTCACCGGCTACGAGCCCGTCACCGGCGGCCGATTCTACGGCTTCAGCAACATCGCCTTCGCCGTGTGCGCGACCGGCACGATCCTCGCGCTGGCCGGCGTCGCCTCCTGGCTGCTCGGCCGCCTGTCCAGGCCGCTGGTCGTGCTGCTGTGCGCCGCCTACGGGGGCTTCGCCGTGTTCGCCGACGGCTGGCCCGGCTGGGGCGCCGACTTCGGCGGGGTGCCGGCGTTCGTGATCGGGCTGGCCGTCTTCCTCATCCTGCTGTCGGGCCGCCGGGTGTCGCTGGTCAAGCTGCTGCTGGTGGGGCTGGCCGGCGCCGCCCTCATCGGGGCCATCGCCTTCGCCGACTGGCTGCGGCCCGCCGACCAGCGCACCCACCTCGGCACGTTCGTCCAGCAGATCATCGACGGGCAGGCGCCGGCCGTGGTGTGGCGCAAGTTCAGCTCGATGATCGGCATCACCGTGGGCAACTGGCAGCTGACCCTGCTGTCGCTGGTGGCGCTGGCCTTCCTGTTCTTCGTCCTGGACCGGCCCTCGCGGTGGGGCGCCTCGGCGCTCGGCCGCGCCTACGGCTTCGCGCCCACCCTGCGTGCCGGGCTGTTCGGGGCGCTGACGTGCGCCTTCGTCGGATTCCTTGTCAACGACTCCGGCATCGCGATCCCCGCCATGGCGCTGACGGTCGCGGTGCCGCTCACGCTGGCCGCCTGCGTGCGCGCCCTCCAGCTCGCCACGCCCACCACGCCAGAGCCGCCGTCAGCGCCAGCAGCAGCCACGGCACCACCTGCGCCCTGACGACCGTCGTCAGCCACGCCAGGTCGGCGGGCTGGCCGTCGACCCTGGCGGGCAGGTAGGCCAGCGACAGCAGCGTGAGGTGGGCGACGAGGAAGAGCTCGACCCCGGCCACCGCCCACATGGCCACCAGCGCGAACGCCAGCCCGTCGTACCAGGGCAGGATGTACGGCGTGGCGAACACGTACGCCACGACGAGCACCGCCGCCACCCTGACCGCGTCGGCGGGCGGCCGCTGGAGCCTGAACAGCGCCCACGCCAGCAGCCCCATCACGACGAACGCGCCGACCTGGATCTCGCCCCGGTAGGCGCTGCCCGTGCCGACGACGGCCTGCAGCCAGCCCTGGACGATCCGCCAGTAGGAGGCCAGCGAGATGGCCTTGCCCGCCCTGCTCACCTGGTCGAAGGCGTGGGCGCCGGCCCACAGGTAGCCCGCCGCCGCCACGGCCAGCGCCGTCCCCGCGACCAGGGCCAGGCGCCCGGGACGGCGGCGCAGCTCCCACGCCGGGCCGAGCGCCACGATGCCGGCGTTGAGCTTCACCGCCACGCCGAGCCCGAGCATCGCCCCGGCCGTGGGCGTGCCGTTCAGCATCAGCGCGGCCACCATGAAGGCGATGGCCAGCGTGTCGACGTGCAGCCCGGCGACGAGGTGGTACAGCAGGAGCGGGTTGGCCGTCCACAGCAGCGCCGCCCGTGACCGCAGCACGGGGTCGGCGCGGGTGAAACGGTCGAGGAGCAGCCCGGTGGCGATGAACGCGGCGGCGTTGACGAGCGACAGAACGAAGATCGTCAACCGGACGGAGTCGCCGCCGATCCAGCTCGCCAGCGCCTGGACCGCCGTGGCGACCGGCCCGTAGACGCTGGGCTCCTCGCGCCAGGGTCGCTCCACCGCCGCCGCGACGGGATCGCCGGGCAGGTCGACCGCGCCGTGGGCGTAGGGGTCGAGGCCGAGCGTGACCATGCGCCCGTAGGCGGCGTAGTTCAGGTGGTCGGCCGAGCCGGACGGCGGCAGGAACGCGAGCGCCACGGCGGCGCCGTACCCGGCCATGACCAGGCCGCGCGCGGGCAGCCGGCCGCCGCCGCGCAGGTGCAGCAGCCCGACGGCCAGCCCGAGCCCGCCGGTGACGACGGCCGTCGCGCCGAGCGCGATGACGAGGTGCGGCGCGGGGCCGGCGGCCAGCCAGTACGGCGGCTGCCAGGCGGGACCGGCGAGCCCGGGGACCATCGCCGAGGGGCCGAGCAGCCCGATCGTGACGGTCAGCAGGACCGACACGCCGACGAGCAGGGGAGCGGCGAACGTGGCCAGCCCTGGCCTCGGCTCGGTTCCCGCCTGCGATGTCACCCGGAAATTCCAGCACATCATCGCTGCCCTCGCGCCCGGACCCCACACCGCGCCCCTCCGCGGCGAACCTCGGACCGGGCGGCTCCCCCGGTCCCAGCGCTCCCTCGGCCCCGCTGCCACCGGGTCCGCCTGCCGCGGGCACCCACTGTCTGGACTGAATGTCCAGTCTGGACGTATAGTCCAAACATGGAGATGGTGGCGGATGACACGGACCCGCGCGTGCGGACATGGGCGCCGGTGTGCCAGGCGATAGCCCTGCTGCTGGGCCCCTACGCCGAAGTGGTCCTGCACGACGTGGCACATGACCAGGTGCTGGCCATCTGGAACCCGATGAGCAACCGCACGGCCGGTGACCCTTCCCTGCTGGGCGAGCTGGACGGCCTGGATCCGTCGGCCCACGACGTCTACGGCCCGTACCAGAAGCTGCTCGCCGACGGCCGCCGGCTGTCGTCGGTCAGCGCCGTGCTGCGCGATCCCGACGGGCGGCCGTCGGCCCTCCTGTGCGTCAACCTCGACCGCACCCCGCTGGACCAGGCAGCCGCGCTGCTGGCGGGCTTCGCCGCACCCGTGCGGCCGCGTCCCGAGGCGTTGTTCGAACAGGACTGGGTCGAGCGGGTGCACCAGATCATCGGCTCGTTCGTCCGCGACCGCGGCCGCCCGGTCGAACGCCTCGGGCGCGAGGACCGTCTCGCCGTCCTCACCGAGCTCGACGCGGCGGGCGTGTTCGCCGTACGGCGGGCGGCCCCCGTCGTCGCCGGCGCGCTCAAGGTGTCGCGCTCCACCCTCTACGCCCTGCTCGCCGAGCTCAAGGTGCAAAGGAACGACTCGTGACCCGACTGCCAGACTTCCGGCTGGAGACCTACTTCTCGCGCTGGGAGTTCACCGCCCGCCACCATCTGACGGCCTCCGACGCCCAGACGATGACCATGACCGAACTGCTCGCGCTGGCCGACGACCAGGACCGCCACGCCTGGGAGACGCTGTCGCTCGGCTACACCGAGACCTTCGGCGACCCGGCCCTGCGGCAGGCCGTCGCGGACACCTACACCCACGCCGACGCCGACGACGTGATCTGCTTCGCGGGCGCCGAAGAGGCCCTGTACGTGGCCATGCAGGTCCTGCTCGGGCCCGGTGACCACGCGGTCGTCGTCACGCCCAACTACCAGTCCGCCGAGACCGTGCCGCTCTCGCTGTGCGACGTGACCGGCGTCGCCCTGGACCAGGAACGCGACTGGGCGCTGGACCTGGACCAGGTCGTCGCGGCCCTCCGCCCGAACACCCGGGTGGTGTCCGTCAACTTCCCCAACAACCCGACCGGGAAGATCATCGACGCGGAGGACTTCACCCGCCTGGCCCGACTGTGCGACGAGCGCGGGATCCACCTGTTCAGCGACGAGGTCTACCGCGGGCTCGAACTCGACCCCTCCCGCACCCTGCCGCAGGCGGCCGACCTGTCGGACAGCGCCCTGTCGCTGAACGTCACCTCGAAGTCGCTGGGCATGCCGGGACTGCGGATCGGCTGGATCGTCTGCCGCGACAGGAAGCTGCGCTCGCGGCTCGAACGCGCCAAGCACTACACGACGATCTGCAACTCGGCGCCGAGCGAGGTGCTCGCCCGCATCGCCGTCAAGGCCCGCGAGCGGATCCTGGACCGCAACCGCGGCATCATCGCCGCCAACCTTCCGGTGTTCGACGCGTTCTTCGCCGAGTTCGGCGAGCTGTTCCAGTGGCGGGCGCCCGACGGCGGCTGCGTGGCCTACCCCCGCTACCTGGGCCGCGACGGGGTGGAAGCCTTCTGCACCGACCTGGTCGAACAGGCGGGGGTCCTGCTGCTGCCGGCCGGCGTCTACCGTTCCGAGCTCACCGCGACGCCCACCGACCGGTTCCGCATCGGCGTCGGGCGTCGCGATCCCGAGCCCGCGCTCGACGCCTTCGCGGCATGGCTGCGCGGCCGCCGATGACCGTCACCGTCCTGGGCCTCGAAGCGCTGGAGGCGGCGGCCCGACCGGCCACCGTCCTCGACACGGTTCGCGCCGCGCTCATCGCCCACGCCGAAGGCCGCACCACCGTACCCGCGCCCCTCCACCTGGACTTCCCCGAGGCGGAAGGCGACTGCCACGTCAAGGCGGGGTGGATCACCGGCGCCGACGACTTCGTCGTCAAGATCATCTCTGGGTTCTACCGGAACCCCGACCGCGGCATTCCGACCAACCACGGGCTGGTCTGCGTCGTCAGCGCGCACACCGGCGAGGTGCGGGCCGTCCTCGACGACAGGGGACGGCTGACCGCCTGGCGTACAGCGGCCGCGGGCGCGCTCGTCACCCACGCGATGTCCAGGGCCGACGCGGACACGGTAGGGGTGTTCGGCACCGGCGAGCAGGCCAGGCTGCAGGTGGAATGGCTGGGCATGCTGCGCCCCCTCACCGGGGTGCTGGTCCACGGCAGGACCCCGCCCAAGGCGGCCGCGCTGTGCGACTGGCTCGGCGAGCGCGGGTACGCGGCCAGGCCCGCCTCCGCCGGCGAGGCGGCCGGGGCCGACATCGTCATCACCACGACACCCGCCACCGCGCCGGTGCTGGACGCCGCGGCGGTCAGGCCGGGAGCCCACGTCACCGGCGTCGGCGCGGACATGCCGCACAAGAACGAACTACCGGCCGACCTGTTCCGCCGGGCGGAGACGATCGTGACGGACGACCACGCCCAGTGCCTGCACCACGGGGATTACGGCCACGCGGTGCGAGCGGGCGCGGTGGCCGAACACGCCGACACGGCCGCGGGAGCCGTCCTGGCCGGCCCGGTGCGGCGATCGGCCACGGCCGTCACGGTCGCCGACCTCACCGGCGTCGGCGCCCTCGACGCGGCCCTCGCCTCGGCCCTGATCAACAGCGCCCCCTAGCCGCCACTCTTCACCGCCCTGCCCGGAACCCCGTACACGAACAGCCCGGACGACGGACTCGCTGACGGCGGCATGCGTGCGTGGCGGGGTTCCGGAAAGCGCGGCGTGCGGACGACGGGCCCGCAGACGGCAGTATGCGTGCGTGCGGGGCGGGGTTCCGGAAAGCGCGGCGTGGGCGGGTGGCGCGCGTGCGGGGCGTGTACGTTGCTTGCGGGGCGCGTACGTGTGGATGGCGTGCTTGCGGGCGCTTGCGTGCGGGTGGCGTGCTTGTGGGTCGGGCGACGGGGTGCTGGGTGGGCGGCGGGGTCTGCGAGCCATACCGGTGGACGGCGGCGGCGCCCCGGCGGCGTGGGGCCGCGGCGCACAGGCAGCCCAGTGCGCGGGCAAGCGGCGGCGGCCGGCCGCGGAGCGGCTAGCGGGATCCGCGGGGCCGGCGACCTCAGAGGCGGATCTTGGCCAGGTTGTCCCTGATGATCGGCTCCCGGGTGGCGAGCGCGCGCGCCACGTCCCTGAGCTGCCTGGCCCTGTGCAACTGCGCCCGCCAGTCGGTCCCGGTCGCGCGGTGCGCCATGTCCGCCTCGACCTCCACCACCCGGAACCCCTTGCGCACCAGGTCGATGGTCAGCGCCGTCTCCACGCCGAACCCATGCGCCAGCGGGCGGGCCGCCTCGAAGGCGTCCCGCGTCAGGCAGCGCTGGCCGTTGAGCGGCTGGGCAGCCGAGAACCCTGACGCCCGTTTGATCCCGTCGCGCGCCAGCCGGACCACGATGCCGTGACCGCCCAGCTTGACCCGGGTGGCGAAGACCGCGATGGTCATGTCCGCCTCTCCCGCGCGCACCGGCTCCACCAGTGCGGAGGCGGCGCGCGCGGTGTCGCCGAGGTCGGCGTCCAGGAACAGCAGGTGCCGAGGCGTCGGCCCGTCGAGCAGCCGTACCGCCTCGGCGCCGCTCTCCATGGCCCCGGCCTTGCCGCGGTTGCGGCTGTGCCGTACGACCCTGGCACCCGCCGCGCGCGCCACCCTGCCCGTCTGGTCGGTCGAGCCGTCGTCGACGACCACGACGAGGTCGACGCCCGGCAGCTTCGTGGCCGCGGCCACGGTCGCGCCGATGCGTTCGGCCTCATCCTTGGCCGGGATGACGACCGCTACGCCGGTCACGAGCCCTCGGAGATCAGCAGCTCCTCGGGGACTTCCTCGTGCACGGTGAAGACCGAGTCGAGGCCCGTGACCTGCAGAATCTTCCGTACGGCAGGCCGCGGCGCGGCCACCTCCAGCTGCCCGCCCCGCTCCCGCACCCGCTTGAGCGCCGAGAGCAGCACGTTCATCCCCGTGGAATCGCAGAAATCCACGAGGGACATGTCGATGACCACACGGCTGGGCCCCTCCTGCAGCAGCCGGGTGAACTCCGACTGCAGGCGGGGCGCCGTGTACAGGTCGATTTCACCGGCGATCTCCACAAGGGCGTGGCCGGCATGTGATCGAGTCGAGACCTTGAGCTCCACATGGGCAGGCTAGCGGCGCTGAGGCTCTGGGTCACGTTCTCACGCCGATAGGGGGAGGTCGGGTTTTTGTCCCCCGTTTCGGCCCCATGAAAACGCAGAGTACGCGAAGCTTGACGCTATGAAACAGGGGCGTGGCCAGGCATGTCGAGGGGGAGAACTCGATGACTGATGATCACCTAGAAGACCCGCGCCGCCGGCGACTACGTGAACACCTGGAGGTTTTGCTGATCCGCGCAGAGAAGTCCGCCTCATGGCGGGAGGAGACCAGCCGCCTGCGCGGTCTGGTCAATCTGGATGGGTTCGTCCCCGTCCGTACCCGGCTGGCGTCCGAGGATCTCGACTTCCTCGCCGACGCCCGCGACGATCTGATCACCTTCACGCAGCTCGGGCTGCGCCTGATCGACCTGCACCAGCCGCGTGACGCGGGCGGCATCACCAGTGACGCCGCGCATCCGATCCTGCGGTGCCGCAGCTGCATGTGGCGCTGGCCGTGCCCGACCTTCCGGGCGTTCACCGACTCCTTCGCCGAAACGTGCGGCCTGCCGGAGTCGGCCTGACGGGCCGGCCCCCTTCTCGGGCCCGCGGCTCCTCGTCAGGAGCATGACTCCCGGGATCGCGGCCTCCGCTCGGGCCCGCGGCTCCTCGTCAGGAGCATGACTCCCGGGATCGCGGCCTCCACTTGGGCCCGCGGCTCCTCCCCAGGAGCACGGCTCCCCGGGACCGCGGCCTCTCCTCGGGAACGCTGTTCCACTCGGGAACGCTGCTCCACTCGGGAACGCTGCTCCACTCGGGAACGCTGCTCCACTCGGGAACGCTGCTCCACTCGGGAACGCTGCTCCACCTCAGGAATGCTGCTCCACCTCAGGAACGCGTCCTGTCAGGAACGCGGCTCCTCCTCAGACAGCACGGCTCGCCGGGACCGGGGCTCCTGCTCGGGAACCCGGCGGATCGAGGACCGCTGGCTGCGACCTGAGCCCTACCGACCGGACATCGGCTGCCTGACTCGTAGGCACCCGCGCTGCTTCTCCCCCCACGGATTTCGCGCCCACGTGGTACCACCTGAAGCCCAGCGCCCCGCCTCCACGTCCACGGCCCGCCGTCACCGCCGGATCCGGTTCCGCGCCTGCTCGCCGGTCGCGGCCGACGATCTTCGCGAGCAGACCTGGCGCACCCCCGTCGGCCCCGGGGTTGCCGGTTGCTCGGTGATGTGGGATGCGAGGCCCGGGGCTGCGGGTCCGGCGGTTGATGCCAGGTGCGGGTCGGGTGGTGGACGGTCACCGGTCGGCGTCGTGGTCGGGTCGAGGGGGGCGGGTGGTCGGCGGAGCCGATGGCGGGATGAATCCCACGATGTAGTGCGATCTTCCATCGAACGGTCGCGCTGTCCGAGGTCGGCGCGGTCATGAAGGTGCCGTCGAGCCCTGTGAGGGCGCACGGTACGCGAACGCCACGAAGGACGCGCCCAAGGGGCCGGGCAGGCCGCCTCGTAGCATCATCGAGGGGCAGAGGCTGGAGGTCGCGTGAACGTCCGAAGGAAGTCGCCGTCGGCGTTATTCGTGCTGATCTTCGGGCTTTCGGTGCCGTTCTGGGTGGTCGGCGCGCTGGTCGAGAGTCCCGAGGGCATGCCGATGGGCCTGCCCGTGAGCGCGCTCATGTTCGTGGCGCCGCTCGTGGCCGCGGTGATCCTCACGGCGCGGGAGCACGGCCGTGCGGGCGTCGGGGAACTGCTGCGCAGGGCGGTCGACCACCGGAAGATCGAGTCGCGGGCCTGGCTCGCTGTCGCCGTGCTGCTGATGCCCGCGGTGCTGCTCCTGTCGTACGGCGTGCTGTCGCTGCGAGGGGACGTGCTGCCCCCGGCCGCGATCTCGTGGGCGTCGGTGCCGGTGCTGCTTGTGCTGTTCCTGGTGGCCGCCGCGGCCGAGGAACTGGGCTGGATGGGGTACGCCGTCGATCCGCTGCGGGCGCGATGGGGCACGACGGTCGCCGGTGTCGTCATCGGGGCGGTGTGGGGCCTGTGGCATGTCGTGCCGTGGGCCCAGACACACGCTCCCGGCTGGGTGGCGGGGCAGTTCCTGATGACCGTCGCGCTCAGGGTGGTCATGGTCCGGGTCTATGTCAACGCCGGCGGGAGCGTCCTGACCAGCATCGTCGTGCACGCCATGACCAACCTCGGCATCGCCCTGTTCCCACGTGACGGCTCGCACTTCGACCCGGTCGTCACCGGAGCGATCGTGACGGCCGTCGCGGTCGCGGTGACGCTCGGCGCAGGCATGCGGTGGCGCGGCCGTGAGGCCTCCGCCGGTGGGGCCTCGCGACCGAGGTCCGGCGTCGGCGAGGCCCCTGCCGGTGAGGTCCCGCAGGCGTGACGTCCGGCGTCGGTGCGACCCCCGTCGGTGAGGTCCGGCGACGGTGAGGAAGGTCCCGAGGTCGTGAGGTCCGGCGTCGGTGCGCCCCAGCGACCGAGGTCCGGCGTCGGTGCGACCCCCGTCGGCGAGGCCCCGCGGGCGGGAGGTCTCAGCGCGTCGGCTGCTCGCCGCCGAACGTCATCCGCCTGGCCTGCGCGTAGCGGTCGCGCAGCCCCGGGGTGACGTCGGCCTCGTGGACCTCGGGTGTGCCCACCGACCACGTGGGCGGCTCCGCGCCCCCTGACAGCAGCCATGCCGCCTGCCTCGCGGCCCCGTCGGCGACGTACTCGCCGGGCGGCGGGACGATCACGGGCCGCCCGAACACGGTGGGGGCGATCCGCCTGACCGCCGTCGACCGGGCGCCACCGCCGATGAGCAGGATCCGCTCCGGCGACATGCCGAGCGCGTCGAGGGCGTCGGCGAGGCCGCACAGCATGCCCTCGACCGCCGCCCGCGCCAGGTGGGCCGGTGTCGACGTGGACAGCCGCAGGCCGTGGACGGCGCCCGTCGCCTCGGGCAGGTTGGGGGTGCGTTCGCCCTCCAGGTACGGCACCAGCGTCAGCCCCTCGGCCCCCGGCGGCGCCTGGAGGGCCAGCGAGCCGAGCTCGTCCAGCGAGACGCCGAGCATCGCGGCCGCCGCGTCGAGGACCCTGGCCGCGTTGAGCGTGCACGCCAAGGGCAGGAAGCGTCCCGTGGCGTCGGCGAAGCCCGCCACCATCCCGCTGGCGTCGCGGCTGGGTGTGTCGGCGACCGCGAACGCGGTGCCCGACGTGCCGACGGACACCACGACGTCACCGGGCAGGGCGCCGACGCCGAGGGCGGCCGCCATGTTGTCGCCCGTGCCCGCCCCCAGGCGGATCCCCGGTGGGAGGCCGGCGGCGCCGGTGACGCCGGGGGAGTCGTGCGGGCCGAGAACGCGGGGCAGCAGCGGGACCGCGCCGAAAGCTGCCTCGAGCAGGTCGGGGCGGTAGTCGCCGGTGATGGGCGACCAGTAGCCGGTGCCTGAGGCGTCGCCCCTGTCGGTGGCCAGGCCCTCCAGCCCGGCAGCGCCCGCCAGCCGCCAGGTGAGCCAGTCGTGCGGCAGGCACACGGCCGCGGTGCGGGCGGCGTGCTGCGGCTCGTGGGTGGCCAGCCAGCGGAGCTTGGCGATCGTGAACGAGGCCACGGGCACGCTGCCCACCGCCTCGGCCCACGCCTGCGCCCCCGTCGAGGCCACCAGTTCGGCGGCGGAGGTGGCCGAGCGGGTGTCGTTCCACAGCAGCGCGTCGCGCACGACCTGCCCCGACTCGTCGAGGCAGACCATGCCGTGCTGCTGGCCTGCGACGCTGACGGCGGCCACGTCGTCGAGGCCGCCGGCCTGCGCGACGGCCGTCTCGAGCGCGTTCCACCAGCGGGCGGGGTCGACCTCGGTGCCGTCGGGGTGGGCGGCGCGGCCCTGCCGTACGAGACGGCCGGTGCCGGCGTCTCTGACGACGACCTTGCAGCTCTGGGTGGAGGAGTCGATCCCCGCGACGAGAGTCATGTCCGCACGCCCAGCAGGTGTTCGAGCGCGAGCTGGTTGAGGCGGCTGTAGTGGTAGCCGCGCGTGGCGTCGGGCGCCTCCTCGCGCAGGAGGTCGTCGTAGGTCTCGCCGGGCGCGAGGGTGGGGACGGCCAGCTCGGACACCCTGCTGGCGGCCATCGCCTCCCGCACCTCGGGGTCGGCCCTGAACGCCGCGGCCTTCTCCTTGAGGATCAGGTACGTGCGCATGTTGGCCGCCGCGGACACCCACACGTCGGCGGCGTTCTCGGTGCGCGCGGGCTTGTAGTCGAAGTGGCGCGGGCCGTCGTAGCCGCCGTGCTCGAGCAGGTCGACCAGGAAGAAGGCGCTCTTCACGTCGCCGTGGCCGAAGACCAGGTCCTGGTCGTAGCGCGGACCGTGCTGGCCGTTGAGGTCGATGTGGAAGAGCTTGCCGTGCCACAGCGCCTGCGCGATGCCGTGGACGAAGTTGAGCCCGGCCATCTGCTCGTGGCCGACCTCCGGGTTGAGCCCCACCATCTCAGGGTGCTCGAGGGAGTTGATGAACGCCAGTGCGTGGCCGATCGTCGGCAGCAGGATGTCGCCGCGCGGCTCGTTGGGCTTGGGCTCGATCGCGAACCTGATGGAGTAGCCCTTGTCGATCACGTAGGACGCCAGGATGTCCATGGCCTCCTTGTAGCGGGCCAGCGCGGACCTGATGTCCTTGGCCGCGTCGGACTCGGCGCCCTCGCGCCCGCCCCAGCACACGTAGGTGGTCGCGCCCAGCTCGGCGGCCAGGTCGAGGTTGCGGATGACCTTGCGGATGGCGTGCCGGCGCACGTCGCGGTCGTTGCTGGTGAAGGCGCCGTCCTTGAACACCGGGTGGGTGAACAGGTTGGTGGTGGCCATCGGCACCTTCAGCCCGGTCTCGCCCAGCGCCTTCCTGAAGGCCGTCACCGCCTTCTCGCGGTCGGGCTCGGTGGCCAGCAGGTCGTCGTCGTGGAAGCTGACCCCGTAGGCGCCGAGCTCGGCCAGCCGGTGCACGCTCTCCACCGGGTCGAGCGGCGCCCTGGTGGCGTCGCCGAACGGGTCGCGCGCCTGCCAGCCAACCGTCCAGAGGCCGAAGGTGAACCGGTCCGCGGGGGTGGGCTCGTACATGGCGCCTCCCAATTAGTTTGGACTACCGCCTAATCGTGTGACGGGATGTCCATTGAGGTCAAGACCTCACAGGCCGGAGGGGTCGCGCCCCACGCTGATCTCCTCGGCGATCCTGCGGATCTCGGGCGCGGAGATGCCGGGAGCCTGGGGCAGATGGGTGCTGAGGGCGGCCATCACGACCGGCACCGGCTGCCCCGCGAACCTGGCCGCGATCATGTGGACCGCCTGGAAGAGTTGCTTGTCGTCGTACATGGCTCGCCCTTCTCGTGGATATCCCCGGGGTACGGTACGGCGTGCCGCCGACAGTTTCGCGCTACGACTCCAGCGTTTTCCGCACCGCCGCGGAGATCTCGTCGAGCTGGGTGACCTGCTCGGGGGTGAGCGCGTCGAACAGGCTGCGCCGTACCTCCTCGACGTGTCCGGGGGCGGCGGCGGCCAGGGCCGCGAACCCGTCGTCGGTGAGTTCGGCGATGTTGCCGCGCCGGTCGGCCGCGCACGGGTTGCGCCGCACCCAGCCGCGCTCCTCCAGCCGGGCCACCGCGTGGGACAGGCGGCTCTGGGAGGCCTGCGCCCTGCGGGCCAGCTCGTGCATGCGCATGGAGCGGCCGGGCGACTCGGAGAGCGCCACGAGGATCATGTAATAGGTGTGCGGCATGCCGGCCTCGCGCTGGAGTTGCCGGTCAAGCGCCTCCTGGAGGAGTTGGGTCGCCGCCAGGTAGTTGCGCCAGGTGCGCTGCTCGTCGTCGTCCAGCCATCGGGTCATGCTCTCCACTTTACTTGAACTCTCATCTATATTGGGTGGTATGCCAGTACAACGCCTGAACCATGCGGTTCTTTACGTTCGCGACGTCGAGCGCAGTGTCGCCTTCTACCGCGAAGCCCTCGGCTTCGACGTGGTCATGAGCATGCCCGGGGCCGCCTTCCTCCAGGCCGCCGGCTCCAGCAACGACCACGACCTGGGGCTGTTCCAGATCGGCCCGCAGGCGGGCCCCTCGCCCGCCGGGCGCTCGACCGTCGGTCTCTACCACCTGGCGTGGGAGGTGGACACGCTGGAGGAACTCCAGCGCATCGCGGTCAAGCTGGCCGAGCTCGGCTCGCTCGCGGGCGCGTCCGACCACTCCACGACCAAGGCCCTGTACGCCAAGGATCCCGACGGGCTGGAGTTCGAGGTGTCGTGGCTGCTGCCGGCCGAGCTCGTCACCGAGGAGGTGCTCAAGGGACGCTCCAGCATCAAGCCGCTGGACCTGGCCGCCGAGATCGAGCGTTACGGCGCGCGGACGCGCGGGGGCGTGGGAGTGTCCTTCGCGTAACCTGGTGGTATCCGAACACTCTGTTTGGAGCGCGACCATGCGAAGCGACCCTGATCACGTGCTCGATGCCATCGACGGCGTGGTGGAGGACTGGGAGAGCTTGAGCGCGGACTCCATGCGCTGGGCCCCTCCGGAGGCCAAACCGGACACCACTCCCGAATTCCTGCGGGAGATGTCGGAGACCTTCGGCCCGCTCGCCACCACGTTCATGCAGGCCCTGCGGCCACTCGGGGAGGCGGTGCTGCGGCCCTTGGCCGACTTCTTCGACAACACCGTCCTCGGCGGCGAGCAGCCCGAAGGCACCTGGGACATCGAGGAGCAGACGAGCACCTGCCAGTGCCTGTGCTTCCGGCATCCCGACCGGCCGGACGTCTGCGCCGGTACGGTCACCTCCGGCCAGGTCATGTGCGGCGCCTGCCGCGACGCGCTCTGACGGAGGAAGGTCGCGGCCCCACCGGACGGGCGAGGGGGCGTTCACGGGACGACGTGACGGCGAGTGACCGGAGTCCCGCTGGAGCACGCGTGATGGACGGGCGGTCACCGGTGACCATGGTGGCCTCGGCCCCGCCTGCCGTACCGGAGGCCGCGGACCGGCGGCCGGTGATCAGGGACCGGAACCGGAGATCAGCGGCCGGTGACCAGGGGCCGGAGCCGCAGGCCGGCGGCCGGTGGCTGGAGAGCGGCGACCGCGGGCCGGGGAGAGCGGGCCGGAGGCCGGAGAGAAGCCGGGGTCGACTCGGGGGCGTCTCAGGGGTGACGCCGGATGGAATGCGGGACGGGCCGGGGCATTCTCGACCCATGGCCCCGCTGAAGAGGGTGTATCCGCTCCTCGCCTGCTCCCTGATCCTGTTCTCGGTCGTCGCGATCGTGGTCGGGCAGTTCGACCCCGACCCGTACCTCGACCCGATGAACGTGACGATCAGCGAGTACGCCGTGGCCGACCGCGGGGGCGTCACGGAGATGGCGATGGCGGCGATGGGCCTGGGGTCGTTCGCGCTGCTGGCCGGCCTGAGGGGGGCGGGGGCGCCGGTCAGTGGCATGCCCGAACGGCTCATGGCGGTGTGGAGCGGGGCTCTGGTCGTGGCGGCGATCATCCCCACCACGCCGATCGGCGCCGACATGACGGTGACCGCGCAGGTCCACCGCTACGTGTCGGTGGCGGCGTTCGTCAGCCTGCCCGCCGCGGCGGCGTTGCTGGTGCCGAGGCTGGCCGCCGACGACAGGTGGAAGGCGGTGGCCAGGCCGGTGGAGTGGCTGGCGCTGGCGGGCGGTCTGGGGCTGCTGGCCATCACCTACGTGGCGCTGCCGGGTGACCGGGTGATGATCGGCCTGGTCGAGAGGGGTCTGCTGGCGGCCGAGGTCGCGCTGCTGGCGGTGCTGGCGGCGCGGCTGGTCCGTCTGCAGTGGGTCAGGACGCGAGCCGCCTCACTTGCCCCAATTTCCTGACATGTCACAACTTTCTCACGAATGGGAGAAGATTTTCTCCTAAGCTCGGTGCTATTCTCTCCCGCGATCTCTCTACGGGAGCGGGTGTCATGGCATCGAGCAGATCCATACGATTCAAGATCGCTACCCTGCTCGTCGTCCCCCTGGTGTCTCTCATCGCGCTCTGGGGATTCGCGGCCAGCACCACCGCCGGTGAGGCGATGAACCTCCTGAAGGTCGACACCATCTGGAGCGGCGTCATCAACGGCGCCGACGGCATGGTGTACAACCTCCAGCGCGAACGGCTGGCCACCGCGGAGAAGCTGGCGCGCAGCGCGTCCGGCCCCAGCGCGCTGGCCGCCGCACGCACCGAGACCGACAAGGCGCGCAGGGTGCTCGCCGCCGGCGCGAACGCCGACGAGACGCAGGCCGTCCTCTCTCCCGACATGAAGGCCCAGCTCAGAGTGGTCTTCGCGCAGATCGAACGGCTGGAGGAGATCCGCCGGCTGGCCGACGAGGGCCTGCTGGCCCCCTCCCGGCTGGTGACCGACTACGCCGCGATCTCCGACGCGATCTACCGTCTCTACGGCACCTTCGCCCTCAGCACCGACATCACGCTCTACCAGCAGGCCGGCGGCCTGATCGCGGCCGAGCAGGCGCGCGAGCTGCTGCACCGCCAGCACACGCTCGTCGTCGCCTCGCGCGGCGCCATCATGCCCGGCGACCGCGAGCTGCTGGCCAGGCTGGAGGGCGCCCGCGTCCTGCAGTTCGACAAGGCGCGGACCGAACTGGACGGCGAGCTGCGCCGCCCGTTCGACACGCTGGCGGGCTCGCCCCAGTACCTCGTCCTGCAGGGCGCGATCACCTCGATACTGGCGGGCGGCAGGGCCGACGTCGCCGACTGGCGCGGCTCGGCCGACCCCGTGCTGAAGACCTTCCAGCAGGGCACCTGGGACACCGGCTCCCTCCTGCTGAGCAGGATGCAGCCCGCGGGCATGGCCATCCTGGTGCGCGCGGCCGTCGCCGGCGTGCTCGGCCTCATCGCGGTCGGCTTCTCGATCTTCATCTCCATCAGGGTCGGCCGCGTCGTGACCGGCGAGCTGGCCACGCTCCGCCGTACCGCGCTGGAGCTGGCCGAGATCAGGCTGCCGGGCGTGGTCGCGCGGCTGCGCGGCGGCGAGAGCGTGGACGTGGCGGCCGAGGCGCCGCCCATCGTCGTCGCGCCCCGCGCCACCAGCGAGATCAAGGACCTGGCCATGGCGTTCGACAGCGTGCAGAGCACCGCCGTCCACGCCGCGGTCGAGCAGGCCAGGCTGCGGGAGGGCGTCGCGCTGGCGCTGCGCAACCTCGCCCGCCGCAGCCAGGGGCTGCTCCAGCGCCAGCTCAAGCTCCTGGACGGCATGCAGCGCGAAGCCGAGGACCCGGAGGCGCTGGAGAGCCTGTTCAAGCTCGACCACCTCACCACCCGCATGCGCCGCCACGCCGAGGGCCTGGTGCTGCTGTCCGGCGGTACGGCAGGCCGCAAGTGGCGCGGCACCATCCCCGTCGAGGACGTGCTGAACGGCGCCGCCGCCCAGGTCGAGGACTACACCAGGGTCCGCGTCTACCCGATGCCCGAACAGGGCGTCTCCGGCGGCGCCGTGGCCGACCTCATGCACCTGTTCGCCGAGCTCATCGAGAACGCGACCGTCTTCTCCTCGCCGGAGAACGAGGTGTCGATCAGGGGCGAGCTGGTGGCCAAGGGGTACGCGATCGAGATCGAGGACCGCGGGCTCGGCCTGTCCGTCCGGGACCGGCAGGCGATCAACGACCGTCTCGCGGGCCCGCAGGAGTTCGACGCCTCGCAGACCGAGCGGCTCGGCTTCGCCGTCGTCGGCATGCTCGCCGCCCGGCACGGGATCAGCGTGACCCTGAAGCAGTCGCCGTACGGGGGGACGACGGCGGTCGTGCTCGTCCCGAGCGCGCTCATCGAGCCGCTCAAGCCGGTGAACGGCCCCGCGATCCAGGACAGGGTGCGCCCGATCAAGAAGGACGGCGCGGCCGACCTGCCGCGTAGGACGCGGACCTCCCGCAGGGTGGACGTCAGCGTCGAACGGATCGACGTGCCGGCGCCCGAGCCCGCCGTCAGGGGGCCGTTCGAGGACGCCCAGCCCCGGGGCCCCTTCGAGGCCGTCAAGGTGCGGCCGCTGGCCGCTCCGGTGCTCACCGAGCCCGTCGAGGAGGCTCCCGCGGCGCTTTCCGGCCGGACGCGGCAGGCCGGCCTCGATGAGGTTCCCGACGTGCTTCCCCGCCGGACCAGGCAGGCCAATCTCGACGACGCTCCCGCCGTGCTTCCCGGCCGGACGCGGCAGGCCGGCCTTGACGAGGTTCCCGACGTGCTTCCCCGCCGGACCAGGCAGGCCAACCTGCCGCCCCGTCTGGCGCAACCCAGCCCCCCGCCCGAAGAACAGCAGGCCGACGAGCGCTCTCCCGAGGAGACCAGGGCGTTGCTGTCGTCCTTGCAGTCGGGGTGGCAGCGCGGTCGTCAGGACAGCGGACAGGATGGGTCATGACCGAGCCGAGCGAGGCAATCGACGATCACGGCAGGGGGGCCGAGATGGAGTGGGTGGACGAGGACGCGGGGCCCGTCGTCAGGCCCTACGCGATGACCAGGGGGCGCACCAGGCCCTCGTCGTCGTCGCTCGACCTGCTCGCCGTGGTCACCTCGACGGGCAGGCCGGTGCCCTCGCAGGCCCATCTGGGTTCGCAGCACCGGCGGCTGCTCGAGTGCGTGGCGCGGAGCCGTACGGGACCGGTGGTCGAGGTCGCGTCCGAGACGGGGCTGCCGGTGGGCGTGGTGCGGGTACTGCTGGGGGACCTGCTCGATCACGGGCTCATTCTGGTGCGGCCGCCGGTGCCGGCGGCCGCCTCTCCCACGGAGAGCCTGCTGCGTGAGGTGATCAACGGGCTCCGGGCGCTGTGAGCGTCTTCAGGGAGTGCTCGACCAGCGAGATCATGACCTCCTTGGCCGAGGCGCGCCTGCGCACGTCGCACAGCAGCACCGGCACGTCGTCGTCCAGGTCCAGCGCGATCCGCACGTCCTCGACGCTGTGGGTGGCCGTGCCGTCGAAGCAGTTGACGGCGACCACGAACGGCGTGCCGCGCTGCTCGAAGTAGTCGATGGAGGGGAAGCAGTCGGTCAGCCGCCGGGTGTCGGCGATCACGACCGCGCCGAGCGCGCCGTAGGACAGCTCGTCCCACATGAACCAGAAGCGCTCCTGCCCGGGGGTGCCGAACAGGTAGACGACCAGGCCCTCGCGGATGGTGATCCGGCCGAAGTCCATGGCGACCGTGGTGGTGGTCTTGCCCTCCACGCCCTCGAGGTCGTCGATGCCGACGCCGACGTCGGACAGTACCTCTTCGGTGCGCAGCGGCTTGATCTCGCTGATGGCGCCGACCAGCGTGGTCTTCCCCACGCCGAATCCGCCGGCGATGAGGATCTTCAGCGCAACGGGGTCCTCAGAGAGCCCGGAGTCCATTGATCACTTCCTTGAGAATGCGCTCACTCGGACGTGGCCCTGCCGAGGCGGCCACCGAGATGAGGCCGTTGTCGCGCAGGTCGCCGAGTAAGACCCGGACGACGCCGACCGGCAGGTCGAGCTCGGCGGCCACGTCGGCCACCGAGATGGGGGTGTGGGCCGCGCGCAGGATCGCCTCCTGTTCGGGCCCGAGCCCCGCGACGGGCCCCTCGCCTGAGGCGGGGTCCGTCGCGGTCACCAGCGTGATCAGGTCGAGGTTAGCGCCTGACGAGCGGGTTCTACCCCGGATCAGAGCATACGGCCGGACGAAGGGTCCGGCCTCCTCGTCCATCCACTGGCTCATGGCACACGGGGATTAGTCGACAGGTGCTGGCCGACCCGCTTGACCAGCATCGCCATCTCGTAGGCGATGTGGCCGACGTCGGCGTCGGCGTTGGCCAGGACGGCGAGACAGGTGCCCTGCCCCGCCGCCGTGACGAACAGGAACGCCGCCTCCATCTCCACGATGGTCTGGCGCACGTCGCCGCCGCCGAAGTGCCGCCCGGCGCCGCGAGCCAGGCTCTGGAACCCGGCCGCGACGGCCGACAGGTGCTCGGCGTCCTCACGGGACAGCCCCTTCGAGTAGCCGACGGCCAGGCCGTCGGTGGACAGGATCACCGCCTGTCTGACGGCGCCCACCCTGGTCGTGAGATCGTCGAGGAGCCAGTTCAGCTCGCCGGTGTTCGCAGTGGGTGTCGTCATAGGTCCCCCTCCTGGGCTTCTACTTCTCGGCCGCGCTCGGTGCCCCGCTGGAAGGCGGAGAACAGGTCGCGTACCTCGTCTGGCGATCTTTCCGGGTGTGTCTCTGGCTCTGGCTCGGGGGCCTTCAATTGCGGTGCCAGGTTGGCCTGCTTGACCCGCCTCGGCAGACCCTTGTGGGTCGCGGTCGTGCCGCCGACCAGCGCGAGGGGCTTCCTGTCGCGCTTGGGCGGCTCGGCCGGAGGCAGGGCGGACCGCTCCACCAGCAGACCGCGCGGGATCAGCACGATAGCGGTCGTCCCGCCGAACGGCGAGGCCCGGACCAACACGTTCACGCCGTGCCTGGCCGCGAGCCTGGCCACCACGAACAGCCCGAGCCTGTCGCTGTCGGCCAGGTCGAACTCGGGCGGGTTGAGGAGCAGGCCGTTCAGCCGGGCGTACTCCTCGGGAGAGAGCCCGAGCCCCCTGTCCTCGATCTCGATCACGTAACCGTTGCTGACGGAGTCGCCGCGCACCTGCACGGTGGTGTTGGGCGGCGAGTAGATGGTGGCGTTCTCCAGCAGCTCGGCCACCAGGTGCACCATGTCGGCGGCGGCGGCGCCGTCGACCGCGGCCCGTGGCATGTGCTCCACGGCGATCCTGGTGTAGTCCTCGACCTCGGCGACGGCGGCCCTGACCACGTCGAGGGCGGGCACCGGCTCGTGCCACACCCGTCCGGGCGCCGACCCCGACAGGATGATCAGGCCCTCGGCGTGCCGCCGCATGCGGGTGGTCAGGTGGTCGAGGCGGAAGAGGTCCTCCAGCTCGTCGGCGTCGTCCGTACGGCGCTGCATGCCGTCCAGGAGGCCGAGCTGGCGGTGGAGCAGGCCCTGCTTGCGCCGGGCGAGGTTGAGGAAGACCTGGCTGATGCCGTGCCGCAGGTTCGCCTGGCCGACCGCGGCCTCGACGGCGGTGCGCTGCACGGAGGCGAACGCCTTGGCCACGTCGAGGATCTCGGCGGCCCCGCTGACCTTGAACGGCGGCGCCTCCTTCCTGACGTTGACCTCCTCGCCCGCGCGCAGCCGGGCGACCAGGCGCGGCAGCCGTACCTCCGCCAGGTCGAGCGCCGCCGACCTGAGCCCGGCGAGCTCGGAGGACAGGCGGCGGCCGAACCTCACGGAGATGATGATCGAGGCGATGACGGCGAGCAGGCCGACGCCGCCCGCGACGGCGATGCGGACCATGACGGTGGTCGAGACGTCCGCCGACCGCTCGGCCAGGATCCGGGCGGAGGCGGCGCCGAGCTTGTCGAGCTGCTTGGTGACCTCGGCGACCGGTTCCGTCCACTGCTCGGGGTCGGGCGGCGCCGCGCCGGTGATCGCGATCCGCGACTCGGCCCGCGCGAACCTGGAGTAGCCGGGGCCGGAGAAGAAGCGGTCGTAGGGGGCGCGCAGCTCGGTGTCGAGGGTCGCCAGCGCGCGGGTGTGCAGGAACGTGCGGGTGGCGACGTACTCGGTGAAGGCGGCCGCCTCGGCCTCGGCCATCTTGCCGTTGGCCAGGACGGCGCCGACCAGCGCGCTCTCCCTGGCGATGATCTCGCGGGCGTTGCTCATCGCCTGCAGCGCGGCGGCCTGCTGGAAGATCGGCAGGTCGGGGACCGCGGTCAGCTGCTCGTAGAGGCGGAACAGCGTGTCGAGCAGGTGGTTGTAGGCGTTGATGGTGTGGAGGCGGGTCTCCAGCCCGGCGTCGTGCGCGGCGCGGATGGAGTCGAGCCTGGCCAGCTCGCCGGCGGTGTCGCGCAGCGGCTGGCGCAGCTTGTCGTCGTCGGTGGCGGCGACGGCCGTGGTGAAGGCGGCCAGCGCGGTGTCGGTGCGCTCGCGCTGGGCGCTGAGCTCCCGGCCGCGTCTGGCCGGCGCGGTGGCGGAGGCGGCCCGTTCGGCCTGGAGCTGGAGCCCGAGCTCGGTGGAGGTGACGCCGATGGTCTCGTAGAGCGTGTTGGCGCGGAGGAGGGCCTGGCCGTCGCTCACGGTCAGGTTGAGGACGAAGCCCCAGAGCGCGCTCAGGGACAGGAGCGGCAGGAGCAGCAACAGAAAGATCTTGAACCGAATCGACCGGTTTCTCGAGCCCATGTCCCAACCTCGGAGTACCGCGGCGATTTCCACGCTTTGTGTAAATATGCCTCGGAAGATCGCACAGGAGACTAGCACCGATTATGGTGGTGGCGCAGTGGAGGAACCTGATGATTAGTGTGATTATCGGGGCCGACGCCGGATTCCGCTGGGCCGGTATCCGTGCCGGCCGTCCCTGACCTGTGCTTTCGCGTCACGCTCCGGATCCGGTCGCTGACAGCTCTTCCCGAAGTCGTTCCGCCGACAAGGGTTCGGTCGCCGGACACCCGGAGTTCGCCGTGGCCTGGCTAGGGTCCGTGGGCTGTGAGCGACAGGGATCCGTACTTCGACAACGCCAAGTACCTGGCCATCGTGCTCGTCGTCTGCGGGCACATGATCGAGGACCTGCGCGACGACCCGATCGCCCACGCGCTGTACTTCTACGTCTACGTCTTCCACATGCCGCTCTTCATCACCCTGAGCGGCTATTTGTCACGAAATTTCACCTTTTCGTCGGGTAAGGCGCGCAAGCTGATCGCCACGCTCGCGGTGCCGTACGTGCTGTTCGAGCTGGCCTACGCGGTGCCCAGGCTGCTGCTGTACGGCAAGCTGGAGCTCAGCCTGCTCGACCCGTACTACCTGACGTGGTTCCTGATGTCGCTCTTCCTCTGGCGGCTGTCCACGCCGGTCTGGCAGCAGCTGCGCCGGCCGCTGGCCGTCGCGCTCGGCCTGTCGCTGCTGTCGGGCACGAGCGCGCTGCCCGACGAGCTGTCGATGAACCGCACCCTGGGCCTGCTGCCGTTCTACGTGCTCGGCCTCATGCTCAGGCCCGAACACGTCGAGCTGCTGCGCAGGCCGTCCATGAGGATCGTCGGAGCGGTGACGCTCGCGGCCGGGCTGGCGGCCGCGCTGCTCCTGCACGACGTCGTGCCCACCGAGTGGATCAGGTGGCGCCACGCCAACACCGCGATCGGCGTGGACGACGTCACCGGCAGCCTGATCAGGCTCGGGATGCTGGCGGCGGGAGCGGTGCTGGTGGCGGCGTTCATGGCGGTCACCCCCCGGGGCCGTACCTGGTTCTCGGGCCTCGGGGCGGCCACCATGTACGCCTACCTGCTGCACGGGTTCGTGGTGAAGGTGGCCGAACGCCTGGACCTCGGGGTGCCGCTGTCGATCGCGCTCGGCGTGGTCGTGGCGACCGTGCTGTGCACGCCACCGGTCCGCGCGGCCTTCGGCTGGGCGGTCGAGCCCCGGATGTCCTGGGCGTTCACGGCCCTGCGGCGGCCCGTGCGGTAGCGCGCAGCCAGAGCGGCGGGGTGACGACGCCGGGCGAACCCGGCTGCGAAACGCGCAGCCCACGTCCTCACACCAGCAGCTCCCCCACGGCGCGGTGCGCGGCGGTGATCGCCGCGTCGGCGTAGGCCGCGGGAACGGAGTCGGAGTTGGCGATGGCGATCCTGCCGAACCGCCTGCGCGCCGTCTCGGCGGGGAAGGGCCCGTCGGGATGGAAGGCGTTCCACGGCCGGCAGTACTCAGGCGCGTAACCGTGGCCCCACCTGTTGACGGTGATCGCCTCGATGTCACGGGCGGGGTCGAAGCCGCCGGAGCCGAGGAGCCGGGCCAGCTGGTCGCGGACGGTGTACTCCAGGTAGCTGAAGGGTGTCTTGAGCAGGGCGTGCCTCCCGGCGACCGCGGCGTGGGCGGGCGCCATGCCGGAGCGTGCCGGGGTGGCGACGAGGTGGACGTTGATCGGCTCGCCGGGATCCCTCGGGCAGGCGTAGCCCGGCGTGCTGACCGGGTGGTCCAGCTCCGAGACGCACCAGTAGGCGCCGGTCCAGCGCGCGTGGTGGACGCCCACGCGCTGCCATGCCGTCCAGTCGCGCAGCTGGACCGTGGCGTACAGCAGCGGCATCTTCACCGCCTCGCGCAGCGCGGCGCGCTGGTCGGCGGGCAGGTCCCTGACGATGTAGGGGATCACCGCGTTCCAGCAGGCCATGATCACCGCGCCGGCGCGGACGGTCCTGACCGCCGTGCCGTCGAAGTAGCCGACCGTCGCGCCGGCGGCGGTGCGGGCGTCGCCGTCGTTGGCGACGGAGACCACGGGGCTGGACAGCCGGAAGCGCACCCGGTTGGCCGCCAGGTCGAGCCTGCCGTAGTCGAAGGTGGCCGTGGTGATCCCGTCCATGTCCGTCGCGGTGGCGAAGCCGGGGATCATCCTGCCGACCATCATCCGCACGAGCGCCTGGTTGCCTTCGGGGAAGTGGTGGACGGCCGGGTCCTCGGCGCCCCACGCCTTGACCACGCTCGGCGAGTTGAACCTGGACGGCTTGCCGCGGTCGAGCCCGAGGCCCTGGAAGCCGGGGTAGTCCCAGCCGTCCGCGCTGCCCCAGGCGTCGATCGCGCCGAAGACGGTGGTGTCGTAGGCCCATTCGTCGCACGACATGGTCCGGCAGAACCGCTCCACGTCCGGATGGACCCCGGCGACCTCGAGGAGGTAGCGGGAGTAGGTGAGGGCGGCCAGGCGCTCCTCCTTCTCCTCCCTCGACAGGCCCGCCAGGTAGTCGGGCGGGTTCGTGTAGAGCCTGACCAGGTCCTTCCTGGCCGGCTCGGCCATCGGCAGCCGGGCGGCCAGCTCCTCGGGCGTGAGCCCCCCGGTGAGCCTGACGAGCCGTTCCGTGGCGAAGCTCTCCCTGTCGCACATGACGCCGCCGGTCATCCCCAGGTCGCGGTAGAGCTTGCGGTCGAAGGACGACGCCAGCGCCCGCAGCTCGACGCCGAGCTGGGCGAGCAGGATCCGGCCCTCGGCCGTCCACGCCGAGGGCGCCTCGATGGACTGCGAGCCGCCGTACCCGATGAGCGATCCGGAGCGCCCGCGCGGGGCGAACTCGTTGCGGCGCGCGTGCCCGCCGATCTCGTCGTGGTTGTCGAGGATCAGGATGCTGGCGTCCGGGTCGTTGTTCAGCCATTCGAAGGCCGCGCTCACGCCGCTGATGCCGCCGCCGACCACCACCAGGTCGTAGCTCTCGCCCGTGGGCCGCGGCGCGCCCGCGTACTGCCAGAACGTGCCGTCGCGCAGCGCGTGCGGGACGCTCATCGCCGCCGGGGTGTCGCCCCGCAGCCCGCTCAGCCCCGGAGGGAACCGCGCCTCCCGCGGGACCTCCAGCCGGTCGGTGCCGATCGCGCCGTGGGTGGCGGCGGCCCCGCAGCCGGCCAGCGATCCCAGCGCGGCCGCTCCGACGGCCATGGCCACGCCGTCGAAGAAGTCGCGGCGCGAGATGGGCCGGCCCATGCCGAGTTCGCGCGCCCTGTGCCGATCGATCTCCATGTCCCGATCATGACGAGGGGCGGGAAATGCCGTGCTATGGCACGCGCATTTCGGCGAACATTTTACGCGTATTCCCCGAACTCCGCGCAGGCCTTTTCCGGTGCCCTAGAAAGGAGGGAGTCAGGGAAATGGAGAAAGCATGGTGAAATCATTTTCCGGGATATGTGCGGCGGTCATGTTGGTCGCCGGCTGCGGAGCCGCCTCGCCCGAGCCTCGCCCGAGTGCCGCGCGGCCCCCGGCGGCCGCCCGCGATCTCGGCGCCGCCCTCCTTCCCGCGCCGCCTGGCATGCGGGTCGCCTACGGTCCCGAGACCGGCCCCTACGGCGCGCTCGGCGCCACCCGGCAGGGAATGGCCGCCGTACGGCGGGGCAGCGCGTGCGCGCCGCGGCTCGACCTGGACCTTCCCGACGTGAGCGCCGCGCCGGCCGCCGTCGTGGCCTACGGTTCCGACGAAGGATCGCTCACCCAGGTGCTGGTCGACCTGCCCTCCGCCTTTCCCGGGGAGCTGCCGGCGGCGTGCGCCTCCTACGCGGCGGTCGTGGAGGGCGCCCGGGTCAGCTACGTCACCAGGAAGCTCGAGCTGCCGCCGCTGGGCGACCAGTCGCGCGCCTATGTGACGGCCGTCACGGGCGGCGGCCAGAGCCTGGAGGTGGGCTCCGTGGTGATCAGGGCGGGCAGGGTGGTGATGAGCCTGCTCGTGGTCGCGCGAAAAGTAAATAATGCCGAGCTGGGTGACCAATGCCGCGAAGCTTACGAAAGGCTGACTCTCGCCATGAATAGCGACGGAACATGACGCGGAGCTGAGCGATCGCCGCCGACGAGGTGCGGCTGGTCGGGCAGAACCTGACGGCGGTCCTGGAGAGCAGAACCTGACGGCGGTCCAGGAGGCAGGCGAGACGCGGGCGACCCGCGCACCGGCCGCCGCCGGTCAGGTCACCGCGCGGTGCGCGAGCGGTGCGCGGCCCGTCAGCGGGCCCGGCGAGCCTTGCCCCATGACGAACACCACCAAGCGCGTCCTGATCTCCGGCGCCGGCCTCGCCGGGCCCGCCATGGCCCACTGGCTCCTCCGCGACGGCCACGACGTCACCGTCGTCGAACGCGCCCCGGCCATCCGCGACGGCGGGCAGGCGGTCGACTTCCGGGGCGAGGCGCACATGACCATGCTGGAGCGCATGGGCATCCTCGACGAGGTCCGCCGCCGCAGGACCGAGGGCGGCCCCCTGGTCATCATCGACGCCGAGGGCACCGAACAACTGCGCCTGCCCGCCTCCTTCACCGGCGGCGCCGTCGAGATCGCCCGCGGCGACCTGTCGCACCTGCTGCACGACCTGACCAAGGACCGCGCGGAGTACATGTTCGGCGACTCCGTCGCCGCCATGACCGAGACCGCCGGCGGCGTCGACGTCGTCTTCGACAGCGGCGCGAGACGCGGCTTCGACCTGGTGATCGGCGCCGACGGGCTGCACTCCAACGTGCGCGGGCTCACCTTCGGCGCCGAATCGCGCTTCCTGAAGCGGTCGGGCTACCACGCCGCCCTCTTCGACGCGCCCAACCACCTCGGGCTCAGCGGCCGGTCGCTCATGTACAGCGAGCCCGGCCGCGGCTGCCTCGTCTACCCCGCCGAGCGGGACCAGGACACCCTGACGGTCATGTGCGTGTTCGCCGCGGACGCCGTCGACTACCACCGTCGCGACGTCGCCGCCCAGAAGCGGCTGCTGGCCGAGGCGTACGCGGGGGCGGGCTGGGAACTGCCCACGCTGCTGTCCCACCTCGACGACACCGGCGCCTTCTACTTCGACGCGATCGGCCAGATCCACATGGACCGCTACACCAGCGGCCGCGTCGCGCTCATCGGCGACGCGGGATACGGCGCCACCATGGGCGGCATGGGCGCGGGCATGTCCCTCATCGCCTCCTACGTGCTCGCCGGCGAGCTGGCCGCCGCGGGCGGCGACCACACGGTCGCCTTCCCCCGCTACGAGGAGCAGATCCGCGGCTACGCCAAGGCCTGCCAGCGGGTCGCCGACGGGGCGGGCGGGTTCTTCGCGCCCAGGAACGTGCGCCGCCGCAACCGCGTCTACAAGATCCTGAGCTCGGGTCTCCTCGTCGGCCTCCTCGACCGGATGACCACCAAGGCCGCCAACTCCATCAGGCTCAAGGACTATGCCGTGTAACCATCGCGCCTCCCGGACCACTTCTCCGTGTCAGCACACCCGAGACATGAGGGAGTTGGGCGGTGACGGATGAGCGAGAACGGTTCACCACCATCTACGACGAATGCCGGCAGCGCGTGTGGGCCTACGTGGTCACCAGAGCGGGGCGGCAGGTCGCCGACGAGGTGGTGAGCGAGACCTTCGCCATCGCCTGGCGCAAGCTCGACCAGGTGCCGGGCAACGCGCTGCCGTACCTGCTGGGGATCGCGAAGAACGTCCTGCGCGACACCATCAGGGACGAGGCCAGGCGCGAAGGGCTCGCCCGCGAGCTGCGCGAATGGGTCGCGGGCGACGTGGCCGACCAGGTGGCCGAGCGGCTCGGAGTCCTCAGGGCCATGGCCGGGCTCACCCAGGAGGAGCGCGAACTGCTCATCCTGGTCGCCTGGCAGGGACTGTCCACCCGCGACGCCGCCAAGGTCGTCGGCTGCTCGGTGCCCGCCTTCAAGGTCCGTCTCCACCGCGCGCGCAGGCGCCTGCGACGCGAGCTGGAACAGCCCCCCGCACCCGCCGTGTCCCGGCTCGGCCTCAAGGAGGAGTGGTCATGAACCCGATCGAGGAACTGCGCGCCGCCCGGCCCGCCCACCTCGGCGACGTCCCCACCGACGAGCGGACCAGGCGGTCCGAACTCGCCTACGCCATGTCGCACGACCGGCCCACCGGGCGCCGCCGCAAGCCCCGCCTGGCATGGGGGCTCGGCCTGGCGGGCGCCGCCGCGGGCGTCACCGCCGTCGCCGTCCTGGCCACGAGCACCGGGGCTGGTACGGCTCCGCGCCCGCCGTCGGCCGCCATCGGGTCCGGCACCCCGGCCTCCAGCACTCCCGCCTCCAGCGCCCCTGTGAGGCTGTCCGCCCAGCAGGTGCTCCTGGTCGCCGCCACCAGCGCCGAGCGGCGGCCGCCGGCCTCGGGCCGGTTCTGGCACACCGAGACGTTCGCCAGGAGCCTGGTCACGACCTCCGACGGCTACACGATGGCCTCGGAGCAGCGCAGCGAGATGTGGGTCGGCAAGAACGGTCAGTGGTCCCGTGACCAGTACCTCGGCGCCGAGCCCGCCACGCCTGACGACAGGGCGAAGTGGGAAGCCGCCGGATCCCCCGCCGAGGTCCGGATCTCCATGCCGGGCAAGGGCACGAGGGACAGGCGGTTCCCGCTCGCGGCCGGCAAGCCGTACAGCGGCCACCACTCCGGCAAGGAGGTGTTCTGGCTGGGACGCAACGTCACCCTCGACGACCTGGCCGGGCTCCCGGACGACGAGGCGGGGCTGAAGGCCTGGCTGCTGCGCAACTACGAGGGCAAGGACACCGAGTCCGACCGGCCCATGGCCGAGGACGCGTGGCTGTTCCAGGTCACCGCGGGGCTCATCACCGACATGCCGGTCAGCGCCAAGGTGCGCGGTGCCGCCTTCCGCATGCTCGCCGCGCTGCCGTCCGTGACCGCCGTCGGCCAGGTCACCGACGGGCAGGGCCGATCGGGTACGGCGATCGCCATCGAGACCGAGTCCCGGGTCAGCGCGCGGGACGCCGATCACGGGATCCTGCAGGACCGGCTGATCATCGACGAGGCGGCAGGGGTGGCGCTCGCCAGGGAGAGCGTCGTGGTGAAGCCGGGTGGCATGCAGGCCGGCCTGGCGCCCGGCACCGTCTGGAACACCGCCACGGTGGTGCGCGCCGAGTGGACGGACTCCCGCACGTCCTGACGCGGGACAGGATGGCGGCTTGCGGGCCACCGCGCCGTCAGCGTCGTCGCTCATCCGGAACCCGTCCCGTCCCGCTGTCACATTTCTCCGCCGGGGGTGGTCATGGAAGTGACGGCCCCCGCGCGGCCCCCGCACCGCGGACCGTCACCGATGACCATACGATGACGGAGGAGAACGATCATGGAAGCACGTATGAGCCACCCGGCGTCGACGGTTCCCGGCGCGATGAAGGCCCTGCTGAGCGTGGGCGCGACCCTTGATCAGACCGGCCTGTCGAAGCAGCTCGTCGAGCTCGTCAACCTGCGCGCCAGCCAGATCAACGGCTGCAGCGTCTGCGTCGACATGCACGCCCGCGCGTTGAAGAAGGCCGGCGAGAGCGACGAGCGGCTCTGGTCGGTGGCCGGGTGGCGGGACGCCCCCTACTTCACCGACGCCGAGCGGGCCGCCCTGGCGCTCGCCGAGGCCGTCACCCGGCTCAGCGACCGGCCGGAGGCGGTGTCCGACGAGATCTACGCCGATGCCGCCAAGCACTACGACGAGCCGCAGCTCGCGGCTCTCATCCTGGCGATCGCCACGGTCAACCTGTGGAACAGGCTCAACGCCGCCACCCGCCAGGTGGCGGGCGCCTGGGGCTGATCGTCCCGGCGACGGTCCATGGCGGGGCGTGCCGTACGGTGCCCTGTTCCTGTCGGTGGCCCGTTTCCGGCGGTGTCCCGTTCCTGTCGTTCTGTCGGTGGCCCGTGCGAGCATCTGGTGTGCTCGTCTCTCCCGCGTTCGTCACGGTCAGCGAGGGCCACCGGCTGGCCGTTCGGCGCAGCGGCCACGGTGGCGTGCCGCTGCTTCTCCTGCACGGTTTCCCCTGCACCAGCCTCATCTGGTCGCACACCATGGAGCCGCTGGCCGCGGCGGGGTTCGACGTCGCCGCGCCCGACCTGCGCGGCTACGGCGACTCCGACTTCGCCCCCGACGGCTTCTACGATTTCGCGGCGTTCAACGCCGACCTGGTCGGGCTGCTCGACGCGTTCGGCTGGGAGCGGGTCGTCGTCGCCGGCCACGATCTCGGTGCGATGGTGGCCATCGACCTGGCCAACCGGCATCCCGGCCGGGTCGACCGCCTGGTGGTGCTCGACGACTCCATGCCCGACCTGCCCGACGCGTTCGCCGCGGCGGGCATCCCGCCCGGCACACCGAAGCCGGCGATCTACGACTACCAGCGCCGGCAGGGCCTGCACGCCGACGAGCTCGTCGCCGAGCTGGACACCCCCGAACGCCGCCGGCGCTACATCGCCGAGTTCTTCGGGCACCGGATGTGGTGCCCGCCCGGCGCGTTCTCCGAGGCCGATCTGGCCGTGCTGACCGAGCCGTACGCCGACGCCGACCGGCTGCGCGCCGCCTTCGCCGACTACGAGGTGGTGATGGGCACCCGCGCCATGTCGGCCCCCGAGCTCATCGACCGGCCGGTCCAGCAGCAGACGCTGGTGCTCGTCGGTCCCGACCAGGTGACGCTCGGCGATCACGTCGCCGAGCGGTGCGCCATCGCCTTCCCGCAGGTCGTCGGCCCGTTCTGGGTGCCGGGGGCCGGTCACTTCATGCCCTGGGAGAAGCCCACCGTGGTCGCCCGCGCCATCCGCGCGTTCTGCGGGGACCTGCTGGCCGTTCGCTGAGGCGGTGGCGCGCCCTGGCAAGCCAGTTAAAAGGGATGTGCAACCACAAACCGCTAGAAAACGGATGAAACGCCCGACGGGGGGTGTGGCGCATCCCGTGCCTCGCCCCGCTCCCCGCCGGACCGACATCCGCAGGCGAGGCCACCACCATGACGACCCAGACCCGACAGCTGCCGAGGCCGCGGCCGGAGCCGCGCCCGGATCCCCGCCCGAAGCCGTGTCCGGATCTGTGCCTGGATCCGCGTTCGGAGCCCTGCCCGGATCAGTGTTCGGAGCCGTGCCTGGATCAGTGCCTGGATCAGTGTCCGGAGCCGTGCCAGGATCCGTGTTCGGAGCCGCCGCCGTCTGGGCAGGGCAGGAGCCGGGACAGGAGCATGGTCGCCGTCATGGTGATCTCCGTGCTGTGCGCCGTCGGCTACCTCGGCTCGCTGGTCCCGTCGTACGGCGCGACCGTCGCCGACCTGGCCCTGGGGCTCGCGGCCGGGCTGGCACCGCTGCCCGTCCTGCTCGGCGTCGTGCTCGCGATCGACCAGCTGGCGCAGAAACCGCGGCTGCACCTGGCCTTCGCCTTCGCGTGGGGCGCGGGGACCGCGCTGGTGGCGAGCGTCGTCGTGACGGGATGGCTCGCCCCCGACGGCCGGGCGGTCCTGACCCCGGCGGTCGAGGAGGTGGCCAAGGGGGCCGTGCTCGGGTGGCTGCTGTGGCGGCGCAAGGGCGCGATCACCACGCTGACCGACGGCATCGTCTACGCCGCCATGGCCGGGCTGGGGTTCGCGACCGTGGAGAGCGCCGGCCACCACCTCGCCGTGTTCGCGCGGGGCGGGCAGGGCGACCTGCTGCACGCGTTCGTTCAGCACGGGCTCGGGTCGGGGATCGCCCACCCCCTGTGGAGCGCGCTGCTCGGGCTGGGCGTCGGCTACGCGGCCGTCTCGCGGAGCCGGACGAGCGTCCTGATCGTCCCCTTGTACGGCGCGGCCGCCGTCCTTCTCCACAGCCTGTGGAACCACGCGATCCTCTCCGCCCCGACCGGACACGCCCCCGTCGCCGGCGAGAGGGCGGTCTCCGTAGCGTGCGCCGCGGCCGTCATCGTCCTGGCCGGCGCGATCACCGCCGAGCACCGCGGGCTGGTCGCCGCGATCGGCCGCCACCTGCCCCGCTACCAGCCGACGGGCCTGGTCACGCCGCGCGACATCGCCATGCTCTCCTCCCCGCACGGCCGCTGGCAGGCCCTCCACCACGCCCGGCGGCTCGGCGCCGGGCCCGCGATGGCCGCCTACCAGCGGGCCGCCACCGAGCTGGTCCTCCTGAGCCGCCAGGCCGAGCGCGGCGCCGCGCCACCCGGTGACCAGGTGGCGGAACGGCTGGCGGCCATGTCCCAGGCCCGCGCCGCGCTGCGCGCAGCGGCGCTGTGAGGGAGCGTTTGCGACCAGGGGTGCTGTGAGGAAGCGTTGCGCTGGGGTGTTCCGGATGGGTGGCTGCACTCCTGTTCCTGCGGTTGCCGGGGCGTATCGGGTGGGCGGCTATGCCGCTGCTCGGGTGGGGGCTGTGCCGGTGCTTGACCGGCGGCGCAGCCAGTAGGCGAGGACCGCGGCGCCCAGCAGCGCCCCCCACAGCGGGTACGGCCACAGCAGCAGCGCGAGCGGCTGCCCCCGCAGGACCGCGTCGATCACGAGGCCCGGCGAGGCAAGGAAGCAGACCCCCGTGATCAGGCCACCGGCGATGACGGGCAGCCGTACCGGAACCGGACGCCCGTGGTAGATCGGTACCCAGCGCGGGAACACCTCGCCCCACCTGCTGATCAGCCCCAGCGTCAGCACGGCGCCGATCAGTCCGGCGAAGGCGAGCAGCAGGCCCTGCATCCGGAGGGCCGCGTCCATGTTCGGCCCGGTGACGTCGGAGTCGGTCGCCCAGGGCGTCAGCCAGGTCAGCCGGTAGAGCGTGTACGGCAGCGGGCACAGCGCCGCCCCGATCGTGACGACGCGCCCCCACCGGGCGACCGACTCGGGCCTGGTCCACCGCGGCGGCTCCGCCGGCCGGAAGGACCTCACCGCGATCATCGCCCACACCGCCCACGCGGCGGCGTTGGCCAGCGTCCAGGCGAGCCGCCCGCCGTAGGAGGCGAAACTTCCGGCGACGTTGCCCAGGTAGGTCGCCACCGTGGTCATCGCGCCCGCCCCGGTGAGCACGTCGGCGACCACCAGGGCGGCCAGCGCGGCCAGGCCCGCCACGCCGTACGGCTTGCCGCGCAGGCCGGCCATGACCACGACGCCGAGCATGGCGACGGGCCCCAGCACCGCCAGGCTGTACGCGAAGAGGGACATGATGCCGGCGTCGGACATCACCACGCCGAAGAAGAGCAACTGCGCGACCGCCCCCACTCGCACCACCGGCCGCGGCCCGAAGATCGTCACCAGCCCCGCGAGCCCGGCGGCGACGGTCATCGGACCGGCCACCCCGTGCTCGATGAGGTGTGACAGCGACACCTTGACGCGGTCTCCGGCGCCGAACGGGTAGCTCGCCGGAGTCGTCCACCACAGAATCCCGACAGCGGTCACCGCCAGTGACAGCGCCGCGCCCAGGAGGCGATCCCTTCTCGTCATGCCGCTCACGCTAGGAATGCCCGTACCGGCACACCTCCCCCTGACGAGGGAGGTCACGCCACGCCGCGTCGGCTAGCGTCGCTCCACGTGAGAGGCCGTATCGCCCGCGCCGTCGGAGCGGGCACCTACCAGCTGCTGGGCGCCGCGCTGCTGACTCCCGCGGCCGTGGCGCTCGGCATAGTGATCATGACCGAGGTGACGCCGGGACGCGTCCTGGCGCTGTGGGCGGCGTGCCTGCCCGCCTCGGTGCTGCTCGCCGCGGTGCCGCTGACGCGGCGCATCGAGGTGGCCGCGCTGTCGGAACTGCTCGGCGTCGAGGTGCCCGAGCGGGCCGACCGCCTCTACCTCCTCGCCTTGACGAGCCTGCACCTGTACGGCGGCGCCACGCTCAGCGCGGGCGTCCTGCTGCTGGCACCCGGGCTGGTCAAGCTCGGCGACCTGGGGCTCTGGACCGCGGATCCCGGCGCGATGGCCCCGATACCCCTCCTGGCCGCCGCCACGCTGGCCGCGCTGGTCGCCGCCGGGTTCGCCCAGCGGTGGGCGGCGCGCCGCCTCCTGCACGCCGAGCCGTCCCGCACGATCGAGGAGCTCGGCCGGCGCGAGAGCCTCGCCCTGGAACTGCACGACTCGGTCGGCCACGCCCTCAGCGTCGTCCTGGTCCAGGCCATGGCCGCCCAGGCATCGCTGCAGCGCAGGCAGACGGACGTCGCCACCGCCGGCCAGTCGCTCGAGCACCTGATGGCCACCGCGCGCGACGCCCAGCAGGACCTCGACGTGCTGCTCGGGGTGCTCGACGACGGCGACGCCGGGCAGGGGCCCACGCTGGACGCGCTCGGCACGCTCACCCGTGGTGTGGACGTGCGGGCGAGCGTCGACCGTCTCGACCGGGTGCCGGGGGCGACCTCCCGCGCGGCCTACGCGATCACTAGGGAGGCGCTCACGAACGCCCTCCGCCACGGGCACGGGCCGATCACCCTCGACATCGCCGTCACCGACACCCTGGTGCTGACGGTGGAGAACGCGACATCGGCTACTACGGCCGCCCCGGCTCCCCACGGCACTGCGACCCCTCCAGGCATCCTGGAGGTGCCAGGCATCCCGGATGTGCCAGCCATCCCGGATGTGCCAGCCATCCCGGATGTGCCAGGCATCCCGGAAGTGCCGGGTATCCCGGAGGTACCGGGCACCCCTGACGCGCTGGGCATCCCTGACGTGGCGGTCATCCCGGAGGTGGCGGTCATCCCGGAGGTGGCGGTCATCCCGGACGCTTCGGGCGGCTCCGGTGCGCCGGGCGCGCCTGGCGTGGTGGGTTCGCGGGGGGTGTCCGGCGCGTCGGACGGGCTGGGGGCGTCGGATCCACCAGGTGCGCCGGAGGTGCCAGGGGCCTCCGGCAGGGCCGGGCGTGGCCTGACCGGCATGCGGATGCGGGCCCGCCTCGTCGGCGGCACCTGTACCCATCAGAAGGAGGTGGACGGCACGTGGCGCATCCAGGCGACGCTGCCGCTGTGATCAGGGTCGTCCTGGCCGACGACGAGAAGCTGATCCGCTCGGGATGGGCCGCGATGCTCTCCCTCCACGACGACATCGCGGTCGTCGGCGAGGCGTCCGACGGTCGCGAGGCCGTCGAGGCAGGTCTCGGCGCGGACGTCGTCCTCATGGACGTCCGCATGCCCCGCATGGACGGCCTCGCCGCCACCCAGGAGCTGGCCCGCCGCTCGCCCGCGACCCGGGTCGTGGTGGTCACGACGTTCGAGAACGACCAGCTGGTCTGGGGCGCCCTGCGCGCCGGCGCGGCCGGCTACGTGCTCAAACGTGCCCCGGCGAGCGAGCTGGTGGACGCCGTCCGGCTGGTCCACTCCCGCGACGCGGTGCTCTTCCCCGACGCGCTGCGCCGCATCGCCGCCCACCATCTCGGTACGGCAGGCCCCCCTACACCCGGACGCGTTCCGGGCCAGGGGACCAGCGGCCCGGCCATGAGGGAGCCGGCGGGACCTGACCTGCGACCACCCGGCCAGACGGGACGCGACCTGGGGCGGGCCGGTCAGGCGGGGCGCGACCTGGGGCGAGCCGGTCAGGCGGGGCGCGGCCAGGGACCGGCCGGTCACGCGGGGCGCGATCTGGGGCGGACCGGTCAGACGGGACGCGACCTGGGGCGAGCCGGTCAGGCGGGGCGCGGCCAGGGACCGGCCGGTCACGCGGGGCGCGATCTGGGGCGGGCCGTGGAGGCGGGACGTGACCTGGGACGGTCTGGTGAGGCGGGGCGCGCCCTGGGGAGGGCTGGTGAGGCGGGGCGCGGTCGTGATGGGAATCGCCGGTCAGGACTGGGCGGGCGTGCGGGCGATCGGCTGCCGGGGCGTGGATGGTGGCGCGGTTCGGCGGGGAGCGCCGGGGCGACGTGGCGGGTGCCGGTGGAGCTGACCCCGCGCGAGCTGGACGTCCTGCGGCAGATCGCCCACGGCCAGAACAACGCCGAGATCGCGGCCGCGCTGTACGTGTCGAAGGAGACGGTCAAGACGCACGTCCGCAACGTCCTGGACAAGCTCGGCGCCCGCGACCGCACCCAGGCGGCGGTCCTCGCCTACGAGCTCGGTCTCGTCTTCGCGGGCGCCGAGGCGTGGGATCAGCCGAGCGGCCCCTTCTCCTCCAGGGTGTAGCCGCCCTTGATCACCGGCGAGTCGGGCGCCGGCGCCATGCACCTGGTCAGGAGCGGCTCTCCCTCCGCCGTCGCCCCGGCCAGCCCGATCATGCTGGGGCCCGCGCCCTTCGGGGCGACGTAGAAGCTCACCCCCATGCGCACGCGCCGTTTCAGCAGGTCGTCCCAGGGCCCGCCGGGAGTCACCCGGACGAGCGTGCCCGTCACGGTGGCGACGGGGCCGCCGGTGGTCAGGCAGTCGACCTTGACCTCACCCCAGTTGACCTGGCGCGGCTTTCCCGGCTCCTTGACCGCGTGGTAGATGCGGAACGTCCCCCACGCCCGGGTCGGAAAGGCGGGGCTGGCGGCGGTGAACTCGCCGTGCGCGTCAACCGTGACCTGGATGTCGTTGCCCGGGGCGGGGAAGTGCATGCGCGCCCATCCCTTGATGCCGGCGGTGGTCTTGGCGACACGGACGCTCCCGGCGGGCGCCGCCGCCGCGCTCGCCGTGCCGGTGGCGGTCGTCGTGGCGGCCAGCGCCACGACGGCGACGACTCGAGCAGCCGTCTTGATCACGATGATCTCTCCGATCTGGTGGAGTGGACAGCATGGACTGACACCACGACTGTCGCGGACGGCGCCGCCTCGCACCTCCCTCGCCCGAGGGAGTCCACCGACGGGAGCCCGAGGGAGTCCCCAAGGTGAGCCCGAGGGAGTCCCCAAGGTGAGTCTGAGGGAGTCCCCAAGGTGAGTCTGAGGGAGTCCCCAAGGTGAGTCTGAGGGAGTCCCCAAGGTGAGTCTGAGGGAATCCACGCCACCGTTGGTCGAGACCGAGGTGGCAGTCCCACAGCACCAGCGGCGTCCCGTTGACGGTGCTGCCACGGTCGGCCGGCCCCACGCACCGTCCTGCCGATCGACGCGAGGGTGAGAACGCGAGTCTGACCCTCGCGGTCAGCCCGGGAGACGGCCGCCTGTCGTACGGTCGAGGAAGACGGGTGAGGGGAGATCGACGTGGTCCCAGGCTGCGGCAACTGCGATTGCTACGTGGAAGAACGAGTCCTGTTCAGGCCGCCGGACGAGCGCTGACCGATCGTGCTGGAGGGGCTCGCTCGGCGACGGGGCCCCTCTACCACCCGCTGATGCGACATCACGCGTACGGCCCACGCTCACGCCGAGTCGTACGGCCCGCGTCCACGCCGAGCCGTACGATGCGCGTCCACGCCGAGCCGTACGCCCAGCGTGACGTCCCCGGACGTGCGTCGGCCGCGTGGAGCGGCCGAGGTCGACGGCGTGGGCGTTTCCCGACGTGGCGGCTCCTGCCGTCGGGTGCTCGTGCGGGTCAGAGCATGACGTGGGATTCCGGGTGGCCCACGAAGGAGAACTGGGCGACCCGGTTCAGCTTGATGTCGTCGGCCTGCCACGTGTGCATCGCCGAGTCGGCGCTGCGCCAGTACACGAAGTTGAACCGGTCGGCCGAGTAGATCTTGACCTTGTCCTCCTTCAGCCGCCGCACCAGGTGGGTGTCCTCGCCGCGGGTGATGTCCGCGAAGCCGTACGAGCGGAACATGTCGGCCTTGCCGAGGAACGTGCCGCCCTGCACCAGCCACGTGTAGCGGTGTTCGAGGCCGGGCAGGCGCAGCATGGTCGTGTTGGTGCCCTCGAAGTAGGTGTAGTGGGCGCCCTTGCCGACGAGTTCGGCGTCGGAGTAGTCGAAGGCCCGCACCAGGTCGGACAGGTAGTGCTCGCCGTACAGGTTGTCGTCGTCCATCTTGGCGACGAGTTCGCCGTCGGCGGCGGCGATGCCCAGGTTCATGCACGCGCCCAGGGACATGTCGGCGGCGGCGGGCAGGACGACGACGTCGGAGATGCCCGCCATGCGGGCCTTGTCGGCGACGACGACGGGGTCGATGTCGAGGCCGTGCAGGACCATGACGAGCTGGAGCGGCCGGTGGCGCTGCCGGGCGACGGAGCTGATGGCGTGTTCGATCTGCGCGGCGCGGTTGGTCGGCAGGACGACGGAGATGGCGCGCGAGCGCGACTCGACCGGGTGGCCCATGAGGCCGAGGATCTGGTCGACGCGGTGGGAGAACAGGTGCTTGTCGAAGACCTCGCGCATGGCGAGGTGGCCCATGCGGGCGCGCAGCTCGGGGCTGTTGATCAGGTGGAGCACCTGGTTGAAGGACTCGATGGGCTCGCGGGCGATGGGGATGAGCGGGCCGAAGGTCTCCTCGATGGCGCGGGACCAGCCGGAGACGACGGGGGTGGCGCACGCGGACAGTTCGAAGACGCGGCGCGCGCACATGGTGGGCGACTCGAGCACCGAGTTGACGTTGAGGAAGACCTTGTACATCCGGTAGGCCGCGAGCATCTGGTCGTAGGGGAGCTCGCCCACGATGTGCGGCCGGTACTTCTCGGGCCAGGCGTACTTGTCGTCGACGGAGCCGTTGCGCGCGAAGATGTGCAGGCCGAGCTCCCTGATCGGGTCGATCACGGTCTCCATCTGCTCGCGGCGCTCGGGGTGCTTGTCGCGGAAGTACATGCCCGCGAAGACCACGTCGTGCAGGCGTCCCTGCTTCTGCTGGATGGGGTTGTGCACGCGGGGCTGGGCGGCGAACTGCAGGACGTCCACCCGGTCATGTCCCAGAACTTCACGATATTTCGGGATCATGTCGCCGTCGCAGGTGAACACGTAGTCGAACAGCTTCGCCGTGTCGATGAAGAAGTCGAAGTTGGGCGGGTCCTCCTTGTTCCAGAAGACCGTGGGGATGCCCTCGGCGCGGCACCACGCGACCAGGTCCCGCAGCTCCTGCTTGGGCGCGTTGGTGCCGGTCATCTGGTACCGCCAGCGGCCCTGGTTGCCGTGCCAGGCCGACTCGCAGAACAGCAGGTCGGGCCGCTTCTCGGCGAAGATCTCCGGCCAGTCGCGCAGGCCGAACTCGATCTGGTCCCACTCGTAGCGGAAGGCCATCCTGGAGAAGTCGTCCAGGATGACGGCGACCTTCAGGTCGGGCCGGTTGATCGGCCCGGTGGGCCACTTGACCGTCGGCACCTCGACCAGCGGCGGGCGCTTGCCCGCCGCCTCGGTGACCGTCGAGACCGGTGTCGGCGCGGCGGGCGCCTTCTCGTTCGAGCGCACCGCCGCCACGACCTTGCCCGGGTTCTTGGACGTCAGCGCCTCGCCCAGCTTGAACGCGCGCTTGGTCTGCGTGGCCTGCAGCTTCCAGGTGGCGTACTCGGCGCGGGCCTCGGCGATCTCGAGCCGCCGCCGCAGCTCCTTGATCTCCTCTTCGTACCTCTCGACGAGCTTGCGCTCCTCAGGGAGCCAGTTGATCGGCCCGAGTCGCTGGAAGGTCGGCTCTTCTGAAGACATCCGCTCGTCCTCACTAAGTCAAAGGAGGTCTGTCATGGTACGGCTACTGCCGCCCGTTTCGTGAGGCCGGTGAGAGGTTCTCCCCCTTCAGCCACGACGCGATGACCCGCGCGATCCTCGGGCCCGCGGCGCCGTCCCACAGCACGGGCAGTTCCCCGGCCGGGGTCGTGGCCCCGTCGGACAGCGCCTTGGACGCGGCGGCGGCCAGCGCCGCGGGGGTGACGAGCCTGTTGGTGCCGTGGGTGACGGTGATCGGCCGCTCGGTGTTGGGCCTGACGGTGAGGCACGGCACGCCGAGCATCGTGGTCTCTTCCTGCACGCCGCCCGAGTCGGTCACGACCAGCGCGGCGCCCCGCACGAGCGAGAGGAAGTCGACGTATCCGAGCGGGTCGACGACCTTGACGTCGGGCCCGTCGACCAGGCCGACCGCGGCGAGCTGGGCGCGCCCGCGCGGGTGCATCGGCACGACCAGCGGGACCTGCGCGGCGACCTCGAGGACGGCGGAGACGAGCTCGCGGGCGGCCTCGGGCGTGTCCACGTTCGCCGGGCGGTGCAGCGTGGCCACGGCATAACGAGAAGGTATGCCGAGCCGTTCGACGACGGGTGCGGGGTCGAGCGAGGGGAGCGCGGCGAAGAGGCTGTCGATCATCGGGTTGCCGACCAGATGCGTCCTGGCGGCGGGCACGCCCTCGGCGGCCAGGTACGACAGCGCTTCGGGCGAGGTGGCGAACAGCAGGTCCGACAGCGAGTCGGTGACGATCCTGTTGACCTCCTCGGGCATCCCGCGGTCGAAGGAGCGCAGGCCCGCCTCGACGTGGGCGGTGGCGACGCCGAGCTTGGCGCAGACGAGGATGGCGGCCAGCGTGGAGTTGACGTCCCCGTAGACGATCACGAGGTCGGGCTCCTGCGCCAGGAAGACCTCCTCGAGGCCGATGAGGAGGGCCGCGGTCTGCTTGGCGTGCGTTCCCGATCCGACTCCGAGGTTCGCGACGGGTGCGGGGAGTCCGAGGTCGGCGAAGAAGACGTCCGACATCAGCGCGTCGTAGTGCTGACCGGTGTGGATGATGCCCTGCCGCACGCCCAGCTCGTCGAGTCCGCGGACCACGGGGGCGGCCTTCACGAAGTTGGGACGGGCGCCGAGGACATGGAGGACCAGGGGGTTCTCCCTCATCTACCTCGCCTTTCATAGCGGAAGGGGAAAAACGTTGCCTATGGTACGGTCACCGCGTGGTATCCGACGCCAGACCAAAGGTTTCCGCCAAGTCGGCCAGGGCCGGAGTCGGTGGACTTCTCAAGGGCTTCATCCAGCATCCGGTCATCGTTTCCCGCGTCGTCGTCGCGAAGGTGAAATCCGACCCCGTCCGGGTCGCCCAAGCCGCCGCCGACGCGCTCCCGCCGAGGCTGCGCCCCGTCGTGGGCCGGGTCGCCTGGCCGGCCGCCCGCAAGGTACGGCGTGCCGTCCGCAAGGTCGGCATGCGCGTGGTGAAGGCGCCGTGGAACGAGGCCAAGGCGCACTGGGACGCCGGACGCGTCACCGAGGCGGCCGAGGTCCTCGAGCCGCACGCCAAGTACCCCTTCGTGAAGCGCAGGGCCGCCTACTACCGGGGCGAGCTGGCCGCGATCAGCCCTGACCCGATCCCGCCGCGTCCCAAGGTGGCGATCACCGAGCGCGTGGCCGGCCGGGTGCTGCACATGGTCACCAACGCCCTGCCGTACACGCAGGCGGGTTACACGGTGCGCACGCACCGGATCGTGACCGCGCAGAAGGAGAAGGGCCTCGACCCGCACGTCGTGACCAGCTGGGGCTGGCCGATGCTGCAGGGGCACGCGGACGCCGCGCCGTTCGAGGAGCTCGACGGCATCCCGTACCACCGGCTGCTGCCGGACGGGCGGCAGGAGATGCCGTTCGAGACGCGGGGGCGCATCATCCTGGGCGCCGAGCGCGTCACCGAGCTGGTCGCCACGCTGCGGCCGCAGGTGCTGCACGCGGCCACCGACCACCGCAACGGGTCGATGGCGTACGCGGTCCGCGAGCGGACGGGCACGCCGTTCGTCTACGAGGTGCGCGGCTTCCTGGAGGAGACCTGGGCCTCGCGCGACCCGATCCGCATCGGCAGCGAGCGGCACGTCCTCCAGCGCGAGCGTGAGGCGTTCCTGATGCGCGAGGCGGACGCGGTGGTCACGCTGGCCGAGACCATGGCGCAGGAGATCGTGGAGCGCGGCGTGCCGCGCGAGAAGATCCGCCTGGCGCCCAACGCGGTGGACGACTCGCTGCTGACGGCCGACTACGACGGCGCGGCCTTCCGCCGGTCGATGGGCATCGGCGACGACGAGATCGTGGTCGGCTCGGTCTCCAGCATCGTGGCCTACGAGGGTTTCGCGACCCTGCTGCGGGCGGGCGCGCTGCTCAGGAAGGACGTCAGGGTCCTCATCGTCGGCGACGGCACCGAGCGGGACAACCTGCTCGCGCTCGTGGAGGAGCTCGGCCTCGACAACGCCATCCTGCCGGGCCGGGTGGGCCCTGAGGAGGCGCTGCAGGCGCAGGCGGCGATCGACATCTTCGTCTGCCCCCGCGAGGACCTGAGGGTGTGCCGGCTCGTTACGCCATTGAAACCCGTCGAGGCGATGGCGCTCGGCAAGCCCGTCGTGCTGAGCGATCTGCCCGCGCTGTCCGAGCTCGTCGGCTCCGAGGGCGCGGGTCTGCTGGTCCCGCCCGGCGACCCGGAGGCGCTCGCCAAGGCGCTGTCCGACCTGCGACAGGACCCGGCCAGGCGAGCTGAGATGGGTGAGGCTGGAAAGGCGGAAGTGGCAGCAAAGCGGACATGGAGCCGCGTTGCCGAGACTTATCGTGACCTTTACCGAACGCTTGAAGAACGATGACCTACAAGTTCGCTGTCGGTTCTGACGGGTTCAGTCGCATTAGGCGTGAGCTAGGTGGACTTGAGATAACCTTTGCCACCATGAAGTGTTCTAAGGCGATGTCGTGACGGATTTCGACCTGGCAGTCATCGGCCTGGGTTACGTCGGCATGCCGCTGGCCAAGGAGGCCGTGGCGGCAGGCCTGCGGGTCGTCGGCGTGGACGTCGACCCCCGCAAGGTCGACGCGCTCAACGCCGGTCAGTCCTACATCGACGACCTGACCGACGCCGACCTCGAGCACATGCTGGCCAACGGCTTCAGCGCCACGCTCGACGAATCGGTGCTGGCAGCCAGCGACACGATCGTCATCTGCGTTCCCACGCCGCTGGACGAGGACCACCGTCCCGACCTGTCGGCGGTCGAGGGCGCGACCAAGGCGGTCGCGCGCAACCTCAGCCGCGGAACCCTCGTCGTCCTGGAGTCCACGACCTACCCCGGCACCACCGACGGTGTGGCCAGGCCGCTGCTCGAGACCTCGGGTCTCGTCGCCGGCGTCGACTTCCAGCTCGCCTTCTCTCCCGAGCGCATCGACCCCGGCAACCCCAAGTACGGCCTGCGCAACACCCCCAAGGTCGTCGGCGGCTACACCGACACCTGCCGTGACCGGGCCGCCGCCTTCTACGGCCAGTTCATCGAGCAGATCGTGCCGGTCAGCGGCACCCGCGAGGCCGAGATGGCCAAGCTGCTGGAGAACACCTACCGGCACGTCAACATCGCCCTCGTCAACGAGATGGCGATCTTCTGCGACGAGCTCGGCGTCGACCTGTGGGAGGCGATCGAGGCCGCGGCGACCAAGCCGTTCGGCTTCCAGAAGTTCCTTCCCGGACCCGGCGTCGGCGGCCACTGCATCCCCGTGGACCCCGGCTACCTGTCGTACACGGTCCGCAAGCTCGGCTACCCGTTCCGGTTCGTCGAGCTGGCGCAGGAGATCAACGAGCGGATGCCCGCGTACGTGGTCAACCGCGTCCAGCGCCTGCTCAACCGGCACCGCAAGGCCGTGAACGGCGCCAAGGTCGTGCTGCTCGGCGTCACCTACAAGCCGGACATCGCCGACGAGCGCGAGACCCCCGCCCTGCCCGTCGCCCGGGCGCTGCTGGAGCTGGGCGCGGAGCTCACGTTCGTGGACCCGTACGTCAAGGAGTGGTCGGTTGACGGCACCGCGGTGCCGCGTGAGGAGGACCTGGCCGAGGCCGTCGTGACCGCGGACGTGACGCTGCTGCTGCAGCAGCACGCCGCTTTCGACCTCGACATGGTCGAGGAGAACGCCAGGCTCGTGCTGGACACCCGCGGCGTGCTCGCCGAGGGTGAACGCGTCGAGCGGCTGTAGCGACAGGGGGCTGCGCGCAGTGCACGTGCTCGTCATGACGGTGGTGCATAACCCCGAGGACGCCCGGATCCTGCACCGGCAGATCCGCGCTCTCGTGGATGCCGGTCATGAGGTCACGTACGCGGCGTCCTTCTCCGCCCACGGCGTGGTCGCCAGACCGTGGGTGAACGCCATCGACCTGCCCAGGGCGGCCCAGCGCAAGCGCGTCCGGGCCGTGTGGGAGGCGCGAAGGGCGTTCAAGCGCCTGCGTGACAAGGTCGACCTCGTCCTCATCCACGACCCCGAGCTGCTGTTCTCGGTCTGGGGCATGCGCCGCAGGCCGCCCGTGGTCTGGGACGTGCACGAGGACACCCCGGCCACGCTGTCGCTGAAGCCCTGGCTGCCGTCGTTCCTGCGTCCGCCGGTGCGCTTCCTGGCCCGCCTGCTGGAGGGCACCGCCGAGCGGGGACTGCACCTGCTGCTGGCGGAGACCGCCTACGCGGGCAGGTTCAAGCACGCCCACCTCATCGTCCCCAACGAGACGTGGGTGCCCGACGACGTGACGCCGCCCGGCGACGACAGGGTCGTCTACCTCGGCTGGCTGTCCAGGGCGCGTGGCGTCCAGGAGGCGATCGAGGTCGGTCGCCTGCTGCAGCCGTACAAGGTGGCGGTCGAACTGATCGGCTACGCCGACCCGCAGTCGCGGCCCGCGCTCAACCAGGCGGTGGCCGACGGCGTGCTGGAGTGGCGTGACTTCATGCCGAACGACGAGGCGCTGAAGCGGCTCGACGGCGCGCTGGCCGGGCTGTCGCTCCTGCACGACGAGCCCAACTACCGCCACTCCATGCCCACGAAGATCGTGGAGTACATGGCGCACGGGATCCCCGTGATAACGACTCCCTCGCCGCGCGCGGTGGAGCTGGTCGAGCGGTACTCCAGCGGCGTGGTCGTGCCGTGGGAGGACCCCAAGGCCGTGGCGCAGGCCGTCCTGTCACTCAGGGACGACCAGCGCGAACGGCACGCGATGGGGGCCCGCGGTTACGCCGCGGCCCGCGCCAACCACCACTGGCCGAACTCGGCACGCAGGTTCGTCGCCCAACTGGAGTCCTGGGCCGGCGTCAAGAAGTAGCGTTTATCCCCTGCTGATCACGAGGGCGGTAGGTTCCTGAACGTGCGCTGGCTCACTGTGCTTCTGGGTGCCGCGATCCTGGCCGCCATCGCGGCGGTGGTCATGGTCCTTCCCGACAAGGAGCCGACCGCGGGCGACACCCGGGCCTCGGCCGCGCCCTCCGCGTCCAAGAAGGCGTTGCCGCAGCCGACCGCCAAGCAGTTCAGGGACTCCTGCGGCACCTTCGACCTGCAGGACGTCAAGCCGTACGCGATCACCGGCTACTGGATCACCCCGTCGAGCAACCCGTGCACGTGGCGGCACCAGATGGAGGAGATCCACGCCGCCGGCGGCGACACCGTCATCAGGATCGGGTACGGCCTGCAGTACCGGCCGGTCAGGGACGGCCAGATCCTGACCAGGGACGGCGAGGTCGACCCGCGCTACACCGACTGCGAGGGGTGCTGGACCGAGGCGGAGGACGACCTCAGGCGGGCCAACCCCGGCAACAGGATCGGCCGCACCTTCGTGTACCGGACCGACGAGGCGTTCGGCCCGGGCCTGTTCCGCTGCCCCCAGATGGAACGCGCCATCGAGAGCCACAAGCGGGTCTACTACCGGCTCGTCGCCGCGCCCGACGGCTCCGACGACGCCACCTGCGACTTCACCAAGACGGGACGCTCCTACGACCTGATCCTGATCGCCGGCGCGAAGAAGGACAGCCTCGAGGAGCTGCTCGACCTCGGCGAGACGTTCGGCATCCAGGTCTTCCCCTCGCTGCCGATGGCGCCGCGCGACTCGGACGTGGCGACCAGGGCCAGCCAGAAGCACATGCCCGTGCTCGTCACGCTGACCCGCAGGATCCTGCAGGACTACGGCGACCGCTTCAAGGACAGGGCCTCGCTCGGCGGCTTCTACCAGCCCTTCGAGCTGCAGATGGGCGCCACCATGGCCACCAACCCGACCCTGCAGGTCTACTCCGAGCAGCACGTCATCATCGAGCAGGAACTGCCCGGCAAGCCGATCCTGGTCAGCCCCTACATGGACGCCCGCAAGCGGGTGGGGTTCGGCCAGACGCCGAAGCAGGTCGCCGAGGGCTTCAAGGCGCTGGCCAAGTCGGGCGTCGGCATCATCGCCCCCCAGGACAGCAGGGGCACCGGCAAGGTCGGCCTGTTCTGGCCCGACCAGCGGTACGAGGAGGTCGACCCGCGCCTGCGCCCGGTCGTCGGGGAGACCACCTACGACACCGCCTACCACGGCTCGACCCGCGACTACTACCGTGAGATGGCCCTCGCCCGCGAGCAACTCGTCGAGGAGGGCTTCGAGGTCGACCTGTGGGCGAACGTCGAGTCGTTCGAGCCCTCGGCCGTCACCCCGTGCCAGCCGCAGGGCACCCGCGGCGCGACCGACAAGAAGCGCCTCGACGCGGCGGTCGCGATGACCGGCAGGTACGTGCAGAAGGTCGTCTCCTACATGTGGAGCGACTTCTTCACCTGCGGCGACTCCCCGCTCAAGGAGCAGGTCACGGCCGACCACCGGCGGCCCATCGCGGTCGACGCGGTCAGGACCTCGCCGAACGAGGAGGACGGCATCGAGGTCCGCGGCTACAACCTGGAGCCGGGCGGCACGATCACGATGACCTGGCCGGGCGGGTCGGCCGAGCTGCTGATCTCCGCGACCGACGCGCCCAACGAGGCCATGGCCGACCGCATCGTGGTCGCCTGGGTGCCCTTCGACTGGTCGCAGGTGCCCCTCGGCGTCTGGGTCAAGGTCGGGGTGCGCTCACCGGCGGGCCTGGAGGCCACCGAGCCGTTGCACGTGCGCGTCAGCGTGTAACGTGCCTGGCATGGTCCCCACCGTTCCGGTCAGCGTGGACCTCGTCGTCCTCACTGTCCGTTGTCAGGCGCTCTCGGCTCTGCTGTGGCGCCGTGACAACCCGCCGTTCCTGCGCCGATGGTCGCTGTCCGGCGGCTTCATCCAACTCGACGAGGACCTGCCCGACGCCGCCCGCCGCATCCTGGCCGAACGCGCGGGCCTGCCCGGCGCGCCCGTCCACCTGGAGCAGCTGCAGACCTACGGCTACCCCGACCGCGACCCGCGCCAGCGCGTCCTGTCCGTGGCCTACCTGGGGCTGGCTCCCGACCTGCCCGCCTCGGAGAAGGCGCACATGGCGTGGGTGCCCGTCTCCGAGCTGAACGTCATGGCCTTCGACCACCGGCGCATCATGCTCGACGGCATCGAGCGGGCGCGCGCCAAGCTGGAGTACACCTCGCTCGGCGCGGCCTTCTGCCCGCCCGAGTTCACGGTGGCCGACCTGCGGCGCGTCTACGAGATCGTCTGGGGGCGCCCGCTCGACCCGCGCAACTTCCACCGCAAGGTGACCAAGGCCGAGGGGTTCCTCGTCGAGACGGGCGGGACCACCACCCGCGACGGCGGCCGTCCCGCCAAGCTCTACCGCCGCGGGCCGGCCGAACTGCTCCACCCGCCGATGCTGCGCTCGCTCAAGGAGTAGTCGCGCCCCCGGCGTACGTCGCCGCGCGGCTCGGCGCCGAGGCGGCCGACGACCTGGCGGCCGAGGGTTCCTCGTCGCGTTCAGGAAACGACACGCCTTCGATCCGGCGCGCGGGGTCGTGCGGGCCTGGCTGTACGGCATCGGTTCGCCTACTCCACGAATCCGGCCGAGGGACGGCTCGTCAGGATCAAGGGAAGGCCCGGCTTCCCGCTGGCGGGCCCGGCGACCTACCAGACGCTGCGGGACCTGCCCGCCGAGCCGGCCGCGCTAAGGAGAAGCTGCGCGCGCTGGTCCTCGACGACGAGGAGCCGCCGCCCGCCCAGTACGTGGAACGGCACGTCACCGGGGCACTGCTCACCCTCATGCACGAGGTGCCCGTGTCCAAGGAGGTCAGGGCGGCCGCCTACACGGCGTTCAGGAGCCAGCCCGGCGTCAAGGACCTCGGCCCGGCGAAGGACCCCCTGGGCAGGGGCGGGCGCAGGTTCGACACGGAGATGGAGGACTCCGGCAGGTTCACGGCCGAGCAGTATCACATCATCGACCCCACGACCTTCACGCTGCTGTCGTCCGCGCTGAACACCACCGTGGACGGCAAGCCGCTGCAGGCGAAGACCTCTGTCACGATCGTCAAGTCGACCGGGTGGACCAGCGAGAAGCCTGCCGTTCCCGCCGACTAACATGAGGCCATGCCTCGATTCCGTGCGATTCTTGACACTATGCCCCCGTACAAGGCGGGCAGGGCCGTGGTGAGTGCCGACGGCAGGTCGTACAAGCTCTCCTCCAACGAGTCGCCCTACGATCCGCTGCCGTCGGTCGTCGAGGCGATCGCCGAGGGCGCGAGGCAGATCAACCGCTACCCCGATCCTGGCGCGGTCAAGCTCACCGAGATGATCGCGGCCAGGTACGGGGTGCCGGCCGAGCATGTGGCGCTCGGCGCGGGCTCGGTCACCGTGGCCCAGCAGCTGTTCGAGACGTTCGGCGAGCCGGGCGTCGAGGTGATCTACGCCTGGCGCTCCTTCGAGGCGTACCCGCTACTGGCGGACCTGGCCGGGGTGACCTCCGTCCGGGTGCCGCTGGCCGGCGAGGACCACGACCTGGACGCCATGGCGGCGGCCGTCACCGACCGCACCTCCATGATCTTCGTCTGCAACCCGAACAACCCGACCGGCACCTCCATCCGGCGCGCCGAGCTCGAGGCGTTCCTCGACAAGGTCCCCTCCGACGTGCTGGTGGTGCTGGACGAGGCCTACCGCGAGTACGTCCGCGACGCCGACGTCCCCGACGGGCTCACCCTCTACCGCGACCGGCCCAACGTGTGCGTCCTGCGTACCTTCTCCAAGGCGTACGGCCTGGCGGGGCTGCGCGTGGGCTACCTGATCGGGCACGAGCCCGTGGCCGCGGCCGTCCGCAAGACGATCGTCCCGTTCGCGGTCAACCACCTGGCGCAGCTGGCGGCCATCGCCTCGCTGGAGACGCAGGCCGAGAAGGAACTGCTCGACAGGGTCGACTTCGTGGTCAAGGAGCGCACCAGGGTCCGCGAGGCGCTCGTCGCGCAGGGCTGGACGGTGCCGCCGACGGAGGCCAACTTCGTGTGGCTGCGCCTCGGCGAGCGCACCACGGACTTCGCGGCGGCGTGCGCGGTCGAGGGTGTGGCGGTGCGGCCGTTCCCCGGTGAGGGGGCGCGCGTGTCGATCGGCACCCCCGAGGCCAACGACGCCTTCCTGCGGGCGGCGGCCGACTTCCGCCAGTCCTGACGGGACCGTCCGGGCCGTCCCGCCGGGAGGCGGCCCGGGTTCGCGTGGTCACTCCAGGCGGAGGGTCTCGTGCCGCGTGGCAGGCAGCTCATGGAGCGTCTGGTGCCGCGTGGCCTATGGTTCCTGGCCACCGCTCACACCGAGGCGGACGTCGGCCCCATCGTCGACGCGTTCGCCGACGCTCTGCGGTCGCTTCCGCTCGGTTGAGATCACCAGCGCGACGCCGATCAGGATGACGAGACCGCCGCCGAGGATCCGCGGCGTCACCGGCTCGCCCAGCACCAGCGCGCCGAGCGCGACGGCCACCGCGGGATTGACGTACGCGTAGGTCGCCACCAGCGAGATCGGCGCGTTCCCCAGCAGCCAGACGAACGAGGTGAATCCGACCAGCGAGCCCACCAGGATCAGGTACGCCAGCCCCACCCACGACCGGCCGGAGATCGCCGCCAGGTCCGTCCGCTCACCGAGCCCGGTGCCGAGCACCGCGAGTCCGAGGCCGCCGACGATCATCTCGACCGTGCTGGCGGCGAACGGGTTGGCCGGCATCGAGATGCGGCTCGACAGGAACGACCCCACCGCCCACGACAGTGATCCGATCAGCACGATGATGGTGCCGGTCGTCGAGTTCGCGCCGTGCCCGCCGGTGAGCGACAGCGCCGCCACGCCGACGAGGCCGATCAGCACGCCCGTCAGGGTGAGCACCTGTGGCCGGTCCCTGACCAGGAACCGGAACATCACCAGCCACAGCGGCACGGAGGCCACGAGCAGCGCCGCCAGGCCGGTGGAGATGTGCTGTTCGGCGACGGCGAGCAGGCCGTTGCCGAGTGTCAGCAGCAGCAACCCCGCCAGCGCCGCGCCGGCCAACTCCCTGCGGGTCATCCTGAACGCCGCGGTCCCGTTCTTGGCCAGCAGGAACCCGCCCAGCAGGATGCCCGCCGTGATGAACCGCATGGCCCCGCTGAGCATGGGCGGGATTGTCTCGACGGCGACGGCGATGCCGAGGTAGGTAGACCCCCACACCACGTAGACGATGCCCAGGGCCACCCAGATGAGCAGCCGCTTGTCAGTGGTGTTCTGTGTCATAGCTACTGACAATAACGAGTGGCCATGTGACGGTGTACGGCACCCCCACCGGCGGGACGCCCGCCGGACCAGGCGATCAGCGCCGCCCACGCAAGCCCGGGGGATGCGCCGCCGGAGCAGGCGATCCCGGCCCTCCGCGCAAGCCCTGGGGAGGCGTAGGGGAGCGGGCGATCACGGCTGCCCTGGGGATGCGCCGCCGGATCAGACGATTATGGCCGTCCGTTGGAAACCCCGGCCCCGCACTCCCGGTGACGCGTATCCCTTGGACAGACGCCGGCCCCGCGCCAGGGGTGGCGCGGGGCCGGGCGTGCCGTACGGAACCCAGAAAAAGGTAGGGGTCCGCCGCCCCGAGAAGGGGAAGGGGGGCGGCGGACCGGACTGGTGGTGACGTCAGCGCGGGCCGAGCTTCTCCACGATCAACCGGTACAGCTGGCGCGGACGGCCCGGCTGGGGCGTGCGGTTCGGCGGAAGCGGCCACGCGAGTCCCTCGTCAACCAGCGTGCGCAGCAACCGCCGAGCGGTGCGCGGAGTGACTCCGAGCATCTTCCCCGCCCCTTCGGCGTCCACCACGGTGTCGCCCCCCTCCAGTTTCGCCGCCAGCCTGGCGAGCACCTCGACGCCTTTCGGCTTGAGCGGCGTCGAGCCCTGAGGGGGCATCCTCGGCGCGGGGATCAGTGCTCTCCCCTCGCGATCGACCGCGAACCCCTGTGCCTGCTTGCCCGCCTGCGAGCGCGCGAGCGCCGCACGGGCGTGGGATTCCGCGTCATGTGTCGTACGGCCCATGCCCACGCCCACCTCGACCGCCAGGCCGAGTTCGTCGCGCACTCTGGCGGCGAACGGCAGCACCCGGAAGCCGTCGGTCGCGGACGCGATCGAGCCACGGGTGGCGATGATCAGGTAGCTATGGTCGTCGATGGGCCAGACGGTGGCGTTGATCCTGTTGGCCTCCTGGACCAGTAGGCGGTGCAGTGACAGGCGCAGTTCGTCGCGCCAGTAGCGGGGCGCCGCGCGGCGCACGGGCTCCCGCAGTGTCGGTACCTCGACGAGTACGACGGTGAGTTGTGACTCCTCCAATCTGTGGTGGGCGCCGAGCAGCGCCGCGGTATGCAGCGCGGACCGCACGGCCGCCGATGTGGGTCTGATCCTGATCACGGGCACGCCCGCGGTGTGCAGCCGGTCCGCGACCGCGGGAAGGCATGTCAGCGCTCCCGTCGTCGCGCCCTGCCGGGCCAGACGTTCGTGGTAGGCCGCGATCGTGCCGGTGGCGCCCGGCTCGTCGCGGCTGTGCACGTCCGTCGCCGGGATGCCCAGATCGGTGTAGGCCTCCTCGACGTCGGCGCGTGACACCACGTCGATGCTCACCCGTTGCGGGTCGAGCCGCGGGTCGATCGCCGCCTTCGCCAGCGCGGCGACCAGCGCGGCGCCGCCGAGCTGGACATACGTCGCGGGCATCGTCAGCACCCCTGACCGCCTTGCCAGGTCATAGGGAACCGGGCTGGCGAACAGACACGCGTCCACCCCCGGTCCAAGCCTGGTGACCTTGTCCGCCGCCTCCTGCTCGTCGCGGTAGGCGGCGGCCACGAGGCGGCAGGGAAGGGGTGCCGCGGCATGACCCATCAGCATCACGCGCTCGACCAGATCGTGAGGTCCGACCACACCGATAGTGAGGTCCGGTGTCATGGCGCCCGGGCGTGATACTCGGTGAGGCTCTTCGGTCCGCTCGACCAATGTTCGTCCCATCCTGCCGTCCATTGCAGTGCTCTCTTTTGGAACGATCGCTCGCGAGGGCCATAATGTCACGCCCAAATTTTCCAGAAAGCGACTCTGGAATGAGTTTCAGCAGCTCAGGCCGGAGAAACTTCGCGGATAATATCCGCGCCCAAGGCCCGCATTCGCTCGGCCAGATGCGCATGGCCACGATCGATCAGATAGCCCGACTCGATGACCGTCTCGCCTTCGGCGGCGAGCCCGGCCAGAACGAGCGCGATTCCCGAGCGGAGATCGTGGGCCGTCACCCGCGTGCCGGTGAGCGGAGTGTGGCCGTGGACGGTGGCGGCGTTGTCCTTGACCCTGACGTCGGCGCCCATCTTGTTGAGCTCGCCGGCCAGCGCGAACCGGCCGTCGAAGATGCGCTCGTGGATGTAGCTGATGCCGTCGGCGAAGCAGGCCACGGTCATCATCGGCGACTGCAGGTCGGTGGCGAAGCCGGGGTAGGTGTCGGTGATGACGTTGATCGGCTTCAGCGGGCTGTGGTGGCAGCGGACGCTGAGCACCGCGCCCTGGGTGGCGAACTCCACACCCATCTGCTCGAGCTTGTAGCGGACCACGCCGAGGTCGAGGCCGGTGCCGACGAGGTTGAGCTCGCCACCGGTGATGACCGCCGCCATGGCGAACACGCCCGCGTCGAGCCGGTCGGGCATCACGGTGTGCTCGACCGCGCGCAGCTCGCTGACGCCCTCGACGGTGATGAACCCGGTGCCGCCGCCGCTGATCTTCGCGCCCATCTTGGTGAGCATGTCGATCACGTCGAGCACCTCGGGCTCGAGCGCGGCGTTCTCGATCACGGTCGTGCCGCTGGCCAGCGCGGCGGCCATGATGAGGTTCTCGGTGCCGGTGTGGGAGGGGGTGTCGAGGTAGAGGGTCGCGCCCGTCAGCCCGGAGGACTTGACGTGGATGACGGTCTCGCTCTCGTCGACGATCGCGCCCAGGCGCTTGTAGCCGAGGTAGTGGAAGTCGAGGTTGCGGCTGCCGAGGTTGCAGCCGCCGACGCCCTCGACCACGGCCTCACCCAGCCGGTGCAGCAGCGCGGGCGTGAACAGGACCGAACCGCGGAAGCGCCTGGCGATCTCGGCGGGCAGGATCGGGCTGGTCAGCTTGGAGGCGTCGATGACCAGCGTGCGCTCGGCCTCATGGAGCTCCACGTGCGCGCCGACGGCCTGGGCGAGCTCGACCGCCCGGCGCACGTCCTCGATGATCGGGACGTTGCGCAGGACCGTACGGCCCTCGGCCGCGAGCAGGGCGGCGCCGATCATGGGCAGCACGGCGTTCTTCGCGCCCTGGATGAACGCGGTTCCTCGCAGTGCGTTGCCACCGCGCACGCGGTAACGGACCATTCGCTTCCGCTCTCCCTCGGTAAAAGTGATCTGGGTAAAAGTGATTCGACCGCGCCCACAGTAGCCGCTGTGGACGCGTGACCCGGCCGATTCGCCCCGTGACTACCCGGTAAAGGAGAGTCCTGTGAGGCGTTCGTACGCCTCGACATAGCGCCGGCGCGTCCGCTCGACCACTTCGGCGGGAAGAGGCGGCGGCGCTTCACTGGATGATTTGTCCCATCCAGATTCCGGCGAAGTTAGCCAATCACGGACATATTGCTTGTCAAATGAGGGCTGCGCGCGGCCCGGCTGCCACTCGTCGAGCGGCCAGAAGCGGGAGGAGTCGGGCGTGAGGACCTCGTCGCCCAGCGTCAGCACCCCGTCGGCGTCCCAGCCGAGCTCGATCTTGGTGTCGGCGAGGATGATGCCGCGCTCGCGGGCGATCTCCGCGCCCCTCTCGTAGACGGCGAGCGTGATCCTGCGGATCTCGTGCGCCGTCTCCTCACCGACCTGCGCCACCACCTCGTCGAAGGAGATCGGCTCGTCGTGCTCGCCGACCGGGGCCTTGGTGGACGGGGTGAAGATCGGCTCGGGCAGCCGCGAGCCGTCCTCCAGGCCCTGCGGCAGCCGTACGCCGGAGACGGCGCCGTCGCGGCGGTAGTCGGCCAGGCCCCCGCCCGCCAGATACCCGCGCGCCACGCACTCGACCGGCACCATGCGCAGCGGCTTGCACACCATGCTGCGCGTGTCGGGCGCGGGACCGGCCAGGTGGTGGGGGACGATGTCCTTGAGCTGCTCGAACCACCACAGCGACAGCTGCGTGAGGATCGCCCCCTTGTCGGGGATGTCGGGGCGCAGCACGTGGTCGAAGGCCGAGATCCGGTCGGAGGCGACCATCAGCAGCAGGCCCTCGTCGGTCTCGTAGAGGTCGCGAACCTTGCCGGAGTGCAGGTGTTTCATCGGGCGATGTCCGTCCTGTGGTGGGAGCCGCGCAGCCTGACCCTGCCGACCAGCTCGTAGGCGTTGTTCCTGGCGCTCTGCTGGTCGGGACCCGTGCCGACCACGGCCAGCACCCTGCCGCCCGCGGAGACCGTCCGGCCGTCCTTGACCGCCGTGCCGGCGTGCAGGACGTAGGCGTGCTCCGTCGGCTCCAGGCCGGTGATCACGTCGCCCTTCACCGGGTCGGCCGGGTAGTTCTCCGCCGCGACGACGACGGCCACCGCCGAGCCGGCGCGGTAGGCCAGCGGCGGCTGCTCGGCCAGCGTGCCCGTCGCGCACGCCATGAGCACCCCGGCCAGCGGCGTCTCCAGGCGGTCGAGCACGACCTGCGTCTCGGGGTCGCCGAAGCGCGCGTTGAACTCGACGACCTTCGGCCCCTTCGACGTCAGCGCCAGCCCGACGTAGAGCACCCCGTTGTACGGCAGGCCCCGCCGCGCCAGCTCGCTCACGGTCGGGTGCACGACCTCGCGCATCACCTGCTCCGCCAGGCCCTCGGGCGCCCACGGCAGCGGCGTGTAGGCGCCCATGCCGCCGGTGTTCGGGCCCTGGTCGCCGTCGTAGGCGCGCTTGAAGTCCTGGGCCGGCTGCAGCGCCACGGCCGTCGCGCCGTCGCACAGCGCGAACAGCGACACCTCGGGGCCGTCGAGGAACTCCTCGATCACCACCCGCTCGCACGCCTCCGCGTGCTCCAGCGCCGCGGCGTGGTCGCCGGTGACGACCACGCCCTTGCCGGCCGCCAACCCGTCGTCCTTGACCACGTACGGCGCGCCGAACTCCGCGAGCGCCGCCTCGGCCTCCTCCCGCGTCGCGCAGGTGCGCGACCGCGCCGTGGGAACGCCCGCGGCCTGCATGATCTCCTTGGCGAAGGCCTTGGAGCCCTCGATCATCGCCGCCTCGCGTCCGGGGCCGAAGCAGGGGATCCCGCTCGCGCGGACCGCGTCGGCCACGCCCGCCACCAGCGGCGCCTCGGGCCCGACGACGACCAGGTCGGCGCCGAGCTTCTCGGCCAGCCCGGCGACCTGCTGGGGGTCGGTGGGGACGATGTCGTGCAGGGTCGCGATCTCCGCGATGCCGGCGTTGCCCGGCGCACAGTGGAGCTCGGAAACCTGGGGGTCGAGTTTGAGCGAGCGGCACAGGGCGTGTTCCCGCCCGCCGGATCCAATCACAAGAACGCGCACCTGCTCATTCTCCCAGCTCGCACCGCGCCCCTCACACTCGCGTGGCCTTCTCGCCGCCGCGGGGACACCGCTCCCCCAACCGTCGAGAAGCGCCCCCGGGGCGGTCCGCGCCACGGGACGGACGAAGGCGTGGCCACGTGGTCCAGGAGCGGATGTGCGGGAATCGGGACGAATCTTTGTGACGTTCTACGCGATCAGCCGGTCTGACCCGAGTAAGGTGTGGGGGGTTACCGGCCTGTGGTAGTTTGGGTCGGCTTTGCGGCGTCTTGTGTGATTGGAGGTGGTCCGGGATGAATCCTGGTGATCCGAGCAGTACTCGCCCGCGCACGATCATCGTGCGCACCCCCGACCACTCCAATTCGGCAGCCTGATCGTGCCTCCACGCATCTCCAGATTGAGGTGATCTTTCGTCCTGCGTGGACCGTGCCAGGTCGGGCGGGAAGGGACTGCCATGCGCTCGTCCACCATTTTCCGTCGCATCAACCGTCACCCCGTGCCCGTGCACACCGCGCGCCAGCTGGCCAAGCCGCTGGGTGCTTCCTGCGTTCCCCCCGTTGACTCCATCGTCGAGTACGGCGCCTACGTCAACGGCAAGAAGATCGACGCTGACGGCATCGTCGAGTCGCTCAAGCTCGTCCGGCAGCACAACCTCGACAGCGACGGACCCAAGGCGTTCGTCTGGGTCGGCCTCCACGAGCCAGAGGCGCCCGAGGTCGAGTGGCTGGCCGAGGTGTTCGGCCTGCACCCCCTCTCGGTGGAGGACGCGGTCAAGGCCCACCAGCGGCCCAAGATCGAGCGCTACGGCGACTCCCTGTTCATGGTGCTGAAGACGATCGCCTACCTCGACCACGACGAGCTGACCGCGACCAGCGAGATCATCGCCACCGGCGAGATCATGGTCTTCCTCGGCGCGGACTTCGTCGTGACCGTGCGCCACGGCCACCACTGCCCGCTGTCGGAGGTGCGCGAGAAGCTCGAGGACAAGCCCAAGCTGATCAACCGCGGCCCCACCGGCGTCCTGCACGCCATCTCCGACCACGTGGTCGACCGCTACCTCCAGGTCGCCGACCTGATGCAGCTCGAGCTCGAGGAGGTCGAGGCCACCGTCTTCGCCGACGTCAGCTCCCGCGACATCAACCGCATCTACCAGCTCAAGCGCGAGATGCTGGAGATGAAGCGCGCCGTCACCCCGCTGCAGGCCCCGATGGCCACCCTGCCCCAGCGCCGCGTCATCCCGAGCGAGATGCGCGAGTACTTCCGCGACGTCAGCGACCACCTGGCCAGGGTGTGCGAGCAGGTCGAGTCGAGCAACGAGCTCGCCAACTCGATCCTGCAGGCGGCGCTCGCCCGCTCCAACACCCTCGCCAACGAGGACATGCGCAAGATCTCGTCCTGGGTGGCGATCATCAGCGTGCCCACGATGATCGCGGGCATCTACGGGATGAACTTCGACGTCATGCCGGAGCTCCGGCAGACGTGGGGGTACCCCGTGGTGATCGGCGTCATGGTCATGGCCTGCACGCTGCTGTACCGCGGCTTCCGCCGTAACGGCTGGCTCTGACCGCCGCGCGTGCCCTCCGCCGTAACGGCCGGAGGGCATCGCGCCCGAGCCGAAGGTCAGACGCCCACCGGCTTGAGGGGGCGGACGGGGCGGGGGAGGGGGAGCCCGCGCTCCTCCCACAACGCGCGCATCCGGTCCGGGTAGTCGGTGACGACGCCCGCCACGTTCAGGTCGAGCAGGCGCGCGGCCGTCCTGGCGTCGTTCACCGTCCACACCACGACGGGCAGCCCGGCGGCCGCCGCCTGGCTCATCAGCGTCTCGTCCACCATCACGTGCTCGGGCGACAGCGCCGTGCCACCGGCGGCGCGCGCCGCGGCGGGGATGTCGTCGCCCAGGTCGTCGTGCCAGTGCAGGGTGTCGGGCTCGATCAGCGCGAACCGCGGGGTCTCGGGCGCGAGCCGGGCCGCGTGCCCGATGATCCGCCAGTCGAAGCTGAGGACGGCCGCGTTGCCGAGCCTGCCGTGCCGGTCGAGCTCGGCCACCACCAGCTCGGTGAACTCCAGCGGGTCCGGCGTCAGCTCGGGCCTGGTCGGATCCGACTTCAGCTCGACGTGCAGCCGCACCGTGGCGGCGTCGTAGGCGTTCACCAGCCCGAGCACCGCGCCGAACGTCGGCATGCGCGTGTCCGGCATGGACTTCTGGGTGAGCGCGAACGGGTCGTCGGGGTGCCGGGGCAGCCGCACGCCGACGTCCAGCATGCGCAGCTGGGCGTGGGTGAGGGTGTTGATCGGCTTGCCCACGTAGGGGAACAGCGGGTCCTGCGCGGTCAGCGGCCGCGTGTCCGCGCTCGTCACCGCGGAGACGGTGAGGTCGTGTGTGAGCACCAGGCGCCGGTCGGCGGTGAGCGCGACATCGAGCTCGAGCGCGTGGACGCCCAGCTCCATGGCATGGCTCAACCCGGGCAGGGTGTTCTCGGGCCAGAGACCTCTCGCACCCCGGTGACCGTGAATTTCGGCATGCACACCGGGACCCTACCGCCCGTCCGGCACCTTGGCGCGACAGCCACGCCGGTAGCTGTTTGTCCCGCTCTCTCGGCTTCTTTCTATCTTGTACGGCTATCGCATAGTTAGGCCCACCGTGGTCACCGGCCGGCGCCCGTCCATCACGCCGCTCCAGCGCCGCCGCCGCCCCGCCGTCACGCCGGGATCGTCGGCCGCCCCCTTCGGGACGGCGTGACGGCGGGGACCGGAGGCCGGGATCAGACCAGGGAGTGCAGCTCGATCGTCTGGTCGCGGCCGGGGCCGACACCGATCGCCGAGATGCGCGACTCGCTCAGCTCCTCCAGCGTCCGCACGTACGCCTGGGCGTTCGGCGGCAGGTCCTCGAACGACCTGGCCTTGGAGATGTCCTCCTGCCAGCCGGGGAACTCCTCGTAGATCGGCTTGGCGTGGTGGAAGTCCGTCTGCGTCATCGGGATCTCGTCGTGGCGCACCCCGTCGACGTCGTAGGCCACGCACACCGGGATCCGCTCCAGGCCCGACAGCACGTCCAGCTTGGTGAGGAAGAAGTCGGTGACGCCGTTGATCCGGGTGGCGTAACGGGCGATGACCGCGTCGAACCAGCCGCAGCGGCGGTTGCGCCCCGTCGTCACGCCGTACTCGCCGCCCGTCGTGCGCAGCCAGTCGCCCACCTCGTCGGTCAGCTCCGTCGGGAACGGGCCCGAGCCGACGCGGGTCGTGTACGCCTTCAGGATGCCGATCACCCGCGTGAGGCGGTTCGGCGGGATGCCCGCGCCGGCGCACGCCCCGCCGCTGGTCGGCGACGACGACGTGACGAACGGGTAGGTGCCGTGGTCGATGTCGAGCAGCGTGCCCTGGCCGCCCTCCAGCAGCACGAACTTGTCCTCGTCCAGGGCCTTCTTCAGCACCAGCGAGGTGTCGGCGATATGCGGCTTGAGCCGCTCCGCGTAGCCGAGGTACTCCTCCAGCACCTGCTGCGCGTCGATGCCGCGCCGGTTGTAGACCTTGGTCAGCACCTGGTTCTTCTCGCCGAGGACCACCTCGATCTTCTTGGCGAGGATGCCCGGGTCGAGCAGGTCCTGCACGCGGATGCCCATCCGGTAGATCTTGTCGCCGTAGGCGGGGCCGATGCCGCGGCCGGTCGTGCCGATCCTTGCCTTGCCGAGGTAGCGCTCGGTCACCTTGTCGAGCGCCTTGTGGTGGGGCATGATCAGGTGCGCGTTCGCCGAGATCAGCAGGCGCTCGGCGGAGATGCCGCGCGCGGCCAGGGCGTCCAGCTCGGACAGCAGCACGCCGGGATCGATCACCACGCCGTTGCCGATCACGGGGATCACGTCAGGCGACAGGATGCCGGTGGGCACCAGATGCAGCGCGTACTTCTGGTCGCCGATGACGATCGTGTGCCCCGCGTTGTTACCGCCCTGGTAGCGGACCACGTAGTCGACGGCACCGCCGAGGAGGTCGGTGGCCTTTCCCTTGCCCTCATCGCCCCACTGGGCGCCCAAGACAACGACAGCCGGCATGGTATCTCTCCCGAGCAAAACGAAAACCCCTGGCGCAAGCGCGACAGGGGCTCTTGCGTGGAGAGACTACCCGAGTATGCCCAAACGTCCCAAGCGCTAACTCTTGGTGAGCGCGTCGTAGGCCTCGGCGCTGCTGTCCTTCAGGAACTGCGAGCAGCGCTCCGCCTCGTCCTTCTCGCCGATCGCCTGGGCGGCCCTGGACAGGGCATGCAGGCAGCGCAGGAAGCCGCGGTTGGGCTCGTGCTCCCACGGGATCGGCCCGTGCCCCTTCCACCCGTGACGGCGCAGCTGGTCGAGCCCACGGTGGTAGCCGGTGCGGGCGAAGGCGTAGGAGGTGACGGCGTGACCGTTGGCGAAGTACTCGTCCGCGAGCGCGGCCCATGCCGCCGGGTAGGCGGGGTAGCGCGCCGCCACGTCGGACGCCTTAGCGCCGGATTCCAGCGCCTCTCGGGCCTCGGGCACGTCCGGCAGGTGAGTCGGGGGCGGCCCGGCGAGAAGGTTATCCATAGGACAAGTCATACCCGTCGGGCGGCGGAAGTGGCTAGGAGATCTTTGTCGCAGTACACGGACCTTCACCGGCGCGGGACCAGCCGGACCTGGGACGGTCGCGGCCGCCCGCCCTCCACGTCTAGTGGACCGCGTCCAGCCGTACGCGCTGGTCCTCGGTCAGCTCGAGGTCGACCGCGGCCAGGCTCTCGTCCAGCTGGGCTACCGACGACGCCCCCACCAGCGGGATCACCGGGAAGCCGCCGCCGATCTGCCAGGCCAGCACCACCTGGTTCACCGTCGCCCCGGTCTCCTCGGCGACCTCGCGCAGGACGGCGAGCCGGGCGGGCGTCCCGGGGTGGTCGTAGTCGCGCGGCAGCGGCTTGTCCCGCCTGACGTAGGCGCCGCCGAGCAGCGGCGAGTAGGCGACCAGGGTCAGGCCGGGCTCGGCCCGCAGGTAGCTCAGCAGCTCGGCTCCCGCGTGGCCCAGGCTGCCGTCCTCGAAGATCGACTCGGGTACGTCGAAGCGCGGGCGCAGGTGGCTGTGCTGGTACTGCAGGACCTCGTAGCCGGGCAGTCCCGCCGCCGCCGCGATGGCGCGGGCCCGCTCCACCCGCCAGATCGCGTGGTTGCTGACGCCGAGCAGGCCCACGGTGCCCTCCGCCACCAGCTCGGCGAAGCCCTCGACCGTCTCGCGCAGCGGGACCGCGCGGTCCTCGATGTGCGCGTAGAGCAGGTCGAGCCGGTCCACGCCGAGGCGTTCCCTGCTGCGCTCGGCCGACTCCCTGATGACCTTCGCCGACAGCCCCTCGGCGTTGTCGACGTAGCTGGTGCCGGGCGCGAGTGGCCGCGCTCCCAGCTTCGTGGCGATGACGATCTCGTCGCCGATGCCGCGGCTGCGCCGCCACCGGCCCAGCAGCTCCTCGCTCTGCCCGCCCTGCCCGCCGTCGACCCAGAAGGCGTAGTTGTCGGAGGTGTCGATGAACGTCCCGCCGGCCTCGACGTAGCGGTCCAGGACGGCGAAGGAGGTCTGCTCGTCGGTCACTGAGCCGAAGAGCATCGCGCCGAGGGCGAGGACGCTCACCTCGCGACGGGTCGTCGGGTCGGTGCCGATGGTGCGGTACTTCATGGTCTTCCTCCGGTACGGCCCGCTCGTCCGGGCTCCTGTACGGGAGTCTGGGACGTGGAGCGCACTCCAGGTCAAGCTCGGCTAGGGCCGATCTGTCCGGCTTCGCCCCTGCGACGATCATCGGTCGGTAAGGTGCGGTGAAGCGGCTCAGGGCACGGGAGGGAGCACGATGTCGACGGTCATCGACAAGGTGGCGTGGGTACGGCTGGAAGGCGGCAGGATCCTCAGCACACGCTCCCGGGGCAAGGACGTCTACTACATTCCCGGCGGCAAGCGCGAAGAGGGCGAGAGCGACACCGAGACGCTCCTGCGGGAGATCGAGGAGGAGCTCACCGTCGAGATCCAGCCCGACACCATCGCGGGCCTGGGCGTTTACGAGGCCCAGGCGCATGGACACCCCGACGGCGTGCTGGTCCGCATGACCTGCTACAGCGGCGACTACCGCGGCACGCTCACGCCCGGCAGCGAGATCGAGGAGGTCGTCTGGCTGACGTACGCCGACCGCGACCGGATCGCGCCCGTCGACCAGCTGATCTTCGACGACCTCAGGGCGGCAAGTCTGCTCGACTGAGTCCGTGCGGTCACGACGCGCGGAGATCTTGACTGCTAGGGTGCGAGGTATGTCGAGAGTGCGGCGATTTATCCGCCCCCGGCCGGCGATGCCGGCCGCCGGGGCGCATCGGTGTGCTCTCCCTGACAGGACACGTGCTCTGACCTGACAGGACGAAGGCGGCCGCAGCGGTGCCCGGCGGCGGGCCGGCCGGGGGAGAACTCCCGTCCGCTGCGAACCGATCGGAGTCCCCGTGTCCACTGCCGTCTCTCCCCGCCTCCTCCACGCCGACGAGCTCGCCCGCGCGTTGACCGTCCGGGATCTGAGCGACCCCGCCCAGGGGCCGCACGCCGTCCAGCTCGTCGTCGACACCCTCGTCCGGGCCCTCGCGGCCGCCTGGCGCGACGACGTCCGGGTGGTGCGGGCCCACCCCCTCGTGCCCGTCGAGGACAACTACGAACGGCTCGGCTACCCGCCGGACGCCGTCACCCGTGACGCCCGCTACACCCGCTACGCCAGCCAGACCTGCATGCTGCGCAGCCACACCAGCGCCGTCATCCCGCCCACCCTCCGCGAGCTGGCCCGGCAGACCACCTCCACCGGCCGGTACGGCTGGCACGACGTCCTGCTGGCCTGTCCGGGGCTGGTCTACCGGCGCGACGTCGTCGACCGCCTCCACACCGGGACCCCGCACCAGCTCGACCTCTGGCGCGTCGTCACGGGGCGACCGATGGGCACCGGCGACCTCGACGAGATGATCGCCGCCGTCGTGACCGTGGCGCTTCCCGGCCTGCCGTACCGGGCCGTCCCGGCATCGCACCCCTACACCTCGAACGGCCGGCAGGTCGACGTCCAGGTCGGCGGGGAGTGGATCGAGATCGCCGAGTGCGGCCTGGCCGCGCGCCGGGTCCTGACGGACGCGGGGCTGGACCACACGGTCAGCGGGCTCGCCATGGGCCTCGGACTGGACCGGCTGCTGATGCTGCGCAAGGGGATCCCCGACATCCGCCTGCTGACCTCCGCCGACGCCCGCATCGCCGACCAGATGCTGGACCTGTCGCCCTACCGGGCGGTGTCCAAGCATCCGCCGATCTCCCGCGACCTGTCGGTGGCCGTGCCGGCCGACGCCGACGCCGAGACGCTGGGCGGAGCGGTCCGCGACGCGCTGGGCGCGCACGCCGACGCCATCGAGGAGATCAGGGTCGTCGCCGAGACCCCGGTCGAGGAACTGCCGCGCGCGGCGGTGGAACGCCTGGGGGCGCTGCCCGGCCAGAAGAACGTGCTGCTCCGCATCGTGTTGCGCGACCCGGCCCGGACGATGTCCGACCAGGAGGCGAACGCGCTGCGCGACCGCGTCTACGCCGCCGTCCACCGGGGAGGCGCCCACCAGTGGGCCGGCCCGCCGCCCCGGCAGGCGTGACGATCCGCCCCTGCAAGCCGGATGAAAGGGATAAGTAACCCGATACCTCTACAAATGACTCGGGTCGTGCGACGCGGACATCGCACGCGGAGAACGGCACATCCGGGCAGCCGCACGACCCGCCGACCAGCTCGGACCCGCCGAGGCGCGCACCGGCGGGCCGGCCGCACATATCGGGGATCACCTGCCCGCAACGAGACCGTCCTGGTCCGCGCCTGACCGAGGACCCGCAGGCGCCCGGCGTCACGCGCCGGGCGCCTCGCACGCCCGCGGTCCGCCCGCGGATCAGCGGGTCACCGCACCGGTCCGCCCGCGGACCGGTGCGTCACCGCCCGGCCGTCAGAGCTTGGTGCCCGCCGACTTCAGGTCCTGGCAGGCCTGCACGATCCTGGCCGCCATGCCGGCCTCCGCCGTCTTGCCGTACGAGCGGGGGTCGTAGGCCTTCTTGTTGCCGACGTCCCCGTCGACCTTCAGCACCCCGTCGTAGTTGCGGAACATGTGGTCGGCGATCGGCCGGGTGAAGGCGTACTGCGTGTCGGTGTCGATGTTCATCTTCACCACACCGTAGGAGATCGCCTCGTGGATCTCCTCCAGCAGCGAGCCGGAGCCGCCGTGGAAGACCAGGTCGAACGGCTTCTCCTTGCCGTACTTGGCGCCGACCGCCTCCTGGATCTCCTTCAGCACCGTCGGGCGCAGCTTCACGTGGCCCGGCTTGTAGACGCCGTGCACGTTGCCGAACGTCGCGGCGAGCATGTAGCGGCCGTTCTCGCCGATGCCGACGGCCTCGGCTGTGGCCAGCGCGTCCTCGGCGGTCGTGTAGAGCTTCTCGTTGATCTCGCCGACGACGCCGTCCTCCTCGCCGCCGACGACGCCGATCTCCATCTCCATGACGATGTTCGCCCGGTGGCACTTGTCGAGCAGCTCGCGCGCGATCGACAGGTTCTCCTCCAGCGGTACGGCGGAGCCGTCCCACATGTGGGAGTTGAAGATCGGGTCGCCACCCCGCTCAAGGGACAGCTCGATCAACGGCCGCATGAAGCCGTCGAGCTTGTCCTTGGGGCAGTGGTCGGTGTGCAGCGCCACGGTGACGGGGTAGTTCTTGGCCACCACTTTGGCGTACTCGGCCAGGGCCACGGCTCCGGACACCATGTCCTTCACCGTGGCGCCCGAGAGGAACTCGGCGCCACCGGTGGACACCTGGATGATCCCGTCGCTCTCGGCCTCGGCGAATCCGCGCAGGGCGGCGTTCAAGGTCTGCGACGAGGTCACGTTGATCGCCGGGTAGGCGAACCCGCCCGCTTTGGCCCGGTCGAGCATCTCGGCGTAGACCTCTGGAGTCGCGATAGGCATGGTTCAGCTCCCTGGAATGTATTCGGCCTGCGTGCCCAGTATTCCCAACTCCTTACCCGCTGGGGTAGTGACAACGCACGCCCGATGAAGGCCACCCTCCAGGTAGGCTCACCCCGTGGAATCGATCCTGGACCTCGTGGACCCGCAGTGGTGGCTCACCATGCTCGGCGCGTTCGCGACCATCGGCGTGCTCGCCATCATCTTCGCGGAGACGGGTCTGCTGATCGGCTTCTTCCTGCCGGGTGATTCGCTGCTGGTGGCCGCGGGCATCTTCAGCTCCGCCGCGGCGGCCAAGGGCATCGGCATCGAGCCGCTGTCGTTTCCCGTGCTGGTCATCGGCACCCCGCTGTGCGCGGTGGCGGGCGCGCAACTGGGCCATCTGATAGGCGCGAAGGTCGGGCGCAAGCTGTTCGACAAGCCCGACTCGCGGTTGTTCAAGCGCGAGTACGTCGACAAGGCCGAGTACTACTTCGACAAGTTCGGTCCCGCCAAGGCCGTGGTGATCGCCAGGTTCGTGCCCATCGTCCGCACGTTCATGAACCCGGTCGCGGGCGTGCTGGAGATGCCGGCGCGCACGTTCTTCGTGTGGAACGTGGTCGGCGGCCTGCTGTGGGTCGAGAGCATGCTGTTCATCGGCCACTTCCTCGGCAACCAGGTCGACCCGGAGCAGATCGACAAGTACATCCTGCCCGGCGTCTTCCTCATCGTGCTGATCTCGGTGATCCCGATCATCGTCGAGGTCGTGAAGAGCCGCAGGGCCGGCGGCCGTTCGGTTCCCGAGCCGCAGGGCAAACACCACCGCATTCCGTGATGCCGCTCGGAGGGCGGCCACCTCGTTGGCTACCCTCCCCCTTGTGGGACGGCATCGAACCGATCCGATGGGGACGGCCCGCCTGGCGCTGATCGGCGTGGGGGCCGTCCTGCTGGTGGCTCTGGTGTTCCTCGGGATCCGCTCGCTCATGGCCGTGCTGTCGGTCGCCGACCCCGCGCCGCGGCCGTCGGCGACGCCGCGGCAGACGGTCACGACCGCGGGCCGGGTGCCGACGCTCTCCATCGTGTGCGCGGCGCAGACCTGCCCGCCGGTGCTGGTCAGGGTGCCCGGCGGTGACGTGCTCAACGACCGTGACCTGACCAGCGGCGAGGAGATCTCGTTCTTCGAGGCCGAGCTCGACGTCGCCCTCGAGGACGCCGGCACGGTGAAGGTCACCGTGAACGGCGAGCCCCGCCCGCCGGGCAGGGCGGGTCAGCGCGAGACGTTCTCCGTCACGCGCTCGGCCCAGGACCCCGCGGGGTGAGACCCGCGGGAGAGGGGCTCCCTCAGCCGTTCAGCCCCAGGTCCTGCAAGGTGAAGGCGCTGCGGTACTCGATGCCCTCCTCGGCCATCCTGCCCGCCGCGCCGCGCTCGACGATGGTGGCGACGGCGACCACGTGGGCGCCCGCCTCGCGGGCCGCGGCGACCGCGGTCAGCGGGGAGCCGCCGGTGGTGGAGGTGTCCTCGACGACGAGGACCCTGCGGCCCTCGATGTCGGGGCCCTCGATCCGGCGCTGCATGCCGTGCGTCTTCTGCGTCTTGCGCACCACGAAGGCGTCGAGGGCACGGCCCCGCGCGGCGGCCGCGTGCATCATGGCACCGGCGACCGGGTCGGCGCCCAGCGTGAGACCGCCGACAGCGTCGTAGTCGAGGTCGGCCGTGAGGTCGAGCATGACCCCGCCGACGAGCGGCGCGGCCGTGCCGTCGAGCGTGATGCGCCGCAGGTCGAGGTAGAAGTCGGCCTCCATGCCCGAGGAGAGCACGACCTTGCCGTGCACGACGGCCTTCTTCAGGATCTCGGCCAGCAGGTTCTCGCGGTCACTCATGCCCACAAGCTTAGGGTCGCCAGCGCGTCACCATAGCGGTCGGGGAGGGTCAGGACGTCGACGGCGCCGGCCTGCCGCAGCCGCCGGGTCGCCGGCCTGGTGGTCAGCGCGCCCGCTCGGGCGGGGCCGAGCCGTACGAGGGTCTCGCCACGGGGGAAGACCTCCCGCAGCAGGGCGGCCAGGCGCAGCATGGCGGCGATGCGGTCCCACGCGTCGGTGACGGTCAGGGTGACGACGACGAGGCGGTGGCGGCGGGCGACGCCCTCGCGGTAGACCTCGGCCAGCCGGGTGCGCAGGTAGGCGAGGCCGACCAGGCCGGTCAGCGGGTCCTCGCAGCGCAGGTCCGCCATGGGTGCCAGTTCGGCCTCCACCCATCCGCTGGCGAAGGAACGCAGGGCGGCCAGCGGCGGCCCTGCCTCGCCGCGGGCGTGGAACAGCGCGGCGAGGTCCGTCATGCCCTCGGCGATGCCGACGCCTGCGCGGGCGCGGGCGTCACCGAGGGCCATGCAGGCGCGGGCCAGGCCCTGCCCTCCGGTCACGGCCCTGATCGTCTGCTCGACGGCAGGCGTCCACCAGTCGCCGGGTACGGCCCAGCCGGCGGCCATGCTGGCCGCGCGCCACAGCACGGACAGTCTCTGCGGATCCCTCTCACCCATCTGATGCGCGGCGCTCGGCCGACGGAAGCGCCACTCCTCCTCTCCGGCAGACCTCTCGCAGTCAAAGACGGTCTTAGGGGTTAGTCATGACGCGGAATGCGGAATGATGCGTTCGGCAACTCCAGGTAATCGTGAGGTCACTATGAGTGTCGAATCACCGCGAAGTGATGCGGATCTCCTTGGCACCGCGCGTGCGGGCAACGCGGCCGCGTTCGGCGAGCTCTGGCAGCGACACGTCGGCGCCGCGCGCTCGCTGGCCCGCCAGCTGGTCAGGGGCGAGGACGCGGTCGAGGACGTCGTCGCGGAGTCCTTCACCAAGATCATCGATTTGGTCGGGCGCGGCGGCGGGCCCGAGGCGGCCTTCCGGCCGTACCTGCTCACGGTCGTGCGCCGCACGGTCTACGACAGGGGCCGCGTGGAGAGCCGCCAGGTGACCACGGGGGAGATCGAGGCGTTCGACCCCGGCGTGCCCTTCGTCGATCCCGCGCTGGCCGGGCTGGAGAGGTCACTGGTCGCCAGGGCGTTCCAGTCGCTGCCCGAACGCTGGCGGCTCGTGCTCTGGCACACCGAGGTCGAGGGCGCCAAGCCCGCCGAGATCGCCCCGATGCTCGGCCTGTCGGCCAACGGAGTGGCGGCGCTGGCCTACCGGGCGAGGGAGGGGCTGCGCCAGGCGTACGTGCAGCTGCATCTGGCGGGGACACCGCGCCAGCCGTGCCGGCCCGTGCTCGGCAGGCTGGACGTCCATGTGCGGGGCGGGCTGTCCAAGCGGGAGAGCAGGAGCGTCGACCACCACGTCGACGACTGCGCGGAATGCCGGGAGATCCTGCTCGACCTGGCCGACATCGACCAGTGCCTGCGCACCGTCGTCGGCCCCCTGGTCGCCGGACCCGCCTACGCCGCCTACGTCGCGGGCCTGACCAGGACGGGGGCCACGGACAGCGGTCTGCTGTCCACGCTCGGGTGGATCAGGCGGGTGCCCAAGGGCCGCCAGGCCGCGGTGGCGGGTGGTGCCACGGTGGCGGTGGCGGCGGCGGCCGTCCTGGTCCTGGCCGCCGACGACAAGCCGCTGCCGGCCGCCCACATGCAGCCGGCGGCCGCCGTCAGGTCCTCGCCGGCGCCACCCCCGACCGCACCACCCGCGCCCAGGCCCAGGCTCCGGCCGCGGCTGGTGCCGCCGCCCGCCGACACGCCCGTCACCGCCAAGCGGCAGGGCGCGCCCTGGCTCCGGGCCTCGATCCATCCGCTCGGCGCGCTGATCAAGTCCGAGCCCGGCATCGTCGCGGTACGGCTGCGCAACACCGGCGGCTCCGCCAGCGACGAGCTCGTCGCACTGGTCGACCTGCCGCCAGGCGTGACGCTGGTCCCCGCCCAGGCGAGGGGCAGCGCGGCCGGTGTCGTCGAGCCCGTCGGCACGGTCGACGGCTGGTCGTGCGCCCCGGCGGGCGGCGGCGCCAGGTGCGTGCGGGGCCCGCTGGCCGCGGGCCGGTCGACGGCCGTCTTTCTGCGGGTCCAGGTGTCCGCCAATGCTCCCGAGGGGACGGGCCCGGCCGTACGGATCTCCTCGGGCGGCGTCAACGTCGACGCGCGCGCGAGCGCGGGGGTGAAGGCTGAGGGGGCGGCGGCGCGGTTCGCCACGGACGGCAAGGTCGTCGTCAAGGCGGTCGGCAACACGCTGCTGACCTGCCCGCCCGAGCGCGAGGGATGCGGGGAGGCGCGGCTGGCACGGGAGAGCGGCAGGCGCGACAACGACCTGTGGCCGATGCGGTCCGTCGACGCCGACGACGTGCCGTCGACGGACTCCTCCAGCGGCGCCTGGCTGGAGCTGCCGGACGGCGGGCGGGTCGTCTGGGCGGGGCTCTACTGGTCGGCCAGCGTGCGGCAGGCGGGCCCGATCAAGTTCAGGGCGGCGGGGTCCAGGCGCTACCGGACGGTCCTCCCCGACCGGGTGACGGAACGGGAGCTGCCCACGGGCTCGGCCTACCAGGCCTTCGCCGACGTGACGGAGCTGGTCAGCGACGGCAGGAGCGCCGGGGCGTGGTGGGCGGCCGACGCGCCGATGCGGGAGGGGGTCTCCGAGCACGCGGGGTGGAGCCTCGTGGTGATCGCCACCGACCCGCGCCGGCCGTACAGCCAGGCGGTGGTCCTCGACACCGCCACGGTCGTCGGCGGTGCGCAGCCGCGACTGGAGCTGCCGCTCGGCGGGCTGTTCCCGGCGGCGAGCCCGGCCGACATCGAGCTGGTGACCTGGGAGGGCGATGCCGACCTCCACGGCGACCGGGTGTCGGCCGGCGCCTCCACCGGTGGTGACCGCGACGCGGACAACGTCTTCGACAGCTCCGCCAACGGCGCGGCGGGGATGACGTTCGGCGTCGACGTCGACTCCTTCAGCGCCGAGCTGCCGGACCGCCCGGCGCTGACGATCTCGACGAAACGCGACGTCGTCCTGTTCGGCGTGGCGGCCGTCAGCGTGCCTGCCAGGTCGTGACCGCGAACTGGACAAACTGGTACGGTCTGCGGGAATCCGCTGGCGTCACGCCGATTCGCCGGGATTCACCCTCGAACGATCAGATGCTTCATTACCCTGAGAGTGGGCCGCCGAGCCCGGCTCTGGCGGTGCGGAGCCGGTAGGGGTCGGGCCAGAAGAAAGGGGCGGTGTCAGTGGATCGCTGCGCGCTGTTCGTGGACGCCGGCTATCTGCTGGCCGACGGCGCGATGGCCGTGCATGGGACCCGCCATCGCGAGGCCGTCTCGTGGGACTACCCGGGCCTGCTGCAGCTGATGACCAACCTGTCGCGCGAGCGCACGGGCCTGCCGCTGCTGCGGTGCTACTGGTACGAGGCCACGGTCGAGGGCAGGCGGACGCCCGAGCACGACGTGCTCGCCGACATCCCCGGGTTGAAGCTCCGCCTCTCGCGCATCAGGCCGGGCCGCCGCGAGGGCGTCGACGCCCAGGTGCACCGCGACCTGATGACGCTGGCCCGCAACAGCGCGATCTGCGACGCGGTCGTGGTCAGCGGCGACGAGGACCTGGCCCAGGTGGTCTGCGACGCCCAGGATCTCGGCATCCGGGTCACCGTCGTCCACATCGCCGCCGACGGCGGCTGGGCGGTGTCGCGGTCGCTGCGCCAGGAGAGCGACGACCTCATCGAGATCGGTGGCGTCCACCTGCGGCCCTACGTCAACCTCGTCTCCGGCACCACCGATGCCGTCAACGGAGCCCAACCCGTCAGCAACGGCCAGGCCGCTCACGCGCTGCCGCCGAGTACGCAGGCACCGCCGGCCCAGTCGCCGGCGCCGTCCGTGCAGTCCGCCAACCACGCCGCGCACCTGCCCGGCGCGCCCGCGCAGAGCCAGCAGCTGCCCCCGGCCACGCCGTCCGTGCCGACGCCGTCCGCGCCGAGCCTGGCGCAGACGCCGCCGCCCGCGCTGCCCGCCTACCCGAGCTATCAGGCGGAGCCGCCGTCCGCGCCGCAGCCGCAGCCCGCGCCCGCGCAGCCTGTACAGCCCGTACAGCCTGTACAGTCCGCGCCGGCCGCACCCGCCGCGCCGGCCGTCTCGCACACTCCGCCCGTCTCGCATACTCCGCCCGTCTCGCACACTCCTCCGGTCTCGCACGGCCCGACCGGCCCGATGCAGACCACGGGCCAGTACTCCTCGCCGCCCGGCGCCTACCAGCCGTCGCAGCTCGGCCCGTACACCGGGCCGCAGCCCGCCCCCGTCGCCGCCGCGGCCGCCCCCGCCGCCGGCGGGGCGACCACCCTGGCCGACGCGGTGAAGGCGGCGCACAAGGAGGGGCACGACTTCGGCGAGTCCGTGGCCCGCGACGCGCCCGCGCTGTGGCTGGAGGCCGTGCTGGCCCGCAAGCCGCGCATGCCGTCCGACCTGGAGGCGCGGTTGTTGCAGGGCTCCTCGCTGCCGATCGACTTCCTGCTGCACGACGAGGTCCGCCACGCGCTGCGCCGCGGCTTCTGGGACGCGCTGGAGCGCGCCCGCCGGTAGACCACCACCCCTGGGACGGGGCCCGTTGCGCCCCCTTCGAGGGGTCGTGCGTTGCAATAGTGTGTGCCACACACTATTGTGAGTCGCATGCTAGACGATGAGCTGCTCTCCGTGCACCTGCAGGAGCTTCGGCGCGGCACCGTCGTGCTCGCGTGCCTGCTCATCCTCAAGCGACCCAACTACGGGTACGCGCTGCTCGACCTGCTCGACCGGCAAGGCTTCACCGTCGACGCCAATACCCTCTACCCGCTCCTGCGCCGGCTCGAGAAGCAGAGGCTGCTGACCAGCGACTGGAACACCGAGGAGTCGCGGCCGCGCAAGTTCTACCGCACGAGCGACGCCGGCACCGCGCTCGCCGACACCCTGAGCCGTGACTGGGACGAGCTCGACACCGCGCTGCGCACCCTGAAAGGCGAGTCATGACCATCGCGAGCAGCCTCACCGACCGCTACGTCGAGGCGGCCCTGAGCCGCCTGCCCGCCCGGCAGCGCCCCGACATCGAGAAGGAACTGCGCGCCTCGATCGCCGACGCCGTCGACGACCACCTGGAGACCGGAGCCGATCCCGCCCAGGCCGAGCGCGCGGTGCTGGCCGAGCTCGGCGATCCGGTACGGCTGGCCGCCGGCTACGCCGACCGCCCGCTCCAGCTCATCGGCCCCGCGCTCTTCCTCGACTACACGCGGCTGCTGACCGCCCTGCTCGCCACCATCGTGCCCGTCGTCGCCGCGACCGTCGGGCTCGTGCGCGGACTCAACGGCGGCACCCCTCTCACCGTGCTCGGCGACACCCTCGGCGCGGCGCTCACCACCGGCGTCCACATCGCCTTCTGGACGACGCTGGTCTTCGCGATCCTCGAACGCACGCCCGCCCTCCGCCGGGCGGCGGCCCGGCGATGGACCCCCGCAGCCCTCCCCGAACCGCCCAGCCGCCGCGCCCGCTACGGCGAGCTGGTGACCGAGACCGTGCTCACGGTCCTCTGCACGACGCTCATCCTGCTCTCGCCGGTGGTCAGCCCCGAGACCGACGCCGACGGCCACCCCGTCGGCGTGCTGTCGCCCTGGCTGTGGGAGACCGGCCTCGTCCACCTCTTCATCGCCCTCGTGATCGCGAGCCTCGGCTTCTCCTTCGCGGGGTACTACCTGAAATGGAGCGTTCCCGTCGCCGTCGTGGGGTTGCTCGTCGGCGTCCCCTCGGCCGTCATGCTGATCTGGCTCGCGGCGACCCACCGGGTGCTCAACCCGGCCTTCGTGGCGGCGGCGGGATGGCCGTCGAGCGTCCCCGGCTGGATCGACACCGGACTCATCGTGATCTCCGTCGGCACGATCATCCACACCGTCGTCGAAGGGCTCACCCGAGCGCTCCGCCGCTGAGCGACCACCCCGCCCGCCCCGCCACCGCCTCCCCGACCCCGCCCTACCGCCCGGCCCCTGACCCCGACCCGCGACCTGACCCGGCCCGCGCCCTGACCCGACCCCGCGTCCTGACACCCCAGCCGCGCCCGACACCCGACCCGCGCCACGCCGGTAGACCTGCCGGCGCGACCGCCCCTGCGCCGATCCCCGCCACGCCGGGCGAGCCCGCCGGCGCGACCACTTGTCCTGACCCGTGCCACGCCGGGGGCCCGCCGGCGTGACCGCCCATACCCCGACTCCGGCCGCGCCGGGTGAACCCGCCGGCGCGACCACTTGTCCTGACCCGTGCCACGCCGGGGGCCCGCCGGCGTGACCGCCCATGCCCCGACTCCCGCCGCGCCGGGCGAACCCGCCGGCGCGACCGCCCCTGCCCGGAAACCGTCCCGTCCTGAGAGCTGATCCCGACAAGAGGAGCCTCCGTGAAAGCGATCGTCTACGAGAAGTACGGCCCGGCCGACGTCCTGCGCCACACCGACGTCGACCGGCCAGTCATCGGCGACGACCAGGTGCTCGTGCGGGTCCGCGCGGCCTCGGTCAACGCCGCCGACCGGCTGGTCATGCGCGGCTCGCCGTACATCGCCCGCGCCTGGTTCGGGTTGCGCCGCCCCAGGGAGACCGTGCTGGGCCGCGACATCGCCGGCACCGTGGAGCAGGTCGGCGCCAAGGTGACCGGCTTGCAGGTCGGCGACGAGGTGTGCGGCGAGATGGACCAGCGGGGTTTCGCCGAGTACGTGGCGGCGCCGGAAGCGCACCTGGCGCGCAAGCCCGCCGGGGTGACGTTCGAGCAGGCGGCCAGCCTGCCGGTCGCGGGCACGACCGCCCTCCAGGCGGTACGCCTCGGCCAGGTGGGACCCGGCACGACGGTGCTGGTCAACGGGGCCTCCGGCGGGGTCGGCAGCTTCGCCGTCCAGCTGGCCAGGACGCTCGGCGCGCAGGTCACCGGCGTCTGCGGCACCCGCAACGTGGACCTGGTGCGCTCGCTCGGCGCCCACCACGTCATCGACCACACCCGCGAGGACGTCACGCGGGGCTCGACCCGCTTCGACACGATCATCGACCTGGCGGCCGACCACTCGCTGTCGGCCTTCCGCCGGGTGCTCGCCCCGGAGGGGGTCTACATCTCCTCCAACGGCACCCGGGGCGCGGTGCTCGGCCCGCTGCCGCGGCTGCTCGCCGTGGCCGTCACCTCGCCGTTCCTGCGCCAGAAGCTGCGCGGGCTGATCGTCAGGCGCAGCGTCGAGGACCTGGACCACCTGGTCGGGCTCGTCGCGGCGGGGAAGATCGCCCCGGCGATCACGCGGACGCTTCCGCTGGCCGAGGCCGCCGACGCGCTACGCCTCCTCGAGGGGAGGAACGCCGGCGGCAAGATCGTGCTCACGGTGTGATCCGGCGGGACCGGCCGCGCGACCACGGCCGGCGCTGCCCTCAGCTGAGGGCGTCGAAGCCCGCGCGCAGGTGCGCCACCCGTTCGGACAGGTCCGACAGCGGCGCGGAGAGCGACGGGTCGGCCGACTTGCGGGCCAGCTCCCGCACCCGCTCCAACTCGTCCTCCACGGCCGTCAGGCGCCTCGACAGCTCGGGCAGCACGGCGGGCTGGGCGGTGCCGTTGCCCGGCGGCAGCTCGCCCGCCAGCCGTTCGCGCAGCAGCGCCGCCTGCTCGGTCAGCCGCTTGTGCATGTTGTAGAGCTCGACGAACACCGACACCTTCGCCCTGAGCACCCACGGGTCGAACGGCTTGGTGAGGTAGTCGACCGCGCCCGCCGCGTAGCCGCGGAAGGCGTAGTCGGGGGCGCTGTCGACGACGGTCAGGAAGATGATCGGAATGTTGCGGGTACGCTCGCGCCGCTTGATGTGCGCCGCCGTCTCGAACCCGTCCATGCCCGGCATCCGCACGTCGAGCAGGATCAGCGCGAACTCGGTGCCGAGCAGCGCCTTGAGCGCCTCCTCGCCCGACTTGGCGCGCACCGGCGTCAGGTCGAGCGAGCTGAGAATCGCCTCGAGGGCGATGAGGTTCTCCTCGCGGTCGTCGACCAGGAGGATCTTGGCCCGTTCTGCCATCTGTTACGCCTCTTCCGCCGTGTCGGACACCCGCCCTCGGCTGAGCCAACCGCGCAGCCGTTCGAGCAGCTGGTCGACGTCGACCGGTTTCGGCACGTAGTCGGAGGCGCCGGACGCGATGCTCTTCTCCCTGTCACCCCGCATGACCTTGGCGGTCAGCGCGATGATCGGCAGATCGGCGAACTGCGGCATGCGCCGGATGGCCGACGTCGTGGCCCAACCGTCCATCTCCGGCATCATGATGTCCATGAGGACGAGCGCCACGTCCTCGTTGCGCTCGAGCTGCTCGATCCCCTCGCGGCCGTTCTCCGCGTAGACGACCGTGGAGCCGTGCCGCTCCAGCACGCTGGTCAGCGCGAACACGTTGCGGATGTCGTCGTCGACGATGAGGATCTTGGCGCCGTCGAGCGGGTCGTCGCCCTGCCACTGCTGCCTGCTCGCCGGCTGGACGACCTCGGGCAGCGGCAGGTCGAGCGGCATCGGCGGCTCGGGCACGACCATCGGGCTCTGCTGCTCGACCTGCATGGTCAGCACCTGCCTGCGGGCCGCCCCGCCGTCGCGCGCGACCAGCGGGCCCGCGTAGTCGGTCGGCAGGTAGAGGGTGAACGTGCTGCCGGCGCCGAGCTCGCTGTCGACGTGGATCTCGCCGCCGAGCAGCCTGGCGATCTCCCGGCAGATCGACAGGCCGAGACCCGTGCCGCCGTACTTGCGGCTGGTGGTGCCGTCGGCCTGGCGGAACGCCTCGAAGATGATCTCCAGCTTGTCCGGCGCGATGCCGATGCCGGTGTCGACCACCTGGAAGGCGATCAGGCCGTCGGCCAGGCGCAGGGTGTCGTCGTCGTAGTCGACCTCGCGTGGCGCGGGCACCACGCGCAGCCGTACCTCGCCCTTGGGGGTGAACTTGACCGCGTTGGACAGCAGGTTGCGCAGCACCTGTTGCAGGCGTTGCTCGTCGGTGCGCAGCTCCTGCGGCACCCGGGGATCCACCTCGACGATGAAGGCGAGCCCCTTGTCCTGCGCCAGCGGCGCGAAGGCGGCCTCGACGTAGTCGACCAGCTTCGGCAGCGACAGTTGGGCGGGATGGATGTCCATGCGCCCGGCCTCGACCTTGGACAGGTCGAGCATGTCGTTGATGAGCTGCAGCAGCGCCGAGCCCGCCCCGTGGATCGTGCGGGCGAACTCGACCTGCTGGGAGGTGAGGTTGCCCTCGGCGTTCTCGGTCAGCAGCTTGGCCAGCACGAGCAGGCTGTTGAGCGGGGTGCGCAGCTCGTGCGACATGTTGGCGAGGAACTCGGACTTGTAGCGCGAGGAGACGGCCAGCTGCTCGGCGCGCTCCTCCAGCGTGCGCCGGGCCTGCTCGATCTGGAAGTTCTGGATCTCGATGGCGCGGTTCTGCTTGGCCAGCAGCCCCGCCTTCTCCTCCAGCTCGGAGTTGGACCGGCGCAGCTCCTCCTGCTGGCGCTGCAGCTCGTCGGAGCGCTCCTGCAGCTCGGTGGTCAGGCGCTGCGACTCCTTCAGCAGGTCCTCGGTGCGGGAGTTGGCGATGATGGTGTTCATCGTGACGCCGATGGTCTCGACGAGCTGGGTCAGGAAGTCGAGGTGGACCTCGCCGAACTTGGTGAAGGAGGCCAGCTCCAGCACGCCGAGCACGCGGCTCTCGAACAGGATCGGCAGCACGACGATCTGCGCGGGCGTGGACTGGCTGAGCCCGCTGTCGATGGTGATGAACCCGGCCGGCACGTCGTCGAGGACTATCGGCCGCCCCTCCACCGCGGCCTGGCCGACGATGCCCTCGCCGAGGGCGAACCGCTGGCGTGGCGAGCGGTCGGGCCGCACGCCGTAGCCGCCGATGAGGATGAGGTCGTGCTCCGCGACGCTGTTGTCGACGCCGTAGAAGGCGCCGAAGCGGGCCGAGACGAGCGGCGTCAGCTCGCTCATGATCAGCTTGGCGACCTCCATGAGGTCGCGGTGACCCTGCATGAGGCGCGAGATGCGGGCCAGGTTGGACTTCAGCCAGTCCTGTTCCTGGTTGGCCTGGGTGGTCTCGCGGAGGTTGGCCACCATGAAGTTGACGTTGTCCTTGAGCTCGGCCAGCTCGCCCTGCGCCTCCACGGCGATCGAGCGGGTCAGGTCGCCCTGGGCGACGGCGCTCGTCACGGTGGCGATGGCGCGGACCTGCGTCGTCAGGTTGCCGGCCAGCTCGTTCACGCTCTCGGTCAGGCGCTTCCAGGTGCCTTCGAGGCCCTCGACCCTGGCCTGGCCGCCGAGCTGTCCCTCGGTGCCGACCTCGCGGGCGACGCGGGTGACCTCGTCGGCGAAGGACGACAGCTGGTCCACCATCTTGTTGATGGTGGTCTTCAGCGCCAGGATCTCGCCCTGGGCGTCGACGTCGATCTTGCGGGTCAGGTCGCCGTTGGCGACGGCCGTGGTGACCTCGGCGATGTTGCGCACCTGGTAGGTCAGGTTGTTGGCCATGAAGTTGACGTTGTCGGTGAGGTCCTTCCACACCCCGGACACGCCCTGCACCCGGGCCTGGCCGCCGAGCTGTCCTTCGGTGCCGACCTCGCGGGCGACGCGGGTGACCTCGTCGGCGAAGGACGACAGCTGGTCGACCATCGTGTTGAGGGTGTCCTTGAGCTGGAGGATCTCGCCCTGGGCGTCGACGGTGATCTTCTTGGTGAGGTTTCCCTGGGCGACGGCGGTGGAGACGGCGGCGATCTGGCGTACCTGGTTGGTCAGGTTGTTGGCCATGAAGTTGACGTTGTCGGTGAGGTCCTTCCACACCCCGGACACGCCGCGCACCTGTGCCTGGCCGCCGAGCTGTCCTTCGGTGCCGACCTCGCGGGCGACACGGGTCACCTCGGAGGCGAACGACGACAGCTGGTCGACCATCGTGTTCATCGTCGACTTGAGCTCGAGGATCTCGCCCTGGGCGTCGACGTCGATCTTGCGGGTCAGGTCGCCGTTGGCGACGGCCGTGGTGACCTGGGCGATGTTGCGCACCTGGTAGGTCAGGTTGTTGGCCATCGAGTTGACGTTGTCGGTGAGGTCCTTCCAGACGCCGGAGACGCCCTTCACCTCGGCGCGACCGCCCAGCTTGCCCTCGGTGCCGACCTCGCGGGCGACGCGGGTGACCTCGTCGGCGAAGGACGACAGCTGGTCGACCATCGTGTTGAGGGTGTCCTTGAGCTGGAGGATCTCGCCCTGGGCGTCGACGGTGATCTTCTTGGTGAGGTTTCCCTGGGCGACGGCGGTGGAGACGGCGGCGATCTGGCGTACCTGGTTGGTCAGGTTGTTGGCCATGAAGTTGACGTTGTCGGTGAGGTCCTTCCACACCCCCGACACGCCGCTGACCTGCGCCTGGCCGCCGAGCTGTCCCTCGGTGCCGACCTCGCGGGCGACACGGGTGACCTCCTCGGCGAAGGCCGACAGCTGGTCGACCATCGTGTTGACGGTGTTCTTCAGCTCGAACATCTCGCCGACCGCGTCGACGGTCACCTTGCGGCTCAGGTCGCCCTTCGCGACGGCGGTCGTCACCTCGGCGATGTCGCGCACCTGGGCCGAGACGCGCGACGACATCGTGTTGACGGCCTCGGTCAGGTCGCGCCAGCTGCCGGACATGCCCTTGACGTTGGCGGCGCCGCCCAGCCTGCCCTCGGTGCCCGCCTCGCGGGCCACCCTGGTCACCTCGCTGTTGAACAGCGACAGCTGCTCGACCATGCCGTTGATGGCCTTGCCGAGCCGCCTGACCTCACCCCTGGCCGAGCGGTCGAGGTCTATCCTGCGGGTCAGATCGCCCTTGGCCACGGCGTCGATCACGTCGGCCGCTCCGGTCACGGGGCTGACCAGCGCGTCGATGAGGGCGTTGACGGACTCGACGCTCTCCGCCCACGACCCCACACCGGGGCCGGGGGTCAGCCGCTCGCCGAAACGCCCCTCCTTGACCACTTCCTTGCGCACACGCGTCAGCTCGTTGCTGAGGTGCTCCCTGCGGTCCGCCACTTCGTTGAGCAGCAGCCGGATCTCGCTCAGTATCCCGGGAGGGGCATGCGGGACCCGGCGGCGGAAGTCACCGTCGCGCCATGCGAAAAGCGTCTCGAGGACGGGGACGAGGTCGGACTCTGAGTACGTCCTCTCTTCCGCAGCAGGCGCGGTCTTGGCCGTCGTCATGGGGTCTCCTCCACTCCCGGGGTGCCGCCGTGAGTGATGCAAGTCTGTCACGATGAGTCGCTCGTAGTCCTGTCCTTGGATTTACCCCAAGTCAATGGGAAGTGTGGTAGGCACGGAACGATGACTGCTTCTTCCCGCGCGGTTCTCGCGGCCACCTTCGCGCCAGGCGAGACCGCCGTCCCCTCCGCGAGAAGGTTCACCCGTGAGGTGATGACCGCCTGGGCCGCCTCTCCCGTGCTGCCTGCGGCCGAGCACCTGGCAGAGGAGCTGGCCGCGCAGGTCGCCGACGCTCCCTTCGAGATCGTCTGGAAGCACTGCGGCGACGCCGTGCAGGTGGAGTTCAGGCAGCGGACCGCTCCCAACGGGGACCCGAAAGGCCCCTCCGTGGATGTCGAGGAATGGGGCATCACCTTCGCGGGCGATTCCCGTGTCCATTGGGCAAGGCTCACGCTACCCGGCTCGGCGGACCGGGTGGCAGCCGAATGGGCGGAGGAGACCTCCAGGGGCCCCCACTGGCTCGGTTTCCTCGCCGACGCCAGCGACCTTCTCGCCGGCACCCTCGATCCCGACATGGTGCCCGCGATCATCGCGCAGATCGTCGTGCCGAGACTGTCGGCCTGGTGCGCCGTCTACACCGCCGACACCACGGGGCCGCGCCGCCTGGCCTACCTGTGGCACGCCGACGAGGCGCGCATCGACGGCCTGCGCGAGCGGCTGAGCGAGCTCACCGTCCCCGACAGCACCTCCGCCAGCCTCCAGCTGGCCGACTCGCAGGTGCTGGCCGTACCGCTGACCGCGCGGGGGCGCTCGCTGGGGGCCATGTGCCTGGGCCGTCCCGACCGTTTCACCGACGAGAGCATTCAGCTCGCCGAGGACATCGCCCGGCGCGCGGCGCTGGCCATGGACAACGCCCGCCTGTACGCCCAGCAGGCCGCCGCCAACCGGGCGCTGCAGCGCAGCCTGCTGCCGCCGAACGAGCCGGAGGTGCCCGGGCTCGACTACGGCGTCGTCTACGAGCCCGCCGGCGAGGCCAACGAGGTCGGCGGCGACTTCTACGACCTGTTCAAGGCGGGCGACGAGTCGTGGCGGTTCGCCATCGGCGACGTCTGCGGCACCGGCCCCGAGGCCGCCGCGGTCACCGGCCTGGCCCGCCACACCCTGCGCCTGCTCGCCAGGGAGGGGTACGGCGTGGCCGCCGTCCTCGGCCGGCTCAACCAGGCCATCCTCGAGGAGGGCGAGCGCGCCAGGTTCCTCACGCTGCTCCACGGCGACATCACTCCTGTCGAGAGCGGCCTTGAGGTGCGCCTGGTCTCGGCCGGCCACCCCGAGGCGCTACGGCTGAGGCCGAGCGGCGTCGTCGACACGGTGACCACCCCGCAGTCGCTGCTCGGCGTCTTCCCCGAGGTGGTGTTCGAGGCGGACACCATCCACCTCGACCACGGCGACGTGCTGCTGGCGGTGACCGACGGCGTCACCGAGCGGCGCTGCGGCGGGCGCCTGCTCGATGACGACGGCGGCCTGGCCAAGCTGCTGGCCGAGTGCGCGGGCCTGTCGGCCAGGGCGGTCGCCGAACGCATCCGCAGAGCGGCGGCCGACTTCGCGCCCGAGCCGAGCGCCGACGACCTGGCGATCCTGGTGCTTCGCGCCCGCTAGTCGCGCTCGACCGTGTCCTCCAGCACGATCCTGCCGATGACCTCGTACTTCTCCGGGTCGCGCGCCTTCAGGTACAGGGCGGTCGCGACACCGAGGACCGCGACGCCCACCACGATCCACGGGATCGCGGTGAAGAACCCGCTCTTGGCCGCCTCGCCCGCCGCCGCCTCCTGGTTCTGGAACAGCAGCAGCACCACGTACGCCATGGCGAGCCCGCCGGCCAGCGGGGCGATCAGGGTGCGCCAGACGTTGGCAGTCTCCGGGTGCTTCTTCTTGACGTGGAAGTAGCCGATCACCGAGAACGAGCAGAGGGTCTGCACGATGAGGATGGCCAGCGTGCCCAGCACGGCCAGCAGTGTGTAGATGTGGACGTAGGGGTCCATGCCGGCGAAGTGGAAGGCCAGGACCAGCACCACGGAGATCGCCGACTGCACGAATCCGGCGATGTGCGGCGAGCCGTGGACGGGGTGGGTGGCCCCGAGGGTACGGCCGGTGCCGGGGATGAGGTTCTCCCTGCCCAGCGCGTAGAGGTAGCGGGCGGCGCAGTTGTGGAAGGCCATCGCGCAGGCGAACGACCCGGTCAGGATGAGGATCTTGAACAGGCCGACGGCCCACGGGCCGAGCAGCTGCTCGGTGGGGTTGAAGAAGATGCCGGCGAACTCCTTGGCGGCGATCTCCGGCGCCTTCACGCCGTTGGCCGCGACCGTCATCCACGAGACGAACGTGTAGAACAGGCCGATGCCGACCACCGAGACCAGCGTCGCGATCGGGATGATCTTCTTGGGTTCGCGTGACTCCTCGCCGTACATCGCGGTCGACTCGAAGCCGACCCACGACCAGAAGCACATGAACAGCCCGAGACCGACCGCGCCCGCCTGCAGGCCGGTGGTCCGGAAGGCGTTGGCGGGGTTGAGCGTGGCGGCCATGAGGCCGTCGGGGCCGCCGCCGTTCAGCAGTGTGACGATCGCCACCAGGCCGAGCATGAAGATCTCGGTGATCAGGAAGACGCCCAGGACCTTGGCCGTCAGGTTGATGTCGAAGTAGGTGAGGATCATGTTCAGCGCCAGGCCGAGGAAGGCGAACCACAGCCAGTGGATGTCCACCCCGGCCAGCGACTTGAAGGTGTCGTTGGCCGAGTAGGCGAAGAAACCGATGATCGAGGCCTCGAAGACCACGTAGGCCATGGTGGCCAGCAGGCCCGAGACCATGCCGACGACCTGGCCGAGGCCGTGGGAGATGTAGCCGTAGAAGGCGCCGGCCGCGGTGATGTGCTTCGACATCGCCGTGTAGCCCACGGAGAAGATCGTGAGCACGGCGGTGGCGAACAGGTAGCCGGCGGGGACGCCCAGACCGTTGCCGAAGCCGACGACGATGGGCACGTTGCCGGTCATGGCGGTGATGGGGGCCGCGGTCGCCACGGCCATGAAGATGACGCCGACGAGGCCGACGGCGTCCTTTTTCAGACGGTTGACGCCGTGGGTCTCAGTGGAGGTACTCACAGATTCGTGCCCTTCGGCTGGGGGGTGGCGTGATGCTGGCAGCGGCCGAGGGCGACATTCAAGGCGAAGAAAGAGGCAACCTATTACGCTGTGTCAGTTGTGAGTCCGTGTTTGCGGATGAAATTGAGCATTATCGCCATCTGGTCGATACGTTCGGCGACGACGAGCCCGCCGCGACCGGCGTCGTAGTAGTGGACCTCGTGCTCGCGGCCGAGTTCGGCCAGGCGGCTCACGTACTCCTCGAGCTGCCGCAGCGGCGAGCGGGAGTCGTTGACCCCGGCGAGGATCAGCAGCGGGCGCTCGACCTTCTCGACGTAGGTGATCGGCGAGCTGTCGTGGTAGCGCTCCGGCTGCTCGTCGGGGGAGCCGCCCAGCAGCGACCGCTGCAGGGCACGCAGGCCCTCGACGTGGTCCTCGTAGGCGGTGACGTGGCTGGCGATGGGGGCGACCGCGATGCCCGCCGCCCACAGCCTGGGCTGGACGCCGAGACCGAGCAGGGTGAGGAAACCGCCCCACGAGGTGCCCGCGAGCACCGTCCTGTCCGGGTCGACGACGCCCTGGGAGACCACCCACTCCCTGACCGCCGCCACGTCGGCCAGCTCGATGTGGCCGACGTCGCCGCGCAGCGCGTCGCGCCAGGCCGAGCCGTACCCTGTCGAGCCGCGGTAGTTGACGCGCACGACCGCGAAGCCGGCGTCGACCCACGCGGCGACCTCGGGGGAGAAGGTGTCGGCGTCGTGCAGGTGCGGGCCGCTGTGCAGCAGGAAGACGGCGGGGAAGGGGGCCGAGCCCATCTCGGGCCTGGAGACCAGCGCGTGGATGCGCCCGCCTGGACCGGAGACGTCGATGTCCTCGACGGGGACGCTGGTGGGGGCGGCGGGGCCGATCGCGTTCATGACCACGTGGCCGCTGCTCGACCGGATCACCGGTGGGCGGGAGGCGCTCGACCACGCGTACTCCACGTGGCCGCCCGGCCTGGGCCTGGCCGCGCCGATCACGCCGTGGGGCGTGTCGATCAGGGACATGCCGCCGCCGCCGAGGTCGTAGCGGTGCAGATGGGTGCGGCCCCGGTCGTCCCTGACGATCAGCAGGGCGCGGCCGTCGTCGTACCACTCGGCGGTCAGCTCGCCGGGGTCCTTCAGCCAGATCTCGCGCTGCTCGCCGGTCTTCGGGTCCCAGACCAGCGGCTCGTGGCGCTGGCGGCGTTCGTGCAGGGTGAGCAGGCGGCGGTCGCCGGGGAGGGGGCCGAAGCGCAGGCCGATCACGCCCCTGCCGGGACCGTCGGCCAGCTCGCCGACCACGTCGCCGTTCTGCTTGAGCACGCGCAGCGCAGGGTGCCGGAAGTCACCGTGCTCGCTGTGGTTGAGGGCGACCAGCTCGCCGTCGAGCGACATGTCGGTGACCCAGGAGGCCTCGGAATGCTCGTAGAGCAGGCGGGCGGACTCCCCTGGCCGGACCAGGTAGGTGCTGAACGTGCCGGCGCGGGCCAGGCTGACGGCCGCGAGGCCGGTGGCGGACAACGCGATGCCGCCGGGCTCGCTGGGCGGCAGGTCGGGGGCGATGACCTCGTGGACGCCGCCGGCGAAGCGCTGGCGCATCCAGACGCCGAGCTCGTCGCGGTCGCTGCCGGCGAACCAGTAGATCCAGTGGCCCGTCGGGTCGAGGGCGGCGTGGCTGGTGCCGTACGGCTGGTTGGTGACCTGGCGGGTGATGCCGGTCGTACGGTCCCACGCGTAGATCTCCCACACGCCCGAGGCGTTCGAGCGGTAGAGGGAGCGGTTCGGCGCCTGGCGTGCCCACTCGGGCAGCGTCATGCTGGGCGCCCGGAACCTGGCCTGCCAGCGTTCCTCCGCCTTCATCCGCTGCCTCCCCCTCCTCAGTTGCCGTCCAGTATTGCGTCTGGGTGGATGAAATACCTGAGGAATGTGAGGGAATTTCGGACTAAATGCCCCATCAGTAACATGAGTCCCGGAGGTGCGTCAAGGAATGGGCCTTGATTGCGTGGGCGCGGTGAAGATAGACAGGCGAAAACTCGCAATTGCTGAGGTCCATTCCGGAAATTTCCGGATTTGGTGGTGGAGGTGGTCGGGGTCCTTGTGCCACGCGCTCGGACCCATGCCCACCACCAAGCCGACATCTTCCCGCGTCAGCGACATCTCGAACCTCACCTCCCGCCTGCTCGTCTCCTCGAAGCCCCGCAGGCTCTCGGCGACCCGATGCTCCTTCGCCTCGTCGACCGACAGCAGGCCCAACTCTCGCACCAGCGGGCTGAGGTGGTCGCCTGCCGGGATGACCACGATCAGGTGGCCGCCCGGTCGCAGGACTCTGGCGAACTCGGTGCCGTTGCGCGGAGCGAACACGTTCATCACCACGTCGGCGACCGCGTCCCCGAGCGGCAGCGGCCGCCACGCGTCCGCCACGAACGCGCCCGCGCGCTCGTGCGCCCTGGCCGCCCGTTTGACCGCGTGCTTGGAGATGTCGAACGCGATGCCGGTGGCATGGGGCACGGCGTCGAGCACCGCCCCGAGGTAGTAGCCGGTCCCCGCCCCCGCGTCCACGATCACCGGCGCGCCCGTCCCCGGCCCGCCGGCGGCGTAAGGGCCGAGCTCGGTCGCGTCCGCCGGATCGGCGGATTCCCGGCCCGCGCAGGCGTAAGGGTCGAGCGCGGTCGCGCCTGCCGGATCGGCGGATTCCCGGCCCGTGTCGGGGTAAGGGTCGAGCGCGGTCGCGCCTGCCGGACCGGCGGACTCGCGGCCCGCGCCGGCGTTGCGGGACGGCGTGGCGGGCGCGAGACAGGCCGCCGCGGTCTCGGCGAGCGCCCGGGCCAGCGGCGCGTAGTGCCCCCTGCCCAGGAAGTCGGCCCTGGCCGCCACCATGGCGGAGCTGTCGGCCGTGCCGGGCGCCTGCGATCCGGTCAGCAGGCTCACGTATCCCTGCCTGGCCACGTCGAAGGCGTGCCCATGCCCGCACCGCACGGCCCCCGCGTCGAGCCGCACCCCTTCACGGCAGACGGGGCAGCGCAGGTGTTCGACGATGTCAGCCAGCATCCCCCCATCATCGCGGGTCAGCCGGCATGCCCGTGATGCCGGTGATGCCCGGGATGATTGTCCGCTCCGACGGTCAACCGTCCTGCTGTGGACGTGCGCCGTCCCGCCGCCCCGCGGAGGAGCCGGTCTTTCCCGGCGGTTCCGGGAAACGCGCGACCTACGTGCGGCACCGGTGAGCGTCAGGCGGATTCGGCCAGTGTGAGGAAGGCGGCGTTCGACGGGGTCTCGCGGAGCCGGCCGACCAGCAGCTCCAGGCCCTGCTGCGGGTCCAGGCCACCGAGCATGCGGCGCAGCCGCCACACCACCTGCCGCTCGGCGGGGTGCAGCAGCATCTCCTCGCGGCGGGTGCTGGACGCCCCGAGGTCGACGGCGGGGAACAGCCGGCGCTCGGCCAGGGCGCGGTTGAGCCGCAGCTCCATGTTGCCGGTGCCCTTGAACTCCTCGAAGAAGGAGTCGTCCATGCGCGAGCCGGTCTCGACGAGCGCAGTGGCGAGGATGGTGAGCGAGCCGCCGTCCTGGAGGTTGCGGGCGGCGCCGAAGAAGCGCTTGGGCGGGTAGATGGCGCCGGCGTCGATGCCGCCCGACAGGACGCGCCCGCCGGCCGGCGCGAGGTTGTTGTAGGCGCGGCCGAGCCTGGTGAGCGAGTCGAGCAGCAGCACGACGTCCTGGCCCTGCTCGACCAGGCGCTTGGCGCGTTGGAGTGCCAGCTCGGCGACCGCGACGTGCTCCTTGTCGGGCCGGTCGAAGGTGGAGGCGGCCACCTCGCCCGCGATGGTCTGGCGCATGTCGGTGACCTCTTCGGGTCGCTCGCCGACCAGGACGACCATGAGGTGCGTGTCGGGATGGTTGCGGGAGACGGCCGCGGCCAGCGCCTGCAGGACCATGGTCTTGCCGGCCTTGGGCGGGGCGACGATCAGCCCGCGCTGGCCCTTGCCGATGGGGGCGAACAGGTCGACGACCCTGGTGGTCAGCGACTCGGTCTCGATCGTCAGCCGCTCCTCCGGGTGGACGGGGGTCAGGTCGGCGAAGTGGGGACGCTCGCGCCAGTCGGCGCGGCCGTTCACCTGCTCGACGGAGACCAGCTTGGCGCCCGCGACGGTGGCGGTCACCTGGTCGCCGGCGCGCAGGCCGAGGTGTTTGATCCGGTCCAGCGGCAGCCGTACGTCGTCGGGGCCGGGCCGGTAGCCGGACAGGCGCAGGAACGCGCTCTTGTCGCGCACGTCCAGCAGTCCGGTGACCTGCCGGGCGGGTGCGGCGGCGGTGCGGGGGCGGGGGACCGTGGGAACAGAAGACACGGTGGAAACAGACATGATGAACCCTCCTCGAGGGCACGCCTGGAAAAACGCAGGCGGTGGGTGAGAGAACACGGGACGGGCCCTCAGCACGGGCCCTTCAGGGAAATCAGCGGAGCAGGTGGACGCTCAACGCTGGTTCGCAAGATATCACAGTCAACGTGGACGGCAAGGGTTCTGTTCCCGTCGCCCCAAGCCGCCCACATCTCCCGGAGCGGGATCCGTCAAGCCGGCTGCAGGGCTCCTGCAATCGTCGGAGGCTCTCATGGAGGTGTGAGCCCAAGGGGGATGTCATGAAGAAGACCCAGTGCCCGACGTGTCACACCACCCTCGACGAGGGTCCGATCATGTACCGCTGCGCGTGCTGCCGTCGCGCCGTGTTCGCCGCAGACCTGGAGAACGAGTACGTCACCCGGCTAGCGTTGTCGGATGCCGCATAAGTCAAGAATCGTGGCCGATGTCGAGATCACCCCGTTGTGTGATGCCATCGGCCCGATGGGGCCCTCGCTTCGCCTGCCGTTCCTCGAGACCTTTCTCGGCGCGGAGGTCGACGAGGGCGAGTGGATCCTTCACTTCCACTGCTTCCTCCTGCGTGACCGCGACGGCCACGTCACCCTGATCGACACCGGCATCGGGCCCACCTCCAGCTGGGCTCCCGCCCCTGGCGCGCTGCCGGGCGAGCTGGCCGCCGCGGGTGTCGCGCCCGGCGACGTCGACACGCTGATCATCACGCACCTGCACAGCGACCACTTCGGCGGCACGATCGTCGACGGCCGGCCGGTGTTCCCCAACGCGCGCCACGTCGTCCAGCGGGCCGAGATCGAGGCGACGTCCGTCCTCGACCCGGTCAGGGAGCTGCTGCAGGTGGTCGACGGCGACGCGGAGGTCGCCCCCGGCGTGGTCGTACGGCTGACGCCCGGCCACACCCCCGGACACCAGAGCGTCGAGGTCGGCGAGTTCACCATGGCCGGTGACGTCCTGCACCACCCGGTGCAGCTGGCCGACCCGACGATCCGCTACGTCTACGACGGCGACTCAGATCTGGCCGCCAAGACCAGGCTCGACCTGGTCGCCGGACTGCGCGCGCAGGGCCGGCTGCTCGGCACCTCCCACTTCCCCGAGCCGTTCGTCGAGCTGGGCTAGCAGCGCGCGGGCCTTGGCGCGGTAACGCAGCACCTGCACCACGCCGAGCAGCCAGACCGGGTACTGCACGGCCATCGCCCAGCGGTGGTCGCCGGTCAGGTCCATCGTCACGCCGATCAGCGCGATCACCGACATCGAGGCCAGGAAGCCGCCGCCGTTCACGATGCCGGTGGCCGCGCCGATGCGGCCCGCGGGGTTGAACGTCCTGGCGTAGTCGAAGCCGATCATCGATCCGGGGCCGTTCGTGGCGAGCACGACGACCAGGACCACCAGCAGCCACAGCGGAGCCCGGCCGCCCGGCCACAGCAGCACCGCCGTCCACGCGGTGGCGGTCGACCCGGTGACGGCCAGCACCAGCCACGATCGGCGCAGCGGGAAGCGGCCGGCCAGGTAGCCGAGGATCGGGCCGCACACCATGCCGACGGCGGTCAGCGCCGACAGCAGCACGCCCGCGGTCCCGGGCGCGAGTCCCTGGCCCTGCACCAGGTACGGGTAGCCCCACAGCAGCAGGAACGCCGCGGCCGAGCACTGGGTGGCGGCGTGGGTCCACATGCCCAGCCTGGTGCCCGGCTGCATCCACGCGGCCTTCAACCCCGGTGCGCGCCGGTCGGCCGAGGGACGCCCGTCGCGCAGGACGGCCGCGACGAGGACCGTGGCCAGCACGCCGACCCCGGCGGCGCCGAGGAAGGTCGGCGTCCAGCCGTACGCGCGCAACGATCCGATGATCGGCACGGTCGACGCGATGGCGCCGAACTGGCCGAGGATGCCGGTCAGCTGCACGATCACCGGGTTGCGGCGGGCCGGGAAGGACAGGTTGACCAGCCTGATCACGCTGATGAACGTCATGGCGTCGCCCGCGCCCACCAGGGTCCTGGCGGCCAGGCCGAGCAGCAGGTCGTCGGCGAAGGCGAAGACGACCTGGCCGCACGACATGATCAGCGCCCCGATGAGCAGCATGCGTTTGGAGCCGAACCTGTCGACCAGCACGCCGACGGGGATCTGCATCACGGCGTAGACGAGGAGCTGGAGCATCGCGAGGGTCGCCAGACCCGACGCGCCGACGTCGAGACGGGCGGCGGCCGCCAGGCTCGCGACACCGAGGGACTGGCGGTGGAAGACCGCGACGAAGTAGGCCAGGACGCCCGTCGCCCAGAAGATCAACGCGCGTCGTGTCACGGGGACAAATCCTATCTTTTTCGTAGGATGTTCCCATCACTGGCCCCGGCGCCGGACGTTCCGCGTCCGGGACGACGTTGTAGGTTGATCACGTGAGCGTGGACACGGAGTTCTGGGCGTCGCTGAGCAAGGTGCTGGCCGGGGCGGGCGCCTACATCACCGACCCCGGAGGAAGAACGCTGCTGGTCAAGCCCAACTACCGCGACCACTGGGGCTTCGCTGGCGGCCACGTCGACGAGGGCGAGGACCCCGCGCAGGCCTGCGCCAGGGAGGTCGCCGAGGAGCTCGGCCTCACGCTGCCCGTCGGCGACCTGCTGGTCGTGCAGTGGGTGGGCCCGCTGGACGTCCGGCCGCTGCCGCTGGTCAACTTCCTGTTCGACTGCGGCACCATCCCCGCCGACACCCCGATCACCCTGCAGGCGGAGGAGCTCGACGACTACGGCTTCTTCACCGAGGCCGAGGCCAGGAAGCTGCTCCCGCCGTGGGCCGGCGACCGGGTGCCCGCCGCGGCCGCCGCCAGGGCCAGCGGCTGGAGCCGCTACCTGCCGCCCGTCAGCGCCGGCTGATCGGAGAGCAGGGCCGCGGGCAGCGTCACCGTCGCCGTGATCCCCCCGTACGGCGAGGGCCGCAGCCGCACCCTGATCCCGTGCCTGGCCGCGAGCCTGGCCACCACGAACAGCCCGAGCCTGTCGCTCTCGGCCAGGTCGAACTCGGGCGGCTCGGCCAGCCTGGCGTTGAGCTGGCTCAGCTCCTCCTCGGGCAGCCCGAGCCCCCGGTCCTCGATGTCGACCTGAAGCCCCTCCGGCACGCCGACCGCCCGCACGTCCACCCTGGTCTGCGGGGGCGAGAAGAGGGTGGCGTTCTCCACCAGCTCGGCCACCAGATGCACGACGTCGGTCACGGCCGAACCCATCACCGCCACGTTCGGCGGCTGCGGCACCTCGACCCTGGCGTACTCCTCCACCTCGGCCACGGCCGCCCTGAGCACGTCCACGGCCGGCACCGGGTTGCGCCAGCCCCGGCCCGGCGTCTGGTCCGACAGGATGATCAGGCTCTCGGCGTGCCTGCGCATGCGGGTGGTGAGGTGGTCGAGCTTGAACAGGTCGTCGAGGATGACCGGGTCGTGGGTGCGCCGCTGCATGCCGTCCAGCTGGAGCAGCTGGCGGTGCAGCAGCGACTGGTTGCGCCTGGCCAGGCTGACGAAGACCTGGCGCACGCCGTCGCGCAGCTTCGCCTGGTCGACGGCGGCTCCGACCGCCGTGGACTGGACGGAGTTGAACGCCTGGACGATGTCGCGCACCTCGGTGGTCTGCGCTCCGGTGTCGAGCGGTTCGACCTCGGGCTTGGCGCCGCCGGCGCGCAGCTGATCGACGACGCCCGCCAGCCGTACCTCCGCGAAGCCGGTCGCGGCGTCGCGGAGGCCCGCCAGCTCGCGCACCAGCCGGCCGCGGAAGCGCAGGGAGAGCACGATGGAGGCGACGACGGCGACGAGGCCGATGCCCCCTGCGACGCCGATCTTGATCAGGATGGCGGTGGCGGTCGGGTTGACCCGGTCGACCAGGCCCTGCACGGCCTCGGACTGGTTGCGCTCGACGGCGGCGGCGAGGTCGTCGCCCCGCGACACCCAGGTCGCGGAGGTCGCGGGCAGTCCGTTGGCGGTCGCCTGGCCGCGGATGGCGTCCTCGATCGCGACGAAGTCGCGGTAGGCGGCGGAGCCGGCCAGCCCGCGGTAGGCGGCGCCGAGGTCGTCGTCGAGGTGGGCGAGCGCCTGGGAGTAGAGGAGGCGGCGGGTGGCCGACATCCGGGTGAACAGCGCCCGGTCGGAGGGGCCGACCTCGCGGGTCGCGAGCACGTGCACGATCATCGCCCGCTCCCTGGACAGGAGCTCCTTGGCCTCGCCGAGCATGGTGACCGACCTGGCCAGCCGGTAGAGCGCCATGTCGGGCACCAGGATCATCTGGTCGTACATGCGGAAGGAGGCGTCCACGATGTCGCTGTAGACGGTGATCGTCTGGATGGCGCCGACCGAGCGCGCGTCGACGCCTCTGCGCAGCTCGGGGAGGCGGTTCAGCTCGCGGTAGAGCGCCTTGAGCTGCTCGGCCATCTCCGGTGTGACGTTCTCCTGCAGGGCGGCGCGCCGGCGGAAGGCCGCCACGGCGGTGTCCGTCCTGCTGCGCTGGTTGATCAGCTCCCGGTACGGCCTGGCGGACGACAGGAACTCGGCCGACGACAGCCGCTCGCGCTGGAGCTGGATGTTCATCTGCTCCGACGGGTCGGCCAGGTTGGTGACCAGGTTGTTGATCTCCAGCAGGCGCAACCCGTCACCACCGGTCAACGCGGCCGCGAACGTCCACAGCCCGACCAGCGAGATCAGCGGGACCGAGAGCAGGACGAGCAGCTTGAGCGCGATGGGGCGGCCGGGGCGGGTGAAGCGCCTTTTCATGGTGAGATCGTCTCGCAGATCACACCCCTTTTGGGAGGTTTCCCATGCGCTTGCCGCGATCGATATCCGGATGGACCATCGCCGTCTTCGGCTTCCTTGCTTTCGCCCTGGGCCTGTTCGGCCTGCTGAGATCGGACGATCTGCTCGGCCTGCTGGGATTCGAGGTCGTGGAGAGGCGCGGAGCCGGTGACTACACGAAGGTGTACATGGCGGCCTCGTCGATGGCCGCGGTCAACATGGGCGTCTACTACCTGCTGGCCGCGGCCACCGACTGGACACCGTTCTTCCGGTGGACCGTCCCGTGGAGGACGGTGACGTTCGTGGTGTTCACCACGCTGGTGGTGACGGGCGCCGCACCCGCCGAGTTCGTGGGCGTGGGGGTGTGGGAGGGGCTCGGCGCCCTGGTCACCGGCCTCGCGCTGTGGCGCGAGGGCAAGCTGTTTCAGCGCTCGTCGGAACGGCGCCCCGCGACCAGGTGATCGTCGGGGTGCGGGGCCTGGCGGGGGATCGTCCGCGTCTCCCCGGCGGCGTCGTGGGTGTCGTCGTGGGTGCTGTCGGGGGTGTTGTCGTTGAGCTTCCGCTCCAGCGCCCGCTTCTCGTCCTCCAGCTTGGCGACCCGGTCGTCGGCCTGGACCCGGACGTCGCGCAGCGCGCGGCGCCGCAGGAGCGACCGGCGCGAACCTGAGCCGATCATCGAGACGCCGAGGAGCAGGACTCCCGCGGTGGCCGCGCCCACCAGGAACATCTCCAGGTGGGACGGCTGGAAGGTGTAGCCGACAACGGTGTAGGTGGTATCGGGTTCCATCGCGACGAGGTAGATGGTCGCGGCTGCGATCAGGACCAGGATCAGCCCCAACACGATCATGAGCTCACCTCTCTTTCAAGACGGCGCTTCCTCTGCCCCTGAACGATGGAGTCATGCGGCCGGACGCGGGCCGGTGGCGTCACGGCCATGTTGTCCACACCCTGTGGACAACATGCGGTCTGTGGCCGACCGCCCCGTCCGGCTCACGGCGTCATGCAGGGATCAAGCATGTCGCCGCTCAGGACGGGGGCGGCTTTTCCCCGCTCACGCCAGATCGTCTTGAGCACCCGCCACCCGTCGCGGACGGCGTGCAGGTTGCTGGCCCCGTGGATGCGCGAGCGCTCGTGGCTGGGCACCTCGCGGATGTCCAGCCCCGCCTTCGCGGCCCTGACGTTCATCTGCGTCTCGATCTCGAACCCGTCGCAGTCGAGCGCCATGGCGTCCAGGTGGTGGGCCCAGAAGGCGTTGTAGCCGTAGCACAGGTCGGTGTAACGCGTGCCGTACAGGGCGTTGGTGGCGAACGTCAGCACCTTGTTGCCCAACGAGCGGACGGGGCTGATGTCGTCCGAGCCGCCGCCCTCGATGTAGCGGGAGCCCTTGGCGAAGTCCGCGCCGTCGACCAGGGCCTGCACGAACCGGCCGATCTCCCGGCCGTCGGTCGACCCGTCGGCGTCGATCATGACGATGATGTCGCCCTTGGCGGCGGCGAAACCCTCGGTCAGCGCGTTGCCCTTGCCCCGCCTGGTCTGCGTGACGACACGCAGGTCCGGGCGGAGGCTGCGAGCCACGGCCACCGTGTCGTCGACGGAGTTGCCGTCCACCAGGATCACCTCGTCGATCCAGGTGGGCAACGTCGCGAAGACGTGTGGCAGGTTGTCGGCTTCGTTGAGTGCGGGAACAACAACAGTGACGCTCGCCGCGAAGGGGCCTGTGTTCATGGAACCAAGGTCCACGATCACACCTGCAACTCGCTTGACATCCCCTTGCAGCTGGTGATGATCTACCGCATTCGGGACGAAACCCCGTGTTTCTGGGGCTCCCGGTGACCTGCGATGTTGTCTCTTTCGCGCGTTCCACGGCTCCAAAGGTAATGATCCACTTGCCGTCTCTTGACATCGTGTTAGGAAAATGTATGGAATCAGCGCCGGGTGGCCGCCGCCCAGCGCTCCAGGAGCGCCGCGGCCGCGCCCGAGTCGATCGCCGCGCACGCGCGTCCGTAGGCCGCCGCCAGCCCGCGCACCCCCTCCCGCCCGGCCGCCGCCAGCGCCGCGGCGGCGTTCAGGCAGACGATGTCGCGCACCGGCCCCGGAGCGCCGCCCAGCACCTCCCGCGCGACCTCGGCGTTGTACGCGGCGTCCGCGCCCCTGAGGTCGTCGACGGACGCCCGGGCGATGCCCAGCGACAGCGGGTCGAAGCGGCTCGACGTGACCGTCCCGTCCCTGACCTCCCAGATGGTGGACGGCCCTGTCGTGGTCAGCTCGTCCAGGCCGTCGTCGCCCCTGAACACCAGCGACGAGCAGCCCCGCGCCGCCAGCACCCCCGCGACGACCGGCGCCAGGTGCGCGTGGAACACCCCCACCGCCTGCGCCGCCGGCCTGGCCGGGTTGACCAGCGGCCCTAGCACGTTGAAGACCGTCGGCACGCCGAGCTGCCTGCGCGGCCCGGTGGTGTGCCGGAAGGCCGGATGGTGCCGCGCGGCGAACAGGAAGGTGATCCCCACCTCCGCCGCGACCCCCGCCGCGCGCGTGGGGGACAGGTCGACCACGACGCCGAGCGCCTCCAGCACGTCGGCGGCGCCCGTGGACGACGAGGCCGCCCTCCCGCCGTGCTTGACGACCTTCGCCCCCGCCGCGGCGGCGACGATCGCGGCCATGGTGGAGACGTTCACGGTGTGGGCCTGGTCGCCGCCCGTTCCGACGAGATCGACCGCGTCGCCGGGCACCTCCAGCGGGGCGGCGCCGTCGAGCAGCGCCGTCGCCAGCCCCGACACCTCCTCGACGGTCTCGCCCTTGGCGCGCAGCGCGACGGCGAACCCGGCGATCTGCGCGTCGGTCGCCGCGCCGGCCATGATCTGGCCCATCGCCCACGCGGTGTCCCGCGCGCGCAGCGATCGACCGTCGAGCAGCGTGCCGAGCAGAGTGGACCAGGTCGTCATGTTCGAGCCTCCAGTCGTGCGGACGAGGAGGCCAACCATCGATGACCGCCTCGCGAAGGGCGGTCATCGGACATCGCGCAGGGACCGCCTAGAAGGCCGGCCACCAGGAAAGCGCGATCATGACATGACATGCTACCGGCATGTCGGTGCTCTCCCCCCTCCGGGACACAGCGGTCGGCGCCGCCGCCGCGGCCGGCACCGGCCCCGCGCGCACGCGTCGCCGGATCGGGGCCGGCCCCGCGCGCACGCGTCGCCGGATCTGTACCGGTCCCGCGGGCACGCGCCGCCGGATCGGGGCCGTGCCGCCGCAGGAGACACCGCGAAGGGAGCGGCCGTGGATCTGAGGCGAACGTTCGACGAGGACGCGGAGCTCTACGACAGGGCCAGGCCCGGCTACCCGGCCGAACTGTTCACCCGCATCCCCGTGGCGTCGCGCGTACTGGAGATCGGCTGCGGCACCGGGCAGGCCACCCGCGGCCTGCTCGGCCGCGGCTGCGTCGTCACCGCCGTCGAGCTGGGGCCCGCGCTGGCGGCGCTGGCGCGGGCCCGCATGCCGTCCGTCGAGGTGGTCAACGCCGACTTCGAGACGTGGCCGCTGCCGGCCGAGCCGTACGACGTGGTGTTCGCGGCCACCTCCTTCCACTGGCTCGACCCGGCCACGCGGGTGGCCAGGGCGCGGGCCGCGCTCCGCCCTGGCGGGCTGCTCGCCACCGTGGCCACGCACCACGTGGCGGGCGGCACCGCGGCCTTCTTCGCCGAGGTCCAGGAGTGCTACGAACGGTTCGACCCCGCCACGACGCCGGGCCTGCGGCTCCGGCCCGCCGCCGCCGTCCCGCCCGACGGCGAGGCACTGCCCGGGTTCGCCGCCCCCGTCTTCGAGCGCTGGGAGTGGGAGCTGGCCTACACCACCGAGGAGTACCTCGACCTGCTGTCGACCTACTCGGGTCTCCGCGCGTTGCCCGCGCGCGCCGCCCTGCTCGACTGCGTCGGGGCGCTCGTCTCCTCCCGGTACGGCGGGCGCGTCGTCAAGCGCTACCTCACCGAACTCCGCACCGCCACGGCCATCGGCTGACACGGCGGCGTTGCGCGACCACGCTCTCCCCTTGGCCGCGCCTGCGAGGTGACCGCGGCCGCGAGGTGACCGGGGCTGGGGAAGTCGTCTGTCCCCGGTGAGGCGTCCGCCGGCGCGTTGGGCCCGGCCGCGCATCGCATGCCTGCCAGCTACGGCGCGGTTGGCCTGGAACTGCTCGACAGCGCGCGGGAGGGGAACGCGGGCGCGGCCTACGAGGTGGCCGTGCTGCTGGCCTGCGAGGCCGCGAAGGGCGACCGCGACAGTGAGGCGTGGCTGGAGGCGGCGACCCACTGGCTGCGCCGGGCGACGGGCAAGGTCGCCGAGGCCGCGGAGTTGCGGCTGCGCGGGGTCAAACTGGCCAAGGCGGCATTGGCGCTGGCCGTCGAGCGCAAGGCCGAGGGCGAGCCGAGTGCGCTGATCTTCTTCCTGGCCGCGATGCAGGCCGAGGCTGCCGTGCCGGGCCTCAGGCTCGACGTGTCCGAGGCCCTGTTCTCCTGACCGCGTTCTCCTGACCGCGTTCTCCTGACCGCGTTCTCCTGACCGCGTTCTCCTGACCGCGCTTCCCAGGGGCGGAAAAGGTATGAGGCGGGTGCCGCTGCCGGGACGTATCCAGAGATGAGGGAAAACTCGAGGGGAGTTTTGCCGCGGGCGGTCGGAAGCCACGGGGATCGCCAGGATTACACTCCCCTTGAATCCCTGCAGGGTTTTCCGAGCGATGGAACAGACATGGACAAAGAGGCCACAGCGGTTATTTCGGGCGTCGTCGATGTGCGTGACGTCCCGCTGAGCAGTCTGTGTGAGAACGACATGTGCGACGCGGAGCTGGAGGGCATGCTGCGCCGCGTCGTTCCCGACACCCCGAGGGTCTCCGTCGCGGCGTTCAACTCCGCCATCTGAATCTGACGGGAGGGCGGCGATGGTGCCGTTCCGCCAGTTCGTCCTCAAGGTCCACAGCAGGTGCGACCTGGCCTGCGACCACTGCTACGTGTACGAGCACGCCGACCGGAGCTGGCGCCGACGGCCCAGGGTGATGTCCGCCGAGACGATCGCCTGGAGCGCGTTGCGCATCGCCGAGCACGTCAAGAGCCACGCCCTCGACCGGATCACGGTCGTCCTCCACGGCGGCGAGCCGCTCCTGGCCGGCCACGCCAGGCTGCGGGCCGTCGCCGAGGCGATCGAGTCGGCGCTGGCCGGCACGTGCCGCCTCGACCTGCGCCTGCACACCAACGGGCTGCTGCTGGACGACGACTTCCTCGACCTGTTCGAGGAACACGGCATCAAGGTGGGGGTCTCGCTCGACGGCGACCGGGCCGCCCACGACCGCCACCGGCGCTACGCCGACGGCAGGGGCAGCCACGACAGGGTGGTCGGCAGGCTGGCCCTGCTGCGCAGGCGTCCGCACCTCTACGCGGGGTTGCTGTGCACGGTGGACGTGGCCAACGACCCGATCGCCGTCTACGAGGCGCTGGCCCGGCAGGCGCCACCGCGGGTCGACTTCCTGCTCAAGCACGCCACCTGGGACGACCCGCCGGAGCGCGGGGCGGGCGACTGGCTCGTCGCCGTCTTCGACAGGTGGGTGGCCGACGGCAGGCCGATGTCCGTGCGGCTGTTCGAGTCGATCGAGTCGACGTCGAGGGGTGGCCCGAGCACCACCGAAGCGCTCGGCCTGGAGCCCAGCGACCTGGTGGTCATCGAGACCGACGGCGCCTACGAGCAGGTCGACTCGCTGAAGACCGCCTACGACGGCGCCCCGGCGACCGGGCTCGACGTGTTCTCCCACCCGCTCGACGAGGTGGCCGGGCATCCGGGGATCGTGGCGCGGCAGCGCGGGATCGACGGGCTGGCCGAGGCGTGCCGGCGCTGCCCTGTGGTCGGCAGTTGCGGCGGGGGCCTCTACCCGCACCGCTACAAGGGGGGCGGCTTCGCCAATCCGAGCGTCTACTGCGCCGACCTGCTCAAGCTGATCACGCATGTGCGGGGGCGGCTGCGCCGTACGCACGAGCTGACGTCGGCGCAGCTCGGCGAGCTGGCCGCGGGGCACGGGAGCGCGGAGACGGTCGCGGCGCTGGCCGCGGGCCAGGCCAGCCTGCGCAGGCTGGCGCTGACGAAGGCCGCCGCGCCGGGCGCCGCGTGGCGCCTGCTGACCAGGATCGACGCCGAGCATCCCGCCGCGCTGGCCGCCGTGCTGGACCACCCGTACGTGCTGGCGTGGGCGGCCGGACGCCTGGCCGGTACGGCAGGCCCCGCCCACCTCGGCAACATCGCGGCGGCCGCCGCGCTCAGGGCAGGTGTCACGGCCGAGGTCGAGGTGGAGGTGCGTGGCGGCGTCGGCTACCTGCCCGGCCTCGGCGCCTTCACCGGCATGACCGGCACCGTGGTGCGCCTAGACGGCGGGGGCGCCGAGGCGGGCGGGGCAGCCTGGGAGCCGTTGCGGCGGCTCTCGGCAGGGGGGATGGAGGTGGCGGTGGAGGACCTGGACCCCTACCGCGACTGCCACCAGTGGTCGCCGGCGCCGCGGCTGACCGGCGAGCAGGCGCGGGCGTGGCAGGAGCGGTTCGCCGCGGCCGTCCGGGTGATCGAGCGCGACCATCCCGCCTACCTGCCCGCGATCAGGGCGGGGCTGACCACGCTGACCCCGCTCAGCACGGTCGGCGGCGCCACCAGTTCGGCCTCCAGGCACGCGTTCGGCGCGATCGCCACCACGCTGCCGGACGAGGGGGAGAGTCTGGCTCTGCTGCTCCTGCACGAGTTCCAGCACGTGAAGCTGGGCGCGGTGCTCGACCTGTTCGACCTGTTCGACGCGCGCGACGCCCGGCTCTTCTACGCGCCGTGGCGTGACGATCCCCGCCCGCTGGAGGGACTGCTGCAGGGCGCCTACGCGCATCTGGCCGTCACCGACTTCTGGCGCCGGCGCGACGCCCGCGCCTTCGCCCGCTGGCGGGCGGACACCGCCATGGCCGTCGAGACGCTGCTCGGCGCGGGCACGCTGACCCCGCTGGGCGTGGCGTTCGTGGCGGGCATGCGGCGGAGCGTCATGCCGTGGCTGGACGAACCGGTGCCCGAGACGGCCGAGCGTGCCGCGCAGGAGGAGCGGGCGGCCCACCGCGGCAGGTTCGGATGACCAGGCGGGAGCTGTCCGGCCAGCTCAGCCGGCTGGGGGTGGCGGCCGGCCAGGTCCTGCTCGTCCACAGCGCGCTGCGCAGGGTCGGCGACGTCACGGCGGCGACCGCCGCGGCGGCGCTGCGCGACGTGCTGGGCGAGGAGGGCACGCTGGTCGTGCCCACGCAGACGGCCGGCAACTCCGACACCTCGCGCGAGCACCTGGAGCGGATCGCGGGCATGTCCCCCGGGCAGGTCGCCGCCTTCCGCGCGACGATGCCGCCCTTCGACCCGCTGACCACGCCGTCCACCGGCATGGGACGGCTGGCCGAGCACGTCAGGACCACCGAGGGGGCGGTGCGCAGCGCGCACCCGCAGACCTCCTTCGCCGCGCTGGGCCCCATGGCCGCCAAGCTGATGGACGGCCACGCCCGCGACTGCCACCTCGGCGAGCACTCCCCGCTGGCCCGGCTGTACGAGGCGAACGCGTGGATCCTGCTGCTCGGCGTGGGTTACACCGCCTGTACGGCTCTGCACCTCGCGGAGTACCGCCTGCCTGACCCGCCGCTCAGGACCTACCGATGTGTGGTGGAGGAAGGCTGGTGGGAATACCAGGACGTGGACCTCCAGGACGCTCACCTGACGGAACTGGGTGCCGATCTCGACAAAACGGATTTCTCGCGGAAAGGCGGTGTTGGCCGGGCAGAATGTCGTCTACTGCCTCTTGCGCCGATGGTGGATTTCGCAGTGAATTGGCTTGCCGTGAAATAGGAAGGAGGCGGGTTGCCCGAATCCCCGTACTTCTTTCTGAGCTACCGGCGCAACGACGTGAGCGACCTCTGGGTCGCTCGCTTCTTCAAACACCTGTCCGACGACGTGCGCGCCGTCGTCAACGTGGAGCAGCCGGGCTTCATGGACCGGCAGGTGCCGATCGGCGGGATCTGGCCATCACATGTCTCCCAGGCGCTGTCCACCTGCAGGGTCTTCGTGCCCGTCTACTCCATGAGCTACTTCGACAGCGAGCACTGCGGCAAGGAGTGGGGCGCCTTCAGCCGGCGTTGCGGTCCCGGCTCCGAGGCCATCCTGCCGGTGCTGTGGGCGCCGCTGTACGACACGCCGGTGCCGGAGTGCGCGGGCGTGCTCAACTACGAGCACGCCGCCTTCGGCAAGGAGTACGCCAGAAGCGGCATCTACGGGGTCATGAAACTGCGCCGCTTCCGCGAGGCGTACAAGGAGGGCGTCTGGTGGCTGGCGCGCAGGATCATCGAGGTCGGCAGGACGGTCCAGGTGCCCTACCAGGCCATCCCCGACTACCGGGAGCAGCCGAACGCGTTCGCGACCATCGAGACCGGCAGGCCGTACCACGTGACGGTGGTGGCGCCGTCCCTGAGCGCGCTGCCGGGTGACCGCGACCCCGGCTTCTACGGCAGGTCGCCGCTCGACTGGAACCCCTTCGCGGGCCCCGGCACGCTCGCCGAGGCGGCGGCCGAGGTCGTCAGGCGGCAGGGGCTGCGCCCCGTCGTCGGCACGCTGGAGGAGGCCGGCGGGCTCGACGGCGAGCAGGGGGTGGTGCTCCTCGACCCGTGGGCGCTGGCCGACGCGGGGGTGCGCGAGGCGGTGTCGCGGCTGACCGCGCCCGTGCTCGTGCCCTGGCCCGCGGGTGACACGCAGAGCGCGGCTGAGCGTGAGCGGCTGGAGGGCGCGCTGCGCGAGACGGTCCAGGCCAGGCCGATCTCCGACCTGGACGCGCTGGCCGACCTGATCAGGCAGGCGGAGTGGCGGCGGCTGCGCGAGGCGCCCGGCTATCCACCGCCTGGCCCGTCGAGCGAGAAACCGAGGTTGAGCGGTCCCGAGGAGTGGTCATGAGCGAGGGCAGGATCATCACGTTCTACTCCTACAAGGGCGGCACGGGACGCACGATGGCGCTGGCCAACGTGGCCTGGATCCTCGCCGCCAACGGCAGGAAGGTCCTGGCGCTCGACTGGGACCTGGAATCGCCCGGCCTGCACAGGTTCTTCCACCCCTTCCTGGACGCGGGGGTGATCAGCGCGACGCCCGGCGTCATCGAGCTGATCACCGACTACGCCTTCGCCGCGTTGCAGCCGGTCGAGCGCGCGGCCGACTGGCACCTGGAGTACACCCAGGTGCTGCCGCGCGCGGTGTCCCTGGAGTACGACCACTTCCCGGGCAGCGGCACCATCGACTTCATCTCGGCGGGGCGGCAGAACCGCGACTACTCCTCGCTGCTGTCCACCTTCGACTGGGACAACTTCTACGAACGGCTCGGCGGCGGCGTCTTCCTCGACGCGCTGCGCGCCGACATGCGGCGCCACTACGACTACGTGCTGATCGACAGCCGCACCGGGCTCAGCGACATCGCCGACATCTGCACCGTGCACTTCCCCGACGTCCTCGTCGACTGCTTCACGCTCAGCGACCAGAGCATCGACGGCGCGGCGGCCGTGGCCAGGCACATCGACCAGCGCTACGGCGACAGGGGCATCAGGATCCTGCCGGTCCCGATGCGCATCGAGTCGGGCGAGAAGAAGAAGCTCGACGCCGGGCGGGCGCTGGCGCGCAGGCGCTTCGCCGGATTCCCCAAAGGGACCGACGCCGAGGAGTACTGGGCCGCCATCGAGATCCCCTACGTGCCCTTCTACGCCTACGAGGAGACGCTGGCCACCTTCGGCGAGGTCGCCTCCTCGCCGACGTCCATCCTGTCCGCCTACGAGCGGCTGGCCGGCGCGGTCACCGACGGCGACGTCAACGGGCTGCCGCCGGTCACCGAGGAGGTCCGCGCCCACGTCCTGGCGCTGTTCGAGCGCAGGCCGCCCGAGCCGGAGGAGGAAGGGACGCTGGCGCTCGCCTACGTCCCCGAGGACCGGATGTGGGCCGACTGGGTCGCCGCGCTGCTGCGCCGGAGCGGTATGAAGGTCCTGCAGGTCAGCGCCGACCTGCCCGACTGGGAGCAGGCGCTGCCGGGCGCGGCCAGGACCGCCGCCGTGGTCTCGCCCGCCTTCCAGCGCTCGCCGAGGACCAGGCACTTCGTCGCGCAACCGCCTCCCTACGTCGCCGTCTGCGTCGGCGACGTGCCCACCCAGGAGGGCGTCCGCATCGACCAGCTCGTCGAGGGTGAGGCGGCGCAGCTGCTCCTGCACGCCTTCGGCAGGGCCGGCCACACGCCCGAGCACCCCGCCGAGCCCGCCCCGATCGGCCCGCGCTTCCCCGGCACGCCGCCCAGGGTCTCCAACCTGCCGCCCCGCAACGCCGCCTTCACCGGGCGCGCGGCCGTGCTGGAGGAGCTGCGCAACCAGCTCGTCGGCACCGGCCAGGCGGTCGTCCTGCCGATGGCCCTGTACGGCCTCGGCGGCGTCGGCAAGACGCAGGTCGCGCTGGAGTACGCCTACCGCTTCATGGCCGACTACGACCTCGTGTGGTGGGTGTCGGCGGAGGAGTCCGCCGCCATCTCCGACAACTTCCTCGACGAGCTGGCGCCCAGGCTGGGGCTCAAGCCGGAGGACGCCACGGTCAGAGCCGTGCTGGAGGGGCTGCGGCGCGGCGAGCCGTACCCGAGGTGGCTGTTGATCTTCGACAACGCCACCGAGCTGGCCGAGCTCACCGACTATCTTCCGGTGAGCCCCGCCGGGCACGTGCTGATCACCTCGCGCAACCCCGCCTGGTCGAGCGTGGCCGCGCCGCTGGAGGTGGACGTCTTCAGCCGCGACGAGAGCGTCGAGCACCTGCGCGGGCAGGTGCCGGGGCTGGCCGAGAGCGACGCCGAGAAGGTGGCCGCGGCGCTGGGGTTCCTGCCGCTGGCCGTCGACCAGGCGGGCGCGTGGCTGCGGGAGACGGGCATGCCCGCGGGCGACTACGTCGAGCTGCTCGAGAGCGAGCTGACCAGGGCGCTGCCCACCTTCCGCGGCCCCAAGCCGGTCGCCGCCACCTGGAGCGTCTCGCTCGAACAGCTCAGGCGCCGCTCGCCCGCGGCGGTGCGGCTGCTGCAGCTGTGCGCGTTCTTCTCCGCCGAGCCCATCTCGATGACCATGATCTACAGCGACGAGATGGTGCGGCTGCTGCGCGAGCACGACGACACCCTGCGCGAGAAGCTCATGCTCGGCAGCGTCATCAGGGAGATCAGCAGGTTCGCGCTGGCGCGGGTGGACCAGGGCGACAACACCATCCAGGTGCACCGCCTCGTGCAGGCGGTGATCCGCAGCCAGATGGACGACGAGGCCCAGACGCGCGCCTGCCATGACGTGCACACCGTGCTCGTGGGCGCCCGGCCGCGCCAGGGCGACGTCGACGACCCGGAGAACTGGCCGCGCTACAGCCTGATCTGGCCGCACCTGACGCCGTCGCGGGCCGCCGAGTGCGGGGACGAGGACACCCGCCAGCTCCTCATCGACTCGGTCCGCTACACCTGGAAGCGCGGCAACTTCGAGCGGGCGCTGGAGCGCGGCCGGCAGCTGGAGCGGGCCTGGCTCGACTCGTACGGGCCCGACCACTGGCAGACGCTCTACCTGCGCTTCCACCTGGCCAACGTGCTGCGGTCACAGGGCCGCTACAAGGCGGCGAAGGAGGAGGACGAGCAGGTCATGGCTCTGCAGAAGGCCACGCTCGGCGGGCGGCACCCGCACACGCTCATGACCTCGGGCAGCCTCGCCGCCGACCTGCGCGGCCTCGGCGAGTTCAGGCAGGCGCTCGCGCTCGACCAGAACACCTACGCCCAGTTCAAGGAGCTGTTCGGCGAGGAGCACCCGCGTACCCTCGCCGCCGCCAACAACCTGGCCGTCTCCTACCGGCTGGTCGGCGACTGCTTCTCGGCCCGGCGGATCGACCAGGAGACGCTGGAGCGGCGCAGGTCGGTGCTCGGCGCCACCCACCCCTACACGCTGTTCTCGCAGGCCAACCTGGCGCGCGACCACCGGGAGGCGGGCGAGTTCCGGGTGTCGGTCGAGCTGCTGCGCGACACGCTGGAGAAGTACCAGGACGTGCTCGGCGACGACTTCCTCGACACGCTGCGCACCGCCAAGAGCCTGGCGGTCTCGCTGCGCAAGGCCGGAGCGCAGAGCGAGGCGCTCGAACTGGCCAAGGACACCTACGACCGCTACGTCCAGCACTTCCCCGCCTCCCCCGAGACCAGGGCGGCCGAGCTGGAGTACGCCTGCTGCCTGTCGGCGCTGGACAACAAGCCGCAGGCGCGGCGCATCGCCACGGGGATCCTCGAGGAGTTCCGCGCCGGCCTCGGCGCCACCCACCCCTACACGCTCGTCGTCGCCAACAACCTGATCACCTACCTGCGCGGCACCGGCGCGGTGCGGGAGGCGTGCGAGCTGGGCGAGCAGACCCTGGAGGCCTTCAGGGTACGGCTGGCCGCCGACCACCCCTTCTCCCTGTCGTGCGCCGTCAACTACGCCAACTGCCTGGGCGACCTCGGCGACCTGGCCGCCGCCGAATCGCTCGAGCGCGACACCGCCGCCCTGCTCAGGGGCGTGCTCGGCGCGCAGCACCCCGACACGCTCGCCTGCCGTGCAAACCTCGCCGTCACCCTGCACTCGACGGGTCAGCAGCGCGAGGTCATCGGCCTGATGAGAGACGTGCTGGGCCCTGGACACCCCAACATCGAGTCGCTGCGCGAGTGGCGGCGCATCAACAGGGACCTCGAACCTCAGCCGACGTGACCAGCCAGCGCAGCACGTCGGGCAGCACCGACAGCGCGCCGAAGTGCGCCGCCCCGCGCTCCACGGCCACGACCGCGCCGGGGATCCGCTCGCCGAGCCAGCGGCAGTGCGCGACGGGGGAGAACACGTCGTCCTCGCCGTGCCACAACAGCGTGGGCGTCTCGATCACGGCGGGGTCGAATCCCCACGGCCGGATGAACGCCATGGCGTCGTCCACCCAGCCGTCGGCCGAGTGGCGCAGGCCCTCGGCGAAGTTGCGCCACAGCATCGTCCTGATGCCGTCGTCGGCCACCACCCTGCGGTCGGCCTCCGGTAACTCGTGGAACAGCCCCGCGACGAGCTGGGCGGGGTTGGCCCTGATCCGCCTGGCCGCCGCGCCGAGCCGTTCGGCGATCACGTCGTAGCCGGCGCAGGCGGCGCTGTACTCCACCACGTTCGACTCGGCCATCCCCTCGAACCAGTCGAGGCCCTCGGCGGTGCGCGGCGCCAGGCCGACGAGCACCGCGGCCTTCGACGTCCGTCCGGGCAGCAGCGCGGCGCAGGCCAGCGCGTGCGGCCCGCCGCCCGAGCGGCCCACGACGGCGAAGGTGTCGAGGCCGAGCGAGTCGGCGACCGCGCTGACGTCCTCGACCGCGTCGCTGACCCGGCGCCCGCGCGCGGGATCCGACCCGCCGTAGCCGGGACGGTCGAAGGTGATCAGCCGTACGCCGAGCCGGTACAGCACCGAGGCTCTGGGTCTGGGGCCGAGCCTGCTGCCCGGAGTGCCGTGCAGCAGGAAGACGGGATGGCCGGTGGGGGACCCCCATTCCTCGACGGCGAGCTTCCTGCCCCCGGAGGTGCGCACCATTGTCGTCACAGCTCCGGTTATGCCCAGAACGGTGAACTTATGTGGGCCGCGGCGGCTCGTCGTCACCCGCGACCTATTGTGGACAGCAACAATTCGTCACGCGGGGGGAGGCGCGGCCATGGGGAGGACCGAAAAGGCCAAGGCCAAGATCCAGGAGACGAAAGGCAAGGTCAAGCAGAGATTCGGCGAGATGACCGGCAACCGTTCGCTGCAGGCGAAGGGAAAAGCCGAAAAGGTCAAGGGCAGTCTCAGACTGGCCGCTGAGAAGACGAAGGACGCCTTCAGGAAGTGACCACGGCGAAAGACCGTCCGGTCTTACGCTCAGGGGGCCATCGACGTGTGCCGGGCGCGCTCCAGCGGGTCGTCGGCGGACAGCGTCAGCGCGTCGACCTCGTCGATGGCCATGCACGCCGCGCCCAGCACCACGCAGTTCTCGCCCAGGATCGACAGGCGGATCTCCGGCATCCGCAGGCACAGCGGCTCCAGCGCGCGGCGCAGCGGCTCCAGCAGCACGTCGCCCGAGCGGGACAGGCCACCGCCCAGCACGACCACTTCGGGGTCGAGGGTGAGCACCATGGCCGCCGTGCCCACCGCCAGGTCCGCGGCGTACCGCTCGACGGCCGCCAGCGCGCCGGCGTCGCCCTGCCGCGCCGCGCCGAAGACCAGTCCGGCCACCTCGTCGGGCGCCGCTCCCGCGAACGACGGCGACCGCTCCAGGTGCTCGCCCATGCGCAGCCAGCCCACCGCGTCCAGCATGCCCACCTCGCCCGCCGCGCCGCCGAACCCGTGGTGGAGCCTGCCGTCCAGGACGACGGCGGCGCCGGGCCGCCGACCGGCGTGCAGGTAGACCAGGTCGCGCACGTCGCGGGCCACGCCCATCCGCTGCTCGGCCAGCGCCGCCAGCCTGCTGTCGTTGCACACCAGGACCGGCGCGTCGAAGGTGGCCCCGAGGTGCGCGATCAGGTCCACGCCCGCCCAGTCGGGTATCGCGTGGACGGCGGTCACCTGGCCTTTACGGTCGACCACGCCCACCGTCCCGGCGGTGACCGCCCAGACCTCGCCGGGCGCCAGGCCCGCCGTCTCCATGCAGGCGGCGACGGCACGGTCCACGGCGGCCAGCCGCTCAGGGCGCGGCACGTCGGGGCTGACCGGGGTCCTGCCGCTGGCGACGACCCGGCCGTCCAGGTCGGTGATCGCGGCCAGCACCTTGTGCACGCCGATGTCGAGCCCGAGGACGTGACCGGCCTCGAAACGGAAGCGGTAGCGGCGCGCGGGCCTGCCCATGGCACCCCGCGTGGGCGGCACCTCCATGATCCAGCCGCGCTCGCACAGGTCGGCGACCACCTCGACGGCCGACGCCCTGGACAGCCCGGTGCGCCTGGCCACCTCGGCGAGCGTCAGCGGATCGGTCCCGCGCAGCACCCGGAGGCAGGCCAGCGAGTTGAGATGGCGCAGCCGCCGGAGATCTCCGCCACCGATGTTCACAGCCCACCTCGCCGACCGGCCCACTAATGCAGGACTCCATTATTAGTCGCCGGCGGCGCGTGAGCGGCACCTGATCAGTCCTCGGGAAGCAGGGTCCCGAGCGGTCCGAGGTCGAGGTTGAGATCGGCCGGGGTCAGGCCGAACCGGTCGCACAGCTCGGTCATCGCCTCCTCCAGCCGCATCAGCGTCAGCCCGAGCACCTCGATCTGCTCGTCCGACAGGTCCCCCTGCTCCATCCGCCGCACGCACTGGCGCTCCACCAGCTGGCGGACGAGCTCGACCAGGGTCAGCACCAGGCGGGAGAGGTCGCGTTCCATGGCCTCGCGGTCGGTCTCGATGCGCACCCTGCTCGTGCGCGCCGTATGACGTGGTTCCATCGCGTTCTCACCTCCAGCCGGTGTCGTCGCCCGCCGTCGTGTCGCACTCCCGCACGGACATGATCAACGCCCGTACGGAGATCCGGACGAGGTCGATGTCGGCGATGGACAGGACCAGGTCGCCGCTCACGACCACCCCGCCGGCCAGCAGCCGGTCCAGCAGGTCGACCAGCGCCACCCGTTCGGGGGGAAGGCGGCCCTCCCTGGCCAGCTGGGCACCGCGCGGCTCCTCAAGCGTCACCGAGCACCTCCGGCTCCGCCGGATCGGCCAGATCGGTGAAGGAGTAGGGCGCCCAAGGACCGGTCAGCTCGACGTCCACACCCTGCCCGCGCAACCCCTCGACGGCGCGGGTGAACTCGCCGGCGCGGTCCCGCTCGACGAGGTAGGCGCCGTTGAGGATCATGAGCTCGCTGCGGCCCGACAGCTGCGGGTCCTGGGCGCGGTGCCGCCGGCTCCCGATGGCGAGGGACGAGAGCGCCTCGTGGATCTCCTCCGCGCGCGCGGCGGCCTTGCGCCACGACTCCTCGCGACCGCGAATGCTCTGCCGGCGCCGCCTGAGGTAGGCCGCTCCCGGGCCGCCCGCCTGCACCGTCTCCTCCTCGGGGGGAGCGGCGGCGGACAGGTCGACGTAGGCCTTCACGCCCCACTCCTGCCGGTCGGCGATGCGGGCGAGCACCTCCACGAAGTCGTCGTGCCTGCGGCTGAGGAGCTGCCTGATCTGGTCGTCGCCGCTGTAGACGGTGACCAGCCGGACCGGCGCGGCCGGGCAGCCCTCCGCGACCGCCTCCACGACGTGATGGTGGGCCCTCGCGGTCCGGCCGAGCCAGTCGAGGTCCTCCATCGACCGCCGCAGCGGCTCCGCCCCGAACAGGCTCAGCGGGACGGTGCTCACGTAGGCCACCAGCCCGGCGTGCGCGACGGCCCGCACCGGCGTGCCGGCCACACCGACCAGGCCCTCAGGCACCTTGAGACCGAGGTCGCGGGTCACGGCGTAGAGGTAGGTCCCCGTGTCCCGCAGGGTGTCATTCGGTGTCTCGTTGGCTGTGTCGTTCACGCTGCTCGTCCGATCGTCCGGCCCGCAGGGACTGGCGCTCCTCTCGGCCCGCGCCCAGGGACTCGCGCTCCTCCAGCGCCTCGAGCCTGGCGCGCAGCCTGCGGTTCTCCTCCAGGAGGCCCCGGCTGTCGCCCGTGAGCCATGGGTCGTGCTCCCACCAGTCGATACCCATCTCCCTGGCCGTGTCGACGGAGGCGATCACCAGCCGCAACTTGATCGTGAGCAGTTCGATGTCCAGCAGGTTCACCCGGATGTCGCCCGCGATCACCACCCCCCTGTCGAGCACGCGCTCCAGGATGTCGCCGAGGTTGGCGGGCTCGCGCCCGCCCTGTCGCGCGGGAGAGGACATCGGTCGTACGGCAGGCGCGGAACGCGGATCGGTCATGTCATGACTCCTCGTACGCTCTGTCGCCTGTGCCCCGCCGGTACCGTCCCTTCCTCCGGTAGGCGAGAAGGTTGCCCTCCTCGTCGAGGTCCACCTCGTAGAGGGCCAGGATGTCGCCGGCCGAGGGGATGCGGCGGTCCTCGACGACCTCGACCTCCACCACCCAGCCGTCCTCCGCCGGTTCCACCATCGTGACGCCCTCGGCTTCTCGCCCGGTCAGGTCGATGATGTGGCGCAGGCCTGCCTGGCCCGCCGACGCGGCCGTCATGTCACCTGTACGGCGCGCGGCGGGCCGGTCGTTCCGGTCTTCCTCGGGACGTGCGACCCTGCGCTTGGCAGGCACGAAGTCACCTCCCCTCCGTGTCATCGGGCGGGTCGGTGGCCTGGCCGGTGATCCGTAGCAGGACCCGCTCCATGGCCTCCTCCGCCTCCTCCTCGGAGATCTCGCCGGCGTCCCTGGCGTTCTCGATCTCCTCGAGCTCGCGCTTGGCCACCGAGGGGTCGTACAGCTGGCGGTCCGCCTCGTCCCGCAGCACCTCCGCGAGCTTGATCAGTCCTTTGAGCGGCGCGAGCGGAAGGCCCACGACCATGGTGAGCAGTCCCATCACCCACCACCCTGGCCGCCGCTCACCACGAAGTCGTAGGGCGCCATCGGCCCGAGCAGGCGCAGCTCGACCCGCCCGGCCCATTGCCGTCCGAGCTCCTCCACGACCTGCGCCAGCTCGCCCTCGCGGTCGGTCTCGACGAGGAGCGCCACGTTCATGGCGTCCAGCTCGTGTGACGGCTCGCGGAGGGACGACATGACGACGACCGTCTTGACGGCTTCGAGCAGCGCCGCGGTGTCCGCGTCGCGCTTGGCGGCGACCGCCGTGTTGATCAGCTCGCCGAGCTGGATGCGCTGGTTCCGCGTGGCGTCCTCCGGCAGGCCGTGGATCTCCTCCCGGAGCCGCTCGATCTCGGGGTTCTCCTCGAGCACCTCGCCGAGCACCGTCTCCTCGGCGTAGCGGCCCTTCACCGCGAACTGCGCGCGTCCCTCCAGCTCCCGCAGCGCGGCGGCGAACTCGTCGTGATAGGGGGCCAGCAGTTCCTCGACCGCCGCGTCGCAGGTCGCCAGCACGGCGCCGAAGCGGATCGGCAGCACCGGCACCTCGGCGGCGGTCGCGTCGAGCAGCTGCTCGTGCGCGCGCAGGTCGGCGGGGGTGCCGAGCGGGCGGTCGAGGGTGATCTCGCTCACCAGCGCGGCCAGGTCGCCGTGCTGTACCGTGCGTATCCGCGCCTCCGCCACGCCCTGGGCCTCCGGGTCGACCTCCACGTCCGCGGGCACGATGCCGTAGAGGTAGCACCCGGTCTTCTGCTCGGTGGCGGGCTGTTCGGTCGTCTCGGTGGTCTGGCCCATGTCAGCCCTCCTCCTTCTTGCTCCCGCGCGACCGGGCAGGCTCCCGCTCCTCGTCGCGGTCGCCGATCAGGTCCTCCAGCCTCTTGCCGGCGGCCTCCAGCGAGGGGCGCTCGTCGTCCTCGGACGGCACCTGCTCCGCCTGCACCTGTTCGGCCTGGATCTGCTCCGCCGCCGCTTGCTGGTCCCCGCCGCCCGTCACGCTCTGCACGACCTCCGGAAGCCCAGGTTTCCTGGACTTGGTGAGATCCAGCCGATCCGTCGCCTCGGCGAAACGCAGATACGTGTCGACGCTCGCCACGACGATCCGCGCGTCGATGCTCAGGATCTCGATGCCGATCAGCGAGACGCTGACGTAGGCGTCGATGACGAGCCCTTTGTCGAGGATCGTGTCGACGACATCGGCCAGACTCGTTCCGGAAGGACGGCTGGTCACCCCGCCGCCTCCCGCAGGCTGCACCGTCATGCCCTGCCTCTTCCTTGATGGTCGTTGCTTGCGTGGCCCGTCACCTGGTGCGCGTCGAGCCCGTCCTTCTGCGCGCCGGGGAGGACGGCTGGTCCTCCTCAGCCTCGCGGCGCCGCCGTACCGGACGCGCGGCGCCCGTTCCCGTCGACCGCTCCCTGGCGACGGCGGGCCGGGAAGCCTCCTCGGGCTCCTCTTCCTCCTCCTCGGCGGTCTCCCGCTGGGGTCCTTCCTCTTCTTCCTCCTCCTCTTCCTCGGGTTCCTCCTCCGGCTGTTCCTCCTCGGCCCTCTCGTCCTCGCGTTCCTCCTCGGGCTCTTCCTCGGGCTCCTCCGCGGGCTTCTCCTCGGCCCTCTCGTCCGCGGGCTCCTCCCGCTCCTGCTCCTCCTGGAGCGCCGTCTCGTGGTCCTTCACCACCTCGCCGTCGTGGATCTCGCCCCGCCAGCCGTCCTCGGCCATCTCCTCGGGGTGCAGCATCGTCTGCGTCATGACGTGCCGGACGAAGTGCTTGAGCTCCAGCCGCGCCCGCCGCCCCTGCGCGCGCCACATGTTCCCGACCCGCTCGACCACGCCCTGCGGGTGGTACTCGAGGACGAGCACCACGCGGGTGAGATCAGGGGTGAGCGCGTGGAAGGTCACCGCGCCGTCGACATATCCCTTGTTTCCCTCCGAACGCCAGATGATCAGCTTGTCGGGCACCTGCTCGATCACCTTGGCCTGCCACGTCCGATGCGACCAGAAGATCTGCGCCTTCCAGCTCACCTGCTCCTCGGACTCCTGCTCGACGCTCTCGACCTTCTTCATGAAGCCGGGGAAGTCCTGGAAGCGCGTCCACTGGTTGTAGACGACGCGCACGGGAGCACCGACGTCGACGGATTCGACGATGTTGGTCATCTTGGGCTTGGCGCTCTTCTGGCCCGCCTTCCCGAGCTTCTGCCTCACGCCCCCGAGCTTCTGGCCCGTGCTCCCGATGCCGCCCTTGACGGCCTCAGCCGCCTTGGCCAGCCCGGAACCGCCGGGTTCCGACCCGGTGATGGCGCTGATCAGGCTTGTTCCGCCCCCCGCCGCGAAGTCGGTCAGCCGGCCGGCCATGCCCTCGACCTTGCCGGTCAGGGAAAGCAGCGCCCGCTCGGCCATGGCCTGGACGAGGTTCTGCATCTCCTGGGCGAGCCGGTCCGTGGGCACGGCCTGCGCGATCTTCTCCGCCACCTTCTCGGTGACTGCTGTCTTCGGCGCGGCCATCGACGTCACCTCCGCGTCCTGGAGACCGGCCGGACGGGACGCTGACGCCTCGGCGGTGGTGTGGGCTCCTCCTCAGGAGGCTCTTGTTCCTCCTCGTCGTAGGGCTCCTCGACGTAGTCGTACTCGTCCTCGTCGTACTGGTCTTCCTCGTCGGCCTCCGGGCCGGCCCGGCCGCCCGCGCCACGGTCCGTTGTCTCCTCCGCGCCGCGGCTCCTGCCCGCTCCGCCGGCGGTCCGCTCGCCTTCTCCGTCGCCGGTCTGCTCCTCGGCACCGGCCTGCTCGCCGGCGCCCCTGCCGCCGCCGGGCTGCCGCAGGGATTCGGCGCGGTCGTGCAGGCGCGAGCTCAACGAGTCGATCTGCCTGCTGGTCGCGGCCACCGCCGCGGCCTTGCCGACCTCCACCAGCTCGCCCCGCAGGCGTCCGGTCAGCTGTTGCAACTCGGGGCTTTCGCCGAGCAGCTTGCTCCCCAGCTGGAGCAGTCCGCCGCCGCCCTCGCCCCGAGTCATCCCGCTCGCCAGCCCGGCGGCCGCCAGCGCCATGGCCAGCCCCAGCTTGTGCCGCCGACCGAGGTAGTAGCCGGCGATCACAGCCAGCGCTACCCGTGTTCGGTCCTTCATGATGAGCGCTCCTTGCCGTTCCTGCCTCGACCTCGACCACCCGGCAGGGCCGCACCGGCGAAGCATCCGCTCGAACGGCGATCTGCTCCTGGAGGCGCCTCTCCCGAGCCGTGAATCGGTCCCCCTTCTGCCCCGAAAATCTGACAAACACGCATATAGCCGAAAAAGAGGTACAAACTTGACGATCGCTATCCGGCCTGGTGGGCGCCGGACACCGGCAGGTTCGTCGCGGAAGGGGCGGGCGGCACGGCGCGACCGGCGGCCGCGTCAGGCGGATCGGACGGCAGGCGTGGTGAGGCGGTTGCTGAAGCGGGCGAGCATTCCCGTCTGGGACGTTTCCGGGATCAGCCGGCCGAGCAGCGGCGGGATGCGCCAGTTGGCGGGGTTGCGCTTGGCCAGCCTGGACACCAGGGAGATGTGCGGGTAGCGGGCCTTCTCGTAGGCGCGCAGCCGTACCGTAGGGTCGCCGCCCCTGGCGAGCTCGCGGCCGAGCACCCACGCGTCCTCGAGGGTCTGGTTGGCGCCCTGTCCCAGGGTGGGCGGCATGGTGTGGGCGGCGTCGCCGACCAGGGTGATGCGGCCCTCTCCCCATACCGGGCGGACCTTGTTCCAGTGGTGGCCGAAGAACTCGAGGTCGTCCTCGGTGGCGGCGGCGAGCACCTCGGGGACGGGCGAGGCCCACCGCCCGAACCTGCGCCGCAGCTCGGCCAGCGGGGCGGCGGGCCGGGGGTCGGTGGGTGACCACCGCACGTCGAACCACCACTGCAGCAGACCGTCGCCGGCGGGCATGAGCCCGCACGCGCCCTCCGGCCCGGTGATCATGAGATGGCGGTGCGTGCCGGTGAGGTCGATGTCGATCGGGCTGAGGCCCTGCCACGTGCCGAAGGTGGCCGGCTGGACCGAGCCGTCGCCCCACAGGTGGCGCCGGACGGCCGAGTGGTGGCCGTCGGCTCCGACGAGCAGGTCTCCCGTGGCCGTCGACCCGTCGCTGAAGGTCACCGTGACCCGGTCGTCGTCCTGGCTCACGCCCTGGCAGCTCGTGCCGTAGCGGACGAGGTCGTCGGGCAGCCCGTCACCCAGGCGTTCCAGCAGGTGCCGGCGGGGGATCGCCTGGGTGGCGAAGCCGAAGCGGCCGGCCGCGTGGGCGATGTCCATGCTGGTGCGCAGCCGCCCGTCGTCGGTCATCGCGTCGATCCTGTCGATGCGGGCGCCGACGCCGTCCAGGCTGATGCCGAGATCGTCGAGGACGGCGTTGCCGTTGCTCCAGACGAGCAGCGCCTTACCTCCTGTCCGCCGGGCCGGAGCCTGCTCGTAAACCCGCACGCGGTGCCCGGCGGCCAGTAACGCGCGGGACACCGCGAGTCCGCCCACGCCGGCGCCGATGACAAGGATCTCCATATCTCCTCCAAATCGGAGTATCTCCGATATGAAGATATATCGCCGTGGAGTAGGTTGTGAAAGTGGCCCATAAACACCCGGGAGAGGCCGGGTTCCGCGAGTTCCTGATCGCGGTCCTCCTGCACAACGAGGCGGTCGCCGAACGGCTCGGCCTGCAACCGGCCGACGTCGCCGCCCTCATGCTGCTGGAGACGCGCGGACCGCTCGCCGTGGGGGCGATCTCCGATGAGCTCGGGCTGCCGTCCGCCTCGACCACCCGGTTGATCGACAGGCTGGAGAAGGCCGGCTACGCGCGCCGGGTGCGCGGGGAACGTGACCGGCGTACGGTCACCGTCGAACTGGTCGAGGGCGGCATGGACGATTACGACGCCGCCTGCGCGTCGTCCAGGCGCCACCTGGAGGCGGTCAGCCTGGACTACCGGCCGGAACAGGTCGGGGTACTGCTGGACATGTTCGGCCGCGTCGCCCAGGGCTATCGGGCGGCCGCCAGGGAACTGCGAGAGGGCGCGTCCTGAACGCCTGCCCGTCCTGACCGGCCCTTTCCTCGCGCGCGGGCGGGCAGGAGCCTGGTCAGGGCCGGCGGCGCCGGCGGCGCAGGGCCGCGCGGACGGCGGGGGCGTCGCTCGGCGCGCCCGCCTCGGCCGCCCGCTCGTCCCCTGACGCGAGGTGGCGCGCGAGGGACTCGACGGTGGCATGGGCGTAGAGGGTGGTCAGCGGGACGCGCCGGCCCAGGACGCTTTCGAGCCGCTGCTGGACCTTCGCCATGAGCAGCGAGTGCCCTCCCTGGTCGAAGAACGACCGCTCCCAGTCGACCTCCCGCAGGTCGAGCACGGCTCCCCAGGCGCCCGCGATCTGGGTGGCGAGCTCGGCCACGGGCCGCGGCAGGCTCGCCGTTCGCACGGGGGCGGGTCCGGGGCTCGGGTCCGGCAGGGCGGCGGTGTCGATCTTCCCGGTCGGGGTCAGGGGCAGGGTGTCGACCTGGACGATCACGGAGGGAACCATGAAGTCGGGCAACTCCTCGGCCAGCCGCTCGCGCAGCCCGGCGGCGTCGGCGCCCAGGACGTAGGCCACGATCTGGGGCTCGCCCCTGACCTCACGGGTGACGACGGCGGCCCGGGGCACCAGCGTGGCCAGCACGGCTTCGACCTCGCCCAGCTCGACGCGGTGGCCGCGGATCTTGACCTGCCGGTCGAGGCGGCCCAGGTAGGCGAGGCGGCCGTCGGGAAGCCACCGCCCGAGGTCGCCGGTGCGGTAGTACCGCATGCCGTCCGGATCGACGCCGAACCTGGCCTGGTCCCGTTCCGAGGCGCCCAGGTAGCCGGCCAGGTACCGGCTGCGGATGACGATCTCGCCCTCCGCCGGGTCCGGTCGCGGGGCGCGGAGTTCGATCTCCACACCGTCCAGGGGCCGCCCGATGGGCACGACCGGGTCGTCGCCCAGGCCGGCGGCCGTCAGGTGGTTCTGCGCGACGAAGGAGATCTCGGTGGCCCCGTAACCGTTGACGAAGACGCAGGAGGAGGGGAAATGCCGTCGGAAGCGGTCGAGGTCGTGGCGGACGACCTCCTCGCCGCCCAGCACGACGACCCGGATGTCCGGCAGCACCTCGTCAGGGGAAAGGGAGTCGAGCAGATACCGGTAAACGGTCGGGGTCGAGTGATAGATCGTGACCGATCCGCTGACGAGGGCTTCCCGCAGCCGTCCCAGCCCGTGCAGCCGGAGGTCGACCGGCACCACGGCGGCTCCGTTGAGCAGCGCGGAGAAGCCGTCCGTCACGGCCATGTCGTAGCTGAAGGAGGAGACGACACTGATCCGGTCCGAGGGCCCGATACGCAGGTTGTTGGTATGCGTCCGGATCTGGAACAACGCTCCCCGGTGGCTCTGCACGACCCCCTTGGGCCGGCCCGTGGACCCTGAGGTGAACAGGATGTACGCCGGCGCGTCCGGGTCCACGGCGACGGGCCGGAAGCCCGGCGCCGGCGGCACCGAGGTGAGGTCGACGAGGTCGCCGTCGAGCACGTCCTTGTGCTCGGGCAGGGTCACGACCAGCTCCGGCCGGGCCAGCTCGGCCATGCGCTCCAGGCGTGCCCGCGGGTAGGCCGGATCGAGGGGCACGTAGGTGGCGCCGGCCGTGAGCACCCCCAGGATGGCGGCCACCATCCTGGGACCGTGACCGACCAGGAGCCCGACCCGGGAGGCCCCGTGCACGGCCGCGGCCACGGCCTGGACCTCCCGGGCGAGCTCGGCGTAGGTGAGCGGTCCCTCCTCGCCGAGCACCGCGACCCGGTCGGGATGCTCGGCGACGACGGCCCAGAACCGGGCGGCGATGGACTCCTCGAGCCAGTCCGCCCGGAACTCGCGATGCTCGGCGCGCATCGGGCTACCTTCCTCGCGCCACGCGCGGGATCGTGGTGGACGCGGGGGCCTCGGCGGCCTGCTGCTCCGCGCGGACCTGCTCGACCCTGGCGGCCATCTGGCGCACGGACGGGGCCTCGAAGAGCGTGCGCATCGGCAGCTTGACGCCGACCGCGGCCCGAGCCTGCGCGATCAGCTGGACGGCGATGAGCGAGTTGCCGCCGAGCTCGAAGAAGTCGTCGTCGGCGCCCACCTCGGGCACGCCCAGGATCTCGCTCCACACGCGGGCCAGCGCCGCCTCCACCTCGCCCTCCGGCGCGACGAAGTCCTCGGTCCTGGCCGCCGGGGCCTGGGCTTCGAGGCTCTCGCGGGTCAGCCGCTCCCGCCGGGTGATCTCGGCGAGCGAGGTCGCGCTGATGACGACCTGCGAACCGAGCTCGGCCGCGGCCAGCACGCGGAAGAACGCCTCGGCGCCGTCGGCGGGGCGGATGCCGGCGCCGGGCTGCGGGTCCCCGGCGCTCAGCGAGCCCGTCACCGCCGAGGCGTCGATGCGCCGCAGCACGAACTCCTCGATCTCCACGAGCACCGTGCCCGACTCGTCCATCAGGGTCAGGTCGGCGGTGACGACCTCGGCGCCGCCGTCGCCCCTGCGCTTCAGGTGGCTGTAGAAGCGGTCCGGCAGCGGCGACCTGACCAGCAGCCGCCCGTAGCTCAGCGGCAGGTAGGCGCCGCCGCCGTTGCCCCGGCCGAAGGACGTGGCCACGTCGAGGAGCGCGGGATGCAGGCCCCAGCGGCCGACCTCCTCCGCGACCTGCTCGGTGCCCTCGACGAAGGCGAGCTCCTCCTCCTCGGCCCGCCAGATGAGCTCGGGCGAGCGCCAGCGGGGACCGAAGGTCAGCACTCCGGCGTACTCGCCGTCCTGCTCGGCCACCGGCTCCATCCTGGCCTTCACCTCCGCCACGTCCACGGCCGCGGCGGGCGCGGGCCGTACCCATGCCGCCGCGCCCTGGGTGTGCAGCCGCCCGCCCGCGCGCACCTCGAAGGCCGTGCCGTCGGGGGCGTCGGGGAAGGCGACGACGAGCTCGGTGGTGGTGTCGTCGGGTACGGCGAGCGGCTCGAGGAAGACCACGTCGCGCAGTTCCACCGCGTGGCCTTCGCCCGGCGCCGGCACGACGGCCGCGAAGGCGGCCCGCGCGCATTCCAGCTGTCCGGTCGCCGGCAGCACGGGCACGCCGCCGATGCGGTGCTCGTCCAGCACCCAGTGGCTGTCGGCGGCCAGCGGCCCCGACGCCCTGCCGTCGGTACGGCTGCGCACGACCGGATGGTCGACGGGCGTGCCCCCTGCGACGGCGGCGGTGAGGCCGGTGGCGCCGCCGGTGAGCCCGGTGGCGTTGGCGGCCATGCCCACCTCGAGCCACGCGCCCCAGTTGAGGCTCAGGACGCGGGTGCCGTGGGCGGCGCGGGCGCGGGCGTCCAGGTACGCGTTCGCCGCGCAGTAGTCGACCTGCCCGAACCCGCCGCTGACGCTGGTGACCGAGGAGCACAGGGCGACGAAGTCCAGCCCCAGGTCGCCGAAGACGTCGAGCAGCGCGATGGTGCCGGCCAGCTTGGGGTCGAGCACGGCCTGCGCCACGGCCCGCTCCTTGATCTCGGCCATGCCGCCGCCCGGCAGGCCCGCGGCGTGCACGATGCCGTGCAGCCCGCCGTAGGTGGCCACCACCTCGTCCCTGACCTCGCGCAACCGGGCGGGGTCGGTGACGTCCGCGGCCAGGACGGTCACCTTGCCGCCCGCCTGCTCGATCCGTGTGATCGCGAGGGCGGCCCTCGGCGTCACCGTGCCGCCGCGGCCGAGCAGCACAACTCGGGCCCGCAGCCGGGTGCCGAGGTGCTCGGCGAGCGTGAGGCCGATGCCGCCCAGCCCGCCGGTGATCAGGTAGACGCCCTCCTCGCGCAGCCCCGAGTGGCCCGCGCCGCCGGCCAGCCGGACCGGCTGGAACTCGCGGACCCACCGGCGCCCGCCCCGCAGGGCCAGCACGTCGCCCGCCGGTTCCCTGCGCAGCTCGGCCAGGGCGCTCCCGGCGGGGGTGCCGCCGCGTCCGAGCTCGTCGGGCTCGAGGTCGAGGTGGCGCACCCGCAGGCCGTCGACCTCCAGCGGGACGACCCGGGCGATGCCCGCGACGAGCGCGTACTCAGGCCGGGTCACGTCGGCGCCGCCCAGCGGGTCCTCGGTGCCCGTGGTGAGCACGTCGAGGTGGACCCCGTCGGCCCGCTGCTCGGCGGCCAGCGCCTGGACGAGGGAGAGCAGGCTGAAGAAGCCGTGCTCCTGCGCCTGCGCGGGGTCGCTGTCCAGGGCCCAGGCGTGCACGATGCGCGAGGGCAGGGAGTCGCCGAGCGCCGCGACGAGGGCGTCGTAGTCGGCGCGCTCGCCGGGACGCACGGTGAACTCGCCGCCGCCCGCGTACTCCGTGCCGGGGCGGACCGTCACCACCTCGCCGCCCTCGGCCAGGATCGCCGCCACCAGTTCCTCGCCGCGCCTGCCGCTCACGAAGGCCAGGCAGCGGGTGATCGGCTCGCCGGGCGTGGAAGGCGCGAGCTGCTGCCACGCCGGGACCTCGAACCAGTCCTCCAGCGCCCGCGGGCCGGACGGCTGGGCGGCGGGCGTGGCCCTGCCCTCGCCCGGCGGGACGAACCGGTACTCCCGCTCGTAGGGGTAGCCGGGCAACGGCACCCTGCGGCCGGCCTCCTGGCCGTCCGCCATGGTGACCGGCACTCCCGCCGACCACAGCCGGGCGGCGGAGCCGTACAGGACGTGCAGGTCGCCGGTGCCCTCGGCGGGGCCGGGCAGGCTGGCGAGCGGCGGGAGCGCGTCCTTGGCGCCGCGCAGCTGCATGCGGGCGAGCCCGGTCAGCTGCTTGCCCGGCCCGCACTCCAGCATCACCCAGTCCTTCTCGGCCACCAGCCGGGCGACGCAGTCGCCGAAGCGCACCGGGCGGCGGATGTGCCCGGCCCAGTAGGCGGGGTCGACGGCCTGCTCGGCGGTGATCCAGCCGCCGGTCACGTTCGACAGGAACGGCAGGCGGGGCTCCTGGCGCGGCACGGACGCCACGAGGGCCTCGAAGTCGGCCAGGATGGGGTCCATCATCGGGGAGTGGAAGGCGTGCGAGGTGCGCAGCCGGGTGGCCTTGACGCCCTTGCCGTCGAGCAGTTCGGCGAACGCGGTGATCGCCTCGTCCGTCCCGGCGACCACGCAGGTGCCCGGGCCGTTCACGGTGGCGATGCTCACCCCGTCGACGAGCAGCTCGGCGATCTCCTGCTCGTCCTTCATCACCGCGAGCATCGAACCCGAGGGCATCGACTGCATCAGCCGCCCGCGGGCGGTCACCAGGCGCAGCGCGTCGGGCAGGGTGAACACCCCGGCGAGCGTGGCGGCGACGTACTCCCCGACGGAGTGCCCGATCATGCCCGAGGGCCGGACGCCGCGCTCCTGCCAGAGCCTGGCCAGCGCGTACTCCACGGTGAACAGCGCGGGCTGGGTGAAGCGGGTCTCGCGCAGCTTGTCGTCGCCGCCCTCGGCGAACATCAGCTGCCTGATGTCCTCGCCGAGCTCGGCGCGCAGCAGCTCCGCGCACTCGTCCACGGCGGCGGCGAAGGACGGCTCGGCCGCGTAGAGCGCGGCTCCCATGCCCGCGTACTGCGCGCCCTGCCCGGAGAACAGGAAGGCCACCTTGGGCGGGGCCCCGACGGCCGACCCGGCCGGGTGACGCTTGCGGTCGGTCAGCGCGCTCACCGCGCCCGCCACGTCGTCGGCGACCACGGCGACACGATGCCGCTGTTCCGGCCGGCCCACCCGCAGCGTGTGGGCGACGTCGGCGAGCGAGAGCTCGGGGTGCGCGTTGAGGTGGTCGGCGAGCTGGGCGCGCATGGCCTCCAGCGCGCTCTCCGTCCGGGCCGAGAGCCGCAGCAGGTGCGGGCCGTCGGCGCGCGTGGCGGCGGCGGCCGGCGGAGCCTGCTGGAGGATCACGTGGGCGTTGGTGCCGCCGATGCCGAAGGAGCTCACCGCCGCGCGGCGCGGGTCGGCCTCGTCGCCCTCCCACTTCGACGGGGCGGAGACCACGTAGAAGGGGCTGGAGTCGAAGTCGATGGCCGGGTTGGGCCGCTCGAAGTTGATGCTGGGCGGGATCAGCCCGTGCTCCATCGCGAGCACCGTCTTGATCACGCCGACCACGCCGGAGGCCTGGCTGAGGTGGCCGATGTTGGACTTCACCGAGCCGATGCCGCACCAGCCGCGATCGTCGGTGTCGCGCCGGTAGACCTCGCTCAGGGCGGCCACCTCGATGGGGTCGCCGAGGGCGGTGCCGGTGCCGTGCGCCTCCACGTAGCTGATGGTGCGCGGATCCACCCCGGCCACGCCGAGGGCCTCCACGATCACCTCGGTCTGGCCCGCGTGGCTCGGCGCGGAGAAGCCGATCTTGTTGCTGCCGTCGTTGTTGACGGCGTTCCCCAGGACCAGGGCGCGGATGTGGTCGCCGTCGGCCAGCGCGTCCTCCAGGCGCTTGAGCACGATCACGCCGACGCCGCTGCCCCAGATGGTGCCGTCGGCGCGGGCGTCGAACGGCTTGACGTGCCCGTCGGAGGAGGTGAAGCCGTCCATGGCCGGGTATCCGACGCCGTGCGGCAGCTCCACGCAGACCCCGCCGGCCAGCGCCATGTCGCATTCCCCGCCGCGCAGCGACTCGCACGCCAGGTGCAGGGCGACCAGCGAGGACGAGCAGGCGGTGGTCACGGTCATGGCCGGCCCGCGCAGGTTCAGCCGGTAGGAGACCGTGGTGGCGACGTAGTCGATGTTGTTGCCGATCGACATGCCGAGCTTGAGCGCGTTGCTGTCCAGGTCGGGGTTGGTCTGCAGGTTGAGCCACTGGTACTGGCTGGGCCCCGAGCCGCCGTAGACGCCGATGGCGCCGTCGTAGGTGGTCGGGTCGTAGCCGGCGTCCTGCAGCGCGGCGTGCGCCTGCTCCAGGAAGACCCGCTGCTGCGGGTCGGCCAGCTCCGCCTCGCGGGCGCTCATGCCGAACAGGCGGTGGTCGAAGCCCTCCATGTCGATCATGATGGGCGCGGCCCTGACGAAGGAGGTGCTGGCCAGCTGCTCCGGGGTCGCCCCTCTGGCGAGCTGCTCCTCGTCGGTGAAGAAGGTCACCGATTCCACCCCGTCGACCAGGTTGCGCCAGAACTGGTCGAGGTCGTTGGCGCCCGGCACGCGGGCGCTCATGCCGATGATGGCGATGGGCTCGGCGCCCGAGTCGTTCGACAACTCTGTCACTGTCTCCTCCTGCGCTTGTCCCGCAGCTGGCGGCGTGTGTCGGCACGCCGGTCGGCGCGGCTCAGTTCCGGATTCGCGGCCTCGCCGTCGAGGTGGGCGGCCAGCGCGCGTACGGTCGGGTAGCGGAACAGGTCGACGACCGTCACCTGTCGCCCGGTCAGGGCGGCCAGCCGGTCCCGCACCACGACGACGGCCATGGAGGTGCCGCCGACGTCGAAGAAGTTGTCGGTCGCGGTCACCTCGGCCCGGCCGAGCACGTCCCGCCAGATCCCGGCCAGCAGCCGCTCGGTGTCGGTGACGGGCTCCGCGCGCGCCCCGGCCGCCACGGGCTCGGCTCGTACGGCGTCGGCCGGGTCGTCGGCCACCCCCCGCGCGAGCACGTCGACGCCCCTCAGCTCGAAGCCGGCCGCGGGGGCGCCGGGGTCGGCCACGGCCTGGTCGAGCAGGTCGGCGAACGCCCGCAGCAGCAGCTCGATGCGTTCGGCGGCGTAGAGGTCGGTGTTGTAGACGATGTCCACCGCGTAGCGCCCGTCCCGCTCCACGACGTAGACCGTCAGGTCGAACGGGGAGCCGGCGGGCGCGGGCACGATGCCGGTGGAGCTCAGCCCCTTCAGCTCCAGCCGCGGCTCGGGGAAGTTGTAGACGTTGAAGAGCACCTGCACCAGCGGGGCCCGGCTCGGCTCACGCCGTACCGCCAGGGCGCCGACGATGTCCTCGATGGCGGCGCCGGGCCTGGCCAACGCGTCGATGACCGCGTCCGAGCAGCCACGCACCCGCTCGGCGAAGGTGGCCGACCCGGCCGAACGCAACCGGATCGGCACGATGTCGACGAAGAACCCGATCAGGTCCTGGAACGCCTCGTGCCTGCGGTCCGCCGCCGGGGTGCCGACCACGATGTCGTCGCGGCCGGTGATGCGCCGGACCAGTTCGGCGAAGGCGGCCAGCAGCACGCTCGGGGTGGTGGTGCCCAGGCGTACCGCCAGCGCGCGGATGCCGGCGGTGGTCTCCGGCGTCAGCGCTGCCGTGGCCAGGGCCCCTGCATGGCTCTGCACGTCGGGCCGCGGGTTGTCCCTGGGCAGGTCGAGCGTCGTGGGAGCGTCGGACAGCGACCGGGTCCACCAGGCCAGGTCCTGCTCGGCCCGCCTGCTGTTCCGCTCCGCGCGCCACGCGGCGTAGTCGGAGAAGGTGGTCGGGGGTTCGGCCAGGACCTCGCCGACGTAGGCACGGGCCAGATCGTCGAAGAAGGGCCGCTGCGACCAGCCGTCGAAGACCGCGTGCTGGAAGGTCACCGACAGCACGTGGTCGTCCGGGCCGAGCCTGGCCAGTCTGGCCTGCCACAGCGGGCCGCGGGCCAGGTCGAAGCGATGGGCGGCGGCCTCGTCCAGCCAGGCGCGGAGCCGCTGCGCCTGGCCCTGGAAGTCGCCGTCCAGGGCCTCGACCTCCAGGTGCACGGGTTCGGGCGCGGACACCTCCACGCGGGGCACGCCGCCGGCGTCGGGCACCCGCCAGCGCAGCACCTCGTGCCGCGCGGCCACGGCGGACAGCGCCCGCTCCAGCGCCGCCACGTCGAGCGTTCCGCGCAGGCGCTCGGCGACCGCGATGTTGTAGGCGACGTTGCCGGGGGAGAGCCGCTCGAGGAACCACAGGCGCCGCTGCGACGCGGTCAGCGCGGGTGAGCTGCCGGAGGGCAGCCGTTCGGCCGCGGGCGGCGCGCCGTCCACCCGTGCCGCAAGCGCGCCGAGGGTGCGCGCGGCGAAGACGTCCTCCACCGCCAGCTCCCGCCCCAGCGCCTCGCGCAGGCCGCTGACCAGGCGCATGGCGCTGATGGAATGCCCACCGGAGGCGAAGAAGTCGTCCTCCAGCCCGGGGGTCCGGCCGAGCACCCGCGACCAGACCTCGGCCACCGCGCGCTCGGTCGGCGATTCCGGCGGTGTGCCCCCGCCCGCGGGCGGCGCGTCGGGCACCAGCGCCAGCAAGGCCTGGATGTCGACCTTGCCCGACGACGACATCGGCAGGCTCGGCAGGACGAGCACCTCGGCCGGCACCATCACCTCGGGCAGCCGCTCCGCGCAGTGCTCCCGCAGCAGGCCGGGACTCGCGCCGTCAGCGGTGCAGAAGGCCACCAGCCGGAGCCCGCCCGGCCCCTCGACGGCCTCCACCACGGCATGCCCGACCTGCGGGTGGCCGCGCAGCACGGTCTCCACCTCGCCGATCTCCACGCGCTGCCCGCGGATCTTGACCTGGCGGTCGGTCCTGCCCAGGAACAGCAGGTTCCCGTCGGGCTGGCGCACCACCAGGTCGCCGGTCCGGTAGAGCCGCTCACCGCCGCCGGCGAACGGGTCGGGCAGGAAACGCTCGGCGGTCAGCCCTGGCCGGCCCAGGTACCCCCGGGCCAGGCCCACCCCGCCGATCAGCAGCTCGCCGGGCACGCCCGCCGGGACCTCCCGCAGCTCCTCGTCCACGACGTGCGCGCGGTGCCCGCCCTTGGGAACGCCGATCGGCAGCGGCCGGTCCCAGCTCCCCTCGGCCTCGAAGAGGGTGACCGCCACCGTCGTCTCGGTGGGCCCGTAGTTGTTGAGGAAGCGCGCGCCTGACCAGCGTTCCACCTGCTCCGGCCCCGGCGCCTCGGCCCCGGTGACCAGGGTCCGCCACTCGGGCAGACGTGCCGGCTCCAGCACGGGCAGCAGGGAGACCGGCACGCAGCCGGTCGTGATGCGATGCTCCTCGCAGAAGCGCTGCAGCCGTACGGGGTCGCGCCGGTCCGCCTCGCCCAGCAGCATGACGGTGGCGCCGGCGCCCAGGTGCACGAACAGGTCGTGCACCGACACGTCGAAGCCGAGCGAGGCGAAGGCGAAGCCGCGCGCGTGCTCGTCGAGGCCCATCACTTCGATCTGCCTGGTGGCGTACGCGCGCGCGCTCCGATGGCTGATCACCACCCCCTTGGGCGTGCCGGTGGATCCCGAGGTGTGCAGCACGTAGGCCGCGTTGTCGGGCAGCGCGGGGCAGTGACCCGGCGCGGCGGGCGGACCCTCCACCGGGACCACCCGCACCCCGTCGAACAGGCCGGCGGTGGACTCGTCGACCACGACGACGTCGAGGCCCGCGCTCCGGATGATCTGCTCCCGGCGCGCGGCGGGGCCGTCGGGGTCGAGGGGCACGTACGCGCCCCCGGCCAGCAGTACGCCGAGCACCCCGGCGACCATGCTGGGCGTGCGCCGCAGGCACACCCCCACCAGGCGTTCCGGCCCCATGTCCGGCAGCCGGGCGGCCAGACCGCCCGCCTGCTCGGCCAGCTCGCCGTAGGTGAGCACGTCCTGCCACTGCCGTACGGCCGGCGCCCACGGGCGGCGCGCGGCGTGGGCCAGCACCAGATCGGGCAGCGTCATCCCGCGCCTCCAGGAAGGGGATCGACCATGTGCATGCGCAGTTCGGTGAAGTAGCGGCGGCCCTCGGCGTCGAGCAGCCACGTCTGGTCGGGGGTGGGCAGCATCTCCGAGACCACCAGCCGCACGTCCTGCCCGGCGGTGAGGCGCGCCGAGCGCACCATCGAGCAGAGCAGGTCGGCGAAGACCGGGCTGGTGAGGTCGACGTACAGCGGCTTGATCTCCGTGGACAGCTTGACGAAGACCCGTTCGGGCAGGCCGAGCTCGCGTCGCCAGCGGCGTACGGCCAGGTAGCGGGCGCGCTCGCCGCCGACGTCGGTCAGCCCCGTCGCGTCGGCGGTGGTCCGCCAGGTCCGGCGGGCCACCACCAGCCGGTCGATGGTGATCCTCGGGGTGTGCTGGTTCGGTCCGGCCCCGACGAGCTTGAAGCCGTCCACCGCGTGCATGGACAGCAGTTGCGAGAAGACCTCCAGCAGCGGCCGGCTCCGGCCGTCGGGGGCGGTGGCGACCAGTTCCCCGTCCACCTCGCCGACCAGGACGCCCGTGGCGGGCATGAGCCGGTCGGGGTCCGCGCCGGGGGCGGCGGTCCAGGCCAGCTCGCTGTCGGTCGGGTGGTCCAGCGAGTACGACACGCGGCCGGTGTAGCGCGGCCAGTCCACCGGGTAGAGCGGCCTGACCCGGCCCGTTCCCAGGTCCTCGGCCAGCGCGTCGCGCAGGGCGCCGGAGTCGGGGTGGGCGAGGGTGAAGACGGAGCAGTCGAAGGTCGCCCAGGCCGCGTGCATCTCGCCCATGACCACCAGGTAGTCGCCGCGGTTGACCGCCTCGACGCTGTCGGCGCAGATCTGCAGGTCGGGGCTGTGCAGCCGGCCGGCGGACCAGCCGGGGCCGGTGGCGGCGAACGCGTCGGAGGCGGCCAGCTCGCGGGTGCTGAAGGTCAGCTCGGCGGTCTCCGGCGCCACGCTGTCCAGGCCGAACAGCTCCGCCCAGCGGCGGGCGAACTCCTCGGCTATGGCGTCGACGGGTCTGGGCCCGGAGCCGAACAACATGCCCTGGGCGAGGTACCACAGGTCGGACAGCAGCACCGGGCCGTCGGCGCGCAGTTCCTCGTACAGGTCCCGCAGCGCCTGGCCGTAGGCCGCGGCCAGCTCGGCCGTCAGCCACCGGGCGGCCCCGAGCATCAGCGCCAGCGGCTCGGCGATGCCGTCGAGCAGCGGCCCGCCCACGCTCACGGTCACGTCGCGCGTGGTGTCCTCGTAGACGAGACCGCGGCCGGCATACGTCTGGCCGGTCCTGCGGACCGAGCCGGCGCCGGTGACCTCGGTGAACACCGTGCTGAGCGCGTCCAGGGCGGCCAGCAGGGCGTCCGGGTCGCCGGCGGCGCGCGCGACCTCCCGCCGGGCCGACGCGAGCCGCTCCAGCCCCGCCTGGGCCCGCTCGCGCACGGGCGCGTCCTCGATGCAGGACAGCAGCAGCCGCAGGCGCTCCTCGGCGTGCGGGGACTGCGGCAGGTCGCCCTGCCAGGTCAGCAGGCCGCGCTCGACCAGGAGGTCCAGCAGCAGGTAGGCGTCGCCTTCGGTGCGGATGCCGGCCTGTCCCGCCACCTCGCCGGCCACGTCCACCGCCCGGCGCCTGCCGTCGCACCGGGACAGCAGCAGAGCCTCGGCGGCCGACACCGGGACGGGCGGGTGCGCCGGCCGCCGTACCTGGCGGCCGTCCAAGGTCAGCTGGGGTTGCAGGGCGGGCGGCAGCCAGCGGCGCACCGCCGGATCCTCGGCCAGCTTCGCCGCGTACGCGCGCAGCGCCCAGTCCTCGAAGAAGACGCGCCGCTCCGACAGCAGCCGCTCGCCGGGCCGCACGCTCAGCGCGGGCTCGTCCTGCGTGCACCGCACCCAGGTCACCGGCCCGAAGAAGCCCACGGTCTCGTTCTTGGCGCTGTAACGCTGCCAGTACTTGACGGCGATGCGCTCGCGTTCGCGCCGCCTGCTGTCGCGACGCTGATCGGCCCCGCCCCGCGCCAGGGCGTCCAGCGAGACCAGGGCGCCCCTGTTCTGCCAGGTGATCGCCTCGCGGAAGAGCGGATCGGCGGCGATCTCGCTCAGTTCCCTCGCGACGTCGTGGCAGGCCTCCGCGAGGATCTTGTCGAAGTCGGCGTCCCCGAGCTCGCCCGAGAGCAGCGCGTCGGCCGCCCGCCCGCAGTCGGGGGCGGCCAGCCGGTCCAGGCCGTCGGCCGGGAAGCCGGTGCTGCGCAGCAGCGCCTCGCGCCACACCCACCAGCCGGTCTCGCCGAGCGGCATGCGGTGTCCGCCCGTGCCGGTTCCGCTCATCCCCGCACCCTGTCCAAGATGTGATCCCGCCGCTCGCGCAGGAAGAAGTGGCCGCCCGGCTGGACGCTGAGGGTGAATCCGGCGCTCGTGTGCCTGGACCAGCCCCGCATGGCCGAGACGGAGACCGACTTGTCCTCGGCTCCGGCGAAGGCCTCGATGGGCACCCCGATCGGTGGTCCCGGCTCGTAGACGTACTCGTGCAGCCAGGTGAAGTCCGCCCGCAGCACCGGCAGCACGAGTTCGCACAGCTCCGGTTCGGCCAGCAGCTCCTCCGGCAGACCGCCGAGCTCGATGAGCCTGCCGAGCAGTTCCTCGTCGGACACCTCCGACAGCGCCGCCAGCGGTTCCACGAGGTCCGGGGGACGGCACGCGCCGAGGTACAGCCGCCGCGGCAGCCGCTCGCCCCGCCTTGTCAGCTCGCGGATCACCTCGAAACCCAGCCTGCCGCCCATGGAGTGCCCGTAGAAGGCGTACGGGCGGTCGGCCCGGGCCGAGACGGCGTCGGCCAGCTCCGCGATGTCGAGGTCGAAGGGTTCGGAGAAGCGGCCTTCCCGTCCGGGGAGGACCACGGGTAACACCTCGAGCTCCGGTCCCGCCGCCGCGGCCCAGCCCTGGAAGGCTCCCGCCCCCGCACCGGCCCACGGCAGGCAGAACAGCTGCCTGGGCGCCGTGGGCCGGGGCTGCGGGGTGGAGAACCAGCGGTCGAGCGAGCTGGTGTCGGGTCTCATGATCGGACCTCCTCCCGTTGGAACGGATAGGCCGGTAGCGAGACGATGCGGCCGCCCGGCGGCGGCCAGGCGGGCCCGCCGCCGTTCACCCAGGCGGCGGCCGCCCGCAGCAGGTCATCGGGAGCGTCGTACGGCAGGCCGCCGCGTCCCCCTGCCGGGTCGTGCGGCGGGGTGACAGGTTCGGCCAGGTCGCGCAGCCCGGCGACGGCCTGGGTCAGGTCGCGGCAGACGATCGCCGCCCGGCACGTGAAGGCCCGCCGTCCGGCGGTCAGCGTGTGGGCGACGTCGTCCAGGTCCGTGCCGGGAGCCACCTCCAGGTGGTCGGCCAGCCGCGTGCGGGCCTGGCGCAGCGCCTCGGGCGTCCTGGCCGAGACGGGCAGGACGCGCCAGCCGGCGGCGGCCGGGCGCGGCGGGCCGGCCGGGGCCTGCTCGACGATCACGTGCGCGTTGGTCCCGCCAAGGCCGAAGGAGCTGACCCCGGCCCGCCGGGTCTCCGCGTCCCACGCCACGTTCTTGACCGGCACGTAGAAGGGCAGCGAGGCGAAGTCGACGTCCGGATGGGGCCGCTCGAAGTGGAGGTTGGCCGGGATGACGCCGTGCCGTACCGCCAGCACGGCCTTGATCAGCCCGGCCGCGCCCGCCGCCGTGTCCAGGTTGCCGAGGTTGGTCTTGACCGACCCGAGGGCGACGGAGGCCGGCGGCAGCGGTTCGTCGGAGAAGGCCTGGGCCAGGGCGGTGAGCTCGATCGCGTCCCCGACCGCGGTGCCGCTGCCGTGCGCCTCGACGAAACCGATCGCGGCGGGCGGCAGGCCGGCGTCCGCCAGCGCCTCGGCCACCACTCTCGCCTGGCCCTCCAGCCCGGGGGCGGCGAACCCGGCGCGGCGGGCGCCGTCGTTGACCACCGCCCAGCCCCTGAGCACGGCGAGGACCCGGTCCTGGGCCTCGACCGCGTCCTCCAGGCGCTTGAGCGCCAGCACGGCCACACCGCTGCTGTAGGCGCCGCCCTGGCCGGCGGCGTCGAAGGCGCGGCAGCGGCCGTCGGGCGAGACCAGGCCGCCGGGCGTGTGCAGGAACCGGGGCTCGGTGACGCTCACGCCGCCCGCGAGCGCCAGGTCGCAGCGGTAGTCGAGCAGGTGCTGGGCGGCCACGCACACCGCGGTGAGCGAGCTGGAGCAGGCGGTCTGCACGGCCATCGCGGGGCCGGTCAGCCCCAGGCGGTAGGCCGTCTGGGCGGCCAGGTAGTCCGGCGCGAAACCCGGGACCAGCGGCTCGTCCGGGTCGCCGGTGAACTGCCGGTAGAGGAAATGCCTGTTGACCGAGGCTCCGCCGAAGACGCCGATCAGCCCGTCGAAGGCCGCCGGGTCGCAGCCCGCGTCCTCCAGGGCGGCCCAGGACTGCTCCAGGAAGAGCCGCTGCTGGGGGTCCATGGCGGCGGCCTCGTCCATCGGCATGCCGAAGAACTCGGCGTCGAACGCCGTCACGTCGGGCAGCCGCCCGCCGGCCCGCACGTGCGCCGGGTCGGTCAGCAGGCGCTCGCCCACCCCGAGCGCGCGCAGCTCGGCCTCGGTGTGGTCGTGCACGGCGTCCACACCGTCGAGCAGGTTGCGCCAGAGCGAGGCCACGTCGGGAGCGCCGGGGAAGCGCCCGGCCATCCCGACGACGGCGATCGCGTCTTCAGGGAGCGACATCAGCGGCAGACCACCGCGGCGACGTCCTCGACGTTCGCCACCTCGGTCATCGCCTCGAGTTCGAGCGGCACGTACTCGGCCGAGGTGTAGCGGCCCGACCCGTGCACGACCACGTCCCGCCAGTCGTCGGCCAGGCCGCGGTCCACGGCGTTGAGCACGCCCGTCATGGCCATGACCAGGGACCATTCCCTGAGCTGCCGGAAGTCGGCGGGCAGCTCGCAGCCGGACCCGGCGAGCAGTTCGCGCACCTGCGGATAGCGGGCCACGCACTCGGCCAGCGAGACCACGATGCCGTCGCCGCCGGCCCGCTCGATGATCGCGTTCATCGCGGGGGACGTGGCGGGCCGGTGGGTGTAGAAGGTCGGGTCGAGCACCTCGTCGGGGTCGTAGGTCACCTGGGGGAAGCGCGGGTCGGACGACTGCCGGTAGAGCCCGTCGAGGGCCTCGTAGGCGGGCAGGTTGGCGCGTTCGAAGTCGCCGTGGCGCAGGTTGAGCACCATGTCGGGGGTGCCGAGATGCTGCACGAGCAGGCTGGCCGGCCGGTGCTCAGGGCTCGAGGCCCCGGAGTCCTCCAGCACGTCCCGGCCACGGTGGTAGCCGAGCAGGCCGAAGGCGCTGGACACCGCGTGCGCGTGCAGCCGGGGCCCTGTGACGGGGGCCGCCGCGTGTTCGAAGTACGCCCTCGCGGTGTCGGCCACCAGGTAGTTGGCCAGGTCCAGCGAGTACCACAGGTTCTCGCCCCTGGCCCGCAGGTCACCGGCGAACTTGTCGGCGAAGGCCCGGCCGAGCGCCTTGACCTGCTCAGGCTCGGGCCCGCTGTAGATCAGCATCGGGTTGAGCGCGCGCAGCGCGGGATCGGTGGACAGCCGGCTGGAGCGGAGCTTGGCCAGGCACGAGCGGGGCGCCAGGATCACCGTGCGCAGCTGGTCGGCCTCGACCAGGCCGGCCTCGATCGCGCGCAGCACCGCGTCGCGCAGCGCGACGCCCTTGTTGGCCGAGGTGGGCGAGAAGATCGTGACGGCTTCGCCGTACCGCCTGATGTACTCCACCGCGCGCGCGACGATCAGCAGCGAGGCGAAGGTCTTGGTGGTTCCCGTGGCGGGGTTGCCCGTGAGGTCGAGCAGGGTCAGCCGGTGCTCGCCGTACGCGCCGAGCGGCTGCCAGCGGGCGGTGGCCACGGACAGGAAACGTTCCACGTCCGCGTCGAGGGCGGGCAGGTGGTAGCCGGGGGAGAAGCCGGTGTCGGACCTGACCGGCTCCAGGTCGTCGACGCAGGCCGCGATCGAGGCGGGGAGGCGGTCGTAGTAGTCGATAAGCAGGTTCGCTGCGTGCATCGTCGGGCGCACCTCGTTACGGGTTGTCGGCGGGGCTGGGTGAGTCTGCGGGCAGGTCGCGGAGCCGGTCCCGGAGCTGGGCGAACGCCTTGGTCACGGGCGCCAGGTCCGCGACGTGGAAGCCGTCGGCGAGATCGGGGGCGACCCGCGCCAGCTCCTGCTGGGCGGCGGGGCCGAAGGTGACGCGCGTCCCGTCCACGACCACCCCGTCCTGTACGGCGGAGCGCTGGTTGAACGCGACGGCGTCGGCACGGTCCACTCCGGGCGGCAGGCGCAGGCTCAGCCGGCCGGCCGCGAGCCGTACCGGGTAGCCGCCCGGCAGTCCGAGCGGGCCCGGCAGTGAGGTGTCCAGGTCGCCGCCGGTGAGCAGGCAGCCCAGCACGCGGGCGGCGGTCAGGCCGGTGACGTGGTTGAGCTCGGTTCGGGAGGTGGCCCGCTGGCCGGCCAGCAGCGTGCCGACGTCGGCGAGCGGGCGGCCCTGGTGCCAGGCCCGCGCCTCGGTCTCGGGGGAGGCCGGGGTGTACAGGTGCGCGTGGTGTGCGAGCACCTGCAGCTCTCGCTGGTCAGGCAGGCCGAGCGCGGCCTGGAGGCTGGCGGCCAGCAGGCCGGCGTTGCCGATGCCGCACAGCACCTGGGTGCCGCCGGCGGCCAGCACGGGATTGACCGCGTCGGGGAAGCAGGCGTTGACGAACCACGAGCCGGGGCAGGCCGAGGCGAGCGCCTCGCCCGCGCGGACGGCGGACTCCGCCTGGAAGGGCAGCGTGAGCCCGAAACCTCCGCGCCGCAGCAGGGCGGTCCATGCCGAGGGCGAGCTGAGCGACTCCCAGGGGGACTGGCTGGAGGCGGCCAGCAGCACGCCCGCCGGAGCGGCGGCCGCCAGCGCCTCCGCGAGGGCGTCCTCGCTGGAAGGGTCCGCGGTCTGGGGGCGGAAGCTGACGCCGGTGCCGGACAGTGCGGCTCTGGCCATACCGACATGGCATAGATCGGCGGTACGGGCCGGGTCGCGCCCGATCACGGTGACATGGGCCGGCGGCCCGATCACGGCCAGGGCGTAGCAGACGGCTCTGGCCAGGCCGCCGGTGCCGATGACCGCCAGCGAGGGCCGGGTGGTCATGCCGTTCGGGTCGTCTGCAGGTAGGGGAGGGAGCTGTGCACCGCCATGCTGGACTGAACCTCTCTCCGCACTGGGTGAGCGCGGAATGAAGGAGAACCCCGTAAAACGGACGTATGGTCTGTTGCCGCCCAAGTCGTGGTGACGAGTTTGGGCCCGGCCAATATTTCACCGAGCCTCGGGGCGGTGTCAATGCACGATTCTTGTCATGAACACTGTCAGTGATCGTTAGATGCTGTTCTTCCGACATGTCTTGACTCGCCGGGCGCCCATCTACTTCAATCGGCGACGCTTCTGTGAAAACGACTACAGGGGCTGTCAGAGCCGGATAAGGTGCGCTGCTGCTCCATTACGGGCCGTAACTTGCCAGATTTTGCGGCCCAAAGTCCCACATTGTTCTTTGGCGTGTCGGGCAACCCCTGGCGCCGCGAAAGGGAGTAGGCGGATCCATGCCCAGTGGCGACTACAAGGTAGTGATCAACCACGAAGAGCAATACTCGATCTGGGCAGCCGACCGCCCCTTCCCGGCCGGCTGGCGCGAGGAAGGCTTTTCGGGCGACCGTAAAGACTGCCTCGAGTACATCGACAAGGTGTGGACGGACATGAGGCCCCGCAGCCTGCGCGAGGCCATGCAGGAGTACGAGCGGGCCGAATAGCGTGAGCGCGCCTATGGACCCGGCGAACGGTTTCGAGCTCCCCGCCTCTTTCGCGCAGGAACGGCTCTGGTTTGTGGACCAGCTGGAACCTGGGCTCGCCGTCTACAACATCCCCTTCGGTACCCGCCTGCCTGCCGGTACCGACGCTGCCGCCGTGCCCTCCGCGGTGGCAGCCGCCCTGGCCAGGGTCGTCGCCCGCCACGAGGTGCTGCGTACCGCGCTGGAGGCCCGCGACGGCGTGCCGACCCAGGTCGTGCTGCCCGAGGTGCCGGTCGACGTGCCTGTCACGGACCTGCGAGGGCTCCCACCCGAGGAACGGCAGGCACGGCTCGCCGAGGTGTATGACGCCGAGGCCGCCCGCTCTGTTCCGCTCGACCGGGCTCCGCTGTGGCGGGCGCGCCTGATCCGCACGGATGAGGCCGACCGCCTCTTCTTCACCGTGCATCACGTCGCCTTCGACGCCGCCTCCGTGGCGATCTTCCAGCGGGAGTTCCAGGCCGCCTACCGTGCCGTCACGGGGAACGGGGAGAGCGAGCTCCCCGAGCTGCCGATCCAGTACGGCGACTTCGCCGCCTGGCAGCGCGGCAGGTGGGACGGCGGCGAGCTGGCCGACCAGCTCGGCTACTGGCGCAAGCAGCTCGCCGACCTGCCCGAGCCGCTGCGCCTGTCACCCCGAGCGCCCGATCCGGGCCTGCCGCGGCACACCGGCGGCGACATCGGCTTCGAGCTGCCCGCCCTCACCGTGCAGGGCGTGCACCGGATGGCCAAGGAGCGGCGCACCACGCCCTTCGTGGTGCTGCTCGCCGGGCTCAAAGCCCTGCTGTCCCGGCTGGCCGGGCGGGCGGACGTGGTGGTCGGCTCCCCGGTGGGCGGGCGGCCGCTGCCCGAGCTGGAGCCGCTGATCGGCAACTTCGTCAACACCCTGCTGCTGCGCACCGACTGCGCGCGTGAGGCGACCTTCGCCGAGCTGGTCGACCGGGTGCGGACCGCGGTCTTCGACGCCCTCGACCACGCCGAGGTGCCCTACGAGCGGCTCGTCGAGGAGCTCAGGCCGGACCGTGCGGAAGGTGTGGGCACGCCGCTGCACCAGGTCGTGTTCAACCTCCTGCCCTCCCTGGTCACCAACGGGCAGGTGCGCAACGGCACCGCCAAGGTCGACCTGCTGATCGACCTCGCCGAGGTGGACGGGCGCATCGACGGGCGCATCGAGTACGCCACCGCGCTGTTCGACGAGGCCTGGACGAGGGACTTCGCCGCCCGCTACCGCGGCCTGCTCGACGCCGCGCTGGCCGAGCCGCAGACGTCCCTGGCCGACCTGCCGTTCCTGCTGCCCGGCGAGGAGGAGCGCCTCACCACGGCCACCTCGCCGTTCCGCGCCGGGTCCGCCCCCGCGTCCGACACCGTGACCGGGGCCTTCGCGGCCCAGGTGGCCGCCCGCCCGGACCAGGTGGCGGTGGCCGACGCCGCGGGACGCACCCTGACCTACGCCGAGCTGGACCGCAGATCCAACCGGCTGGCCCACCGCCTGGCCGGGGTGGCCCGCCCTGACACCCCGGTGGCGCTCTTCCTGGACACCGACGTCGAGCTCGCCGTGGCCGTCCTCGCCGTGCTCAAGGCGGGCGCCGCCTACCTGTCGCTGGACCTGGAGCATCCCGTGGAGCGGCTGCGCGAGCTGCTGGCGGACTCGGGGGCGACGGCCGTCATCACCCGGGCGGAGCTCGGCCCGCCCGAGACCGGACTTCCGGTCATCGACCTGGGCGAGGCGGACGAGCAGCCGGAGACCGCCCCCGAGATCACCCGGCACCCGGACACGCTCGCCTACGTGATCTACACCTCCGGCTCGACCGGCCGGCCCAAGGGGGTGGGCATCGCCGACCGGCAGCTCACCGCCTACGTGGCCGGGGTCGGCGGTCTGCTCGACCTGGCGCCCGGGCTGCGCCACTCGATGCTGCAGCCGCTGACCTTCGACTTCAGCGTCACCGTCTTCCACGGCGCGCTCCTCACCGGCGGCACCCTGCACCTGGTCCCACGCGAGCACGCGACGGACGCCGCCTGGGTCGCCGAGCACCTCAGGCGCGACCGCATCGACCTGATGAAGATCACGCCCTCACACCTGGCCGCCCTGCACGCCGACGAGGCCGACCTGCTGCCCGGCCGTACGCTGGTGTTCGGCGGCGAAGCGTCACGATGGGACTGGGTACGGCAGCTGCGCTCGCGCCCCGGCGGCCCCGCGGTCGTCAACCACTACGGTCCGACCGAAACCACCGTCGGCGTGCTCGGCCTGGCGGGCGACCAGGAGCCGGCCGGAGCCGGCGCGGTCACCCCCATCGGCTTCCCGCTGCCCCACGCCGAGGCCTACATCCTGGACGAGGACCTGCGCCCGGTACCCGACGGGGTCGTCGGCGAGCTGTGCATCGGCGGAACCACCGTCGCGCGCGGCTACCTGGGCCGCCCCGGACAGACCGCCGCCGCCTTCGTCCCCCACCCGTACGGCGCGCCCGGCGCCCGCATCTACCGCACCGGCGACCGGGCGCGGCGGTTACCGGACGGCGCCATCGAGTTCCTCGGCCGCGCGGACGGCCAGGTCAAGATCCGCGGGCACCGGGTCGAACCCGGAGAGGTGCAGGCCGTGCTGGCGGCCCATCCCGCGGTCACCGACTGCGTGGTGGTCGTGCGCGGGCAGGACAAGCCCGAGCTGGTGGCCTACGTCGTCGGCGACACCCGGCAGCTGCCCGGCTACCTGGCCGAGCGCCTGCCCACCTACCTGATTCCCGCCCACCTGGTGGAGCTGCCCGCGCTGCCCCTGGCCGCGCACGGCAAGGTCGACCGATCCAGGCTGCCCGACCCGCCGGACACCGTGGAGGCCGAGCGGGTGCCCCCGCGCGGCCCGGTGGAGGAGCTGGTGGCGGCCCTGTTCGAGGCGCTGCTCGAGAGCGGTCCCGTCGGCCGGGACGACGGCTTCTTCGCGCTGGGCGGCCACTCCCTGCTGGCCATCAAGCTGATGGGCCGCCTGCGCAAGGCGTTCGGCGTCGGGCTCTCCCCCAAGGCGCTGTTCGAGTCGCCCACCGTCGCCGGGATCGCCGACCTGGTGGCCGCGGCACAGGGCAGGGGCGCCGACCAGATCCCGCCGGTCCTCCCGGTGCCACGCGACGGCCTGCTCCCCGCCTCCTACTCGCAGCGCCGGCTGTGGTTCCTGGATCAGCTGGAGCCGGAGCTGGCCGTCTACAACACCCATGTGCGGCTACGGTTGCGCGGCGCCCTGGACGTGGCGGCGCTGGAGCACGCCCTGACGATGGTGGCCGCTCGTCACGAGGTGTTGCGGTCGCGGTTCGTGCAACGCGATGACGACCTGTTCGTGTCGGTGGCGGCCGAGGCGTTCGTGCCGTTCGAGGTGGTGGAGCCGGAGGCGCTGGCGGCCTTCGGCGCCCGCCGGTTCGACCTGACGGCCGAGCCGCCGCTGCGGGCCGCTCTGGCGCGTCACGCCGCGGACGACCACGAGCTGCTGGTGACGATCCATCACGTCGTCACCGACGCGTGGTCCGCGGTGCTGTTCGCCCAGGAGCTGGGCGAGTGCTACGCGGGCCGGGGCGCGGCGCTGCCCGAGCCGGCCGTGCAGTACGCCGACTTCGCGGTCTGGCAGCGTGACAGGGTCGAGGGCGAGCTGCGCGACACCCAGCTGGCCTACTGGCGCGAGCGGCTCGCCGGCATGCCCGAACGCCTGGAGCTCCCGGCAGACCGCCCGCGCCCGGCGCGCCGCGACTACGTCGGCGCGTACGTCCCGATCACCGTCCCCGGCCAGGTCGTGGAGCGGCTGCGGTCCCTGGGCGCGGAGGAGAACGCCTCCCTGTTCATGACCATGGCCGCGGCGCTCTCGGTCGCGCTCTCCCGGGCGACCGGGCAGCGGGACATCGTGGTCGGCACGCCCGCGGCCGAGCGGCCCCGGCCCGAGCTGGAGTCGCTGATCGGCTGCTTCCTCAACACGCTGGTGCTGCGCACCGACTGCTCCGGCGACCCCACCTTCCGTGATCTGCTCAAGCAGGTCAGGGCCACAACACTGGAGGCCTTCGCCAACTCCGAGGTGCCCTTCGAGGCGCTCATCGAGGAGCTGCAGCCCGAGCGCGACCTGGGCGCGACGCCTCTGGTCCAGGTGCTGTTCAGCCTGGAGGACGCGGACCGTCCGGCGGTCAGCGCGGGCGGCCTGACCATGGAGTGGCGGGGCGTCGGCACCTCGACGGCCAAGTTCGACCTCACCATGTACCTGCGCCGGGAGTCCGGCGGTGTCGGCGGCATCCTGGAATACCGCACCGACCTGTTCGACGAGGCCACCGCCGAGCGCATCGCGGCGCTCTACACCGAGGTGCTGACCGCCGTCGCGGCCGGCCCTGAGCAGCGGATGTCGGGCCTGCCCTCGCTGCCGGCCGCCGACGACGCGCTGGTGGAGCGGTGGAACGACACGGGCGCGCCGGAGGGGTACGCCTCCCTCGCCGAACTGCTCGCGCGGCGGGTGGCGCGGACGCCGGACGCCCCGGCGATCTGTGACGCGGAGGGCGCCTGGTTGACGTATGCCGAGTTCGGCGCGCGGGTGAACGCGCTGGCCTCGGTGCTGCGGGAGCGGGGTGTCGGGCTGGGTGACGTGGTGGGCGTGTGCCTGCCGAGGAGCGTCGACCTGGTCGTGGCCGTGCACGCGGTGGTGGCCGCCGGAGCGGCCTACCTGCCGCTCGACCCCGGATACCCCGACCAGCGGCTGGCATTCATGGCCGAGGACGCCCGAGCGGGCGTGGTGGTCACGGACCAGCCGGACCGCTTCCCGGGAACGACCACCGTCGATCCCGCGGTGCCGGGAGACGGCGCGCCGCTGGGCGTCCCGATCCCGCCCAGCGCGCCCGCCTATCTGATCTACACCTCCGGTTCCACCGGCACCCCGAAGGGCGTGTTCGTCTCCCACGAAGCCATCGGCAACCGGCTGACCTGGACCGATCACGCCTTCACGCTCACCGCCGAGGACCGGGTCCTGCTGAAGACGACCTTCACCTTCGACGTGTCGGTCTGGGAGCTGTTCTGGCCGCTCATCGCCGGAGCCGGTCTGGTGGTCGCCACCCCCGACGCGCACCGCGACCCGGCCGCGCTGGTGCGGCTGCTCGCCGCCCACCGCGTCACCACCGTGCACTTCGTGCCGTCGATGCTGGACGCGCTCCTGGACGAAGCGGTCCTCGACCTGCCCGCGCTGCGCAGGGTGTACTGCTCGGGCGAGGCCCTCCCGGCCACGCTGGCGGCCCGCCTGCACGAGCGGCTCCCGGGCGTCGAACTGCACAACCTCTACGGCCCCACCGAGGCCGCCATCGAGGTGACCTGGCACAGGTGCGAGCCCGGCGAGTCCCGCACCCCGATCGGCGCGCCCATCAGGGGCATCAGGATCGAGATCCTGGACGCCGACCTGCGCCGCGTGCCCGTCGGCACGCCCGGCGAGCTGTGCATCGCCGGCATCGGCGTGGCCCACGGCTACGCGCGGCGGCCCGGGCTGACCGCGCAGCAGTTCGTGCCCGACCCGTACGGCCCGGCCGGCGCGCGCATGTACCGCACCGGCGACCTGGCCCGCTGGCTGCCGGAGGGTGAGGTCGACTACCTGGGCCGGATGGACGGCCAGGTCAAGATCCGGGGCATGCGCGTCGAGCCCGGCGAGATCGAGTCGCTCCTGGCCGCCCACCCCTCGGTCAGGACCGCGGTGGTGCAGCCCGTGCGGGGCACGCTGGCCGCCTACGTCGTGCCGTCAGGGGACGGCCGGGCCGACCCGGCGGCGCTCGCCGGCCTGCTGCGCGAGCGGCTGCCCGACCACATGATCCCGGCGTCGTTCACCTTCCTCGACGAGCTTCCGACCAACGCCAACGGCAAGCTCGACCGCGCCGCCCTGCCCGAGCCAGGGGAGGCGCGGCAGGACTCCGCGGGCACGCCGCCGCAGGGCCCGGTGGAGGAGCTGGTCGCGGCACTGTTCGAGTCGGTGCTCGAGAGCGGTCCCCTCGGCAGGGAGGACGGCTTCTTCACCCTCGGCGGCCACTCGCTGCTCGCCATCAAGATCGTCACTCGGCTGCGAAGCGCTTTCGGGATCGACCTCCCGGTCCGGGCGCTGTTCGAAGCGCCGACCGTGGCCGGTCTGGCCGAGCGCATCGCCGCCGCGCGGCTCGAAGCCGCCACCCCGGTTCCCGAGGTGGTGCCGGTCCCGCGCGACGGGCTGCTGCCCGTGTCGTACGGCCAGCGGCGGCTGTGGTTCCTGGACCAGCTGGAGCCGGAGCTGGCGGTGTACAACACGCACGTCCGGCTGCGGTTGCGCGGTCCGCTGGACGTGGCGGCGCTGGAACGGGCGCTGACGATGGTGGCCGCCCGGCACGAGGTGCTGCGGTCGCGGTTCGTCCAGCGTGACGACGACGTACTGGTGACGGTGGCGGCCGAGGCGGACGTGCCGTTGGAGACGGTGGAGCAGGGCGCGTTGGAGGCGTTCGCCGCCCGCCGCTTCGACCTGACGGCGGAGCCCCCGCTCCGGGCCGCTCTGGTACGGCACGCGGCCGACGACCACGAGTTGCTGGTGACGATTCACCATGTGGCCAACGACGCCTGGTCGGCGGTCCTGTTCGCCCGGGAGCTCGGCGAGTGCTACGCGGGCCGGGGCGCGGCGCTGCCGGAACTGACCGTGCAGTACGCCGACTACGCGGCCTGGCAGCATGACCGGGTCGAGGGTGAGCTGCGCGACACCCAGCTGGCCTACTGGCGCGAGCGGCTGGCGGGCATGCCCGAACGCCTGGAGCTGCCGACCAGCAGGCCCCGCCCGGCCCGCAGGGGCCACGAGGGCGGCAACGTCCCGTTCATGGTCTCCCCGGAGGTCTCCGAACGCCTCCGGCTGCTCGGCGCCGCCGAGAACGCCTCCCTGTTCATGACGCTCCTGGCCGCCTTCACCGTCCTGCTGGCGCGGCACACCGGCCAGCGGGACATCGTGGTCGGCACCCCCGCGGCCGAGCGGCCCCGGCCCGAGCTGGAGCCGTTGATCGGCTTCTTCCTCAACACGCTCGTGCTGCGCACCGACTGCTCCGGCGACCCCACCTTCCGTGAGCTGATCGGCCGGGCCAGGAACACCACGCTCGGCGCCTTCGCCAACTCGGAGGTGCCCTTCGAGGCGCTGGTCGAGGACCTGCAGCCGCGTCGCGACCTCGGCAGCACGCCGCTGGTCCAGGCGCTGTTCAGCCTCGAGGACGCCGAACGGACCGAACCGCGCCTCGGCGACCTGGAGGCCGAGTGGGTGACCTCCGGCACGACCACCGCCAAGTTCGACCTGTCGCTGTACCTGCAGCGCTTCCCCGGACAGCTCGGCGGCATCTTCGAGTACCGCGCCGACCTGTTCGACGCCGACGCGATCGCGCGGATGGCCGAGCACTTCGTCGCTCTTCTCTCCGCCGCCGTCGCCGACCCCGACCTTCCCGTCTCCCGGCTTCCGCTCCTGGCCGCCGACGTGGCGGCAGTGGAGGGGTGGAACGCGACGGGTGGGGCGCGGGAGTTCGTGGCGTTGCCGGAGGTGGTGGCGCGGCGGGTGGCCGAGGTGCCGGACGCTCCGGCGATCTGTGGCGGCGACGGTGTCTGGTTGTCGTATGCCGAGTTCGGTGCGCGGGTGAACGGGCTGGCCTCGGTGTTGCGGGGGCGGGGTGTCGGGCTGGGTGACGTGGTGGGTGTGTGCCTGCCGAGGAGCGTCGACCTGGTCGTGGCCGTGCACGCGGTGATGACGGCGGGAGCCGCGTATCTGCCGCTGGAGCCGGAGTACCCGGACGAGCGCCTGGCGTTCATGGCCGCTGACGCAGGGGCGCGGGTGGTGATCACCGAGCAGCCTGACCGCTTCCCGGGACTGACCGCCGTCGAACCAGGAGTGTCCGGTGACCCGGCGCCGCCGGGCATCCCGATCCCGCCCAGCGCTCCCGCCTACCTGATCTACACCTCCGGTTCCACCGGCACCCCGAAGGGCGTGCTCGTCTCCCACGCGGCCATCGCGAACCGCCTGGTGTGGATGGGCGAGGCGTTCCCGCTCGGCGCGGGCGACCGGGTGCTGCACAAGACGCCGTTCACCTTCGACGTGTCGGTGTGGGAGCTGTTCTGGCCCCTGATGGAGGGGGCCGGGCTGGTGGTGGCACCACCGGGGATGCAGCGGGACACCGCCGGGCTGCTCGCACTCATGCGGGAGCAGAACGTGTCGATGGTGCACTTCGTGCCGTCGATGCTGGATGCGCTGGTGGAGGAGCCGGAGCTGGCGGTGCCGTCGTTGCGGCGGGTGGTGTGTTCGGGTGAGGCGTTGCCGTCGGCGCTGGTGGCGCGGGTGCA